>CAJFVV010000010.1 GCA_904420565.1 Candidatus Pseudoscillospira faecavium
CTTGTAAGTAGCCTGTTCTCTTCCCTTTCTGACCAACTGGTTAAATGTAGGCATAGGTTCTCTCCTTTCTCATAAATTCTATTTTTAGCAGAATATCAAAAAATATCCCGATAAAAACCAAAAATCATGCGCCGGAAATATTCAACGCAGGCAAATAGTCTCTTCTTTCAGCAAAACAGCCACGGCAGCACCCACTTCAATACCGCAGGCCTGACCAAGCACAGCCATGCTCTCCACCGATGTGATGCGAATGCCATCGCTCTCACACTGTGCCTGAATCGGCGCCAGGAGCGCCGGATCGGCATCACCAGCAAAATAAACACGCTCTGCCCTGCCGGCTCTTACCGCTTTCAGGGATTGTTTCACCCCGATCACTTTGCTCTTTGTTTTCAGCTCAGAAAGCACAAAAAAGCTCCTTTTACCCATAGTTTTGCTCTATCCGCGCAATTTAGAATTATAGCATAGGGTCAAATGTGCGTCAATAGGTTTTTCCGCAATAGCCCCTTGCTTTTTCGGGGATTTTTGGCGCGTTTTTGGGCCGAAAAGTGGGAATTTTGACCAAACGGCCCCGCCCAGTGGTTTTGAAAACAGCAGGCGCGCCGCTGAGCGGCACGCCTGCTGCCATGCAAAACACATGTTTTCTTACAGCTCGATGGATTCCTCTTCCCCGGCGTCTGCCGCTGCATCCACCTCGACATCGCCGTCGGAAAGCAGTACATCGGTGCCAAAGCCGGAGGTAACATCCATTCCGGCAGCTGCCGCCAGCGGCTGGGCATCCACTTTGTCGGGCACCAGTTTTTCGGCATAGGCGCGGTACTTGCGCAGACCGGAACCGGCAGGAATCAGCTTGCCGATAATCACATTTTCCTTCAGGCCCACCAGATGATCCACCTTGCCCTTGATGGCAGCTTCCGTCAGAACCTTGGTGGTTTCCTGGAAGGATGCTGCAGACAAGAAGGAGTCTGTCGCCAGAGAAGCCTTGGTAATACCCATCAGCAGCTGCGTGTAGGTTGCCGGCTGCAATTCGCTGCCGTCTTCGCGCTTTTCACCGGCAGCAATGCGCTCCTCCAGCGCCTGATTGGCGTCTTCTACCTCAAAAATATCCACCATGGAACCGGACAGCAGCGTGGTGTCGCCGGCTTCTTCCACCCGGACTTTGCGCATCATCTGACGCACGATGACCTCAATGTGCTTATCATTGATGTCAACACCCTGCTGACGATAGACCTTCAAAACTTCCTGAATCAAATAGTTCTGCACCGCAGAAATACCACGGATACGCAGAATATCATGGGGGTTCAGAGCGCCCTGGTTCAGCGCAGTTCCCTTGGCAATCATCTCTCCGTCGCGGACATTCAGACCGGTGTGCGGCAGCGCATAATTCTTGGTTTCACCGCTCTCCTGATCCGTGATGGTGATATTGGCCAGGGAGCCGCGGTGGCTTTCCTCAATAGATACCCGTCCGCCGATCTCCGCCAAAGTCGCCATGCGCTTGGGTTTGCGGGCTTCAAACAGCTCTTCGACACGGGGAAGACCCTGGGTGATATCACCGCCGGCCAAACCGCCGGTGTGGAAAGTACGCATGGTCAGCTGGGTGCCGGGCTCACCGATGGACTGTGCCGCGATGATACCCACCGCTTCGCCGGGGCCGACGCGCTGGCCGGTGGCCAGGTTCATGCCATAGCACTTGGCGCATACGCCGCTGTGGGCATGGCAGGTCAGCACCGTGCGGATTTCAACCTCGTGGATACCGTGAGCCTCCAGCAGTTTGGCATCCTCGTCCATCATCATATGATCTTTGGAAATGAGAACATTGCCCTGCTCATCCAGAATATCGCGCACCGGATAACGGCCGCGCAGGCGGTCGGCAAACTTTTCAATCACCTGGCCGCCTTCGGCAATCTCAGAAACCACGATGCCCTTGGTGTAACCGCAGTCTTCTTCACGGATGATGACTTCCTGGGAAACATCCACCATGCGGCGGGTCAGATAACCGGAGTCAGCCGTACGCAGAGCCGTATCGGCCAGGCCCTTACGGGCGCCGCGGCTGGAAATAAAGTATTCCAAAACGCTCAGGCCCTCGCGGTAGTTCGCCTTGATGGGAATTTCGATGGTTTTACCGGCGGTATTGGCGATCAGGCCGCGCATACCGGCCAGCTGACGAATCTGCTTCATGGAACCACGGGCGCCGGAATCCGCCATCATGAAGATGGGGTTGAAGCGGTCCAGGTTTTCCTGCAGCGCGTTGGACACATCTTCCGTGGTCTTTTCCCACTCGCTGACTACAGCTTTATAACGTTCCTCATCGGTCATAAAGCCCATCTTGTACTGCTCTTCAATGGCCAGCGTGCGCTCTTCGGTTTCCTTCAGCAGCACCTGCTTCTGAGGCGGAACGGTCATATCCGCCACGGAAATGGTCATGGCGCACTTGGTGGAATATTTGTAACCGGTGGCCTTCACCTTATCCAGCACTTCAGCTGCCACGGTAAAGCCGTGCTTTTTAATCGTGCGGTCAATAATGGGGCCGAGCTGCTTTTTGCCCACGGTGAAGGTGACCTCATAGTCAAACATATGATCCGGGTCGGTGCGGTCCACATAGCCCAGATCCTGGGGAATATTGGCATTGAAAATGATGCGGCCGGCGGTGGCATCCACCAGTTTCTCCCGCATCACGCCGTTGACCTCGCGGCGGGCGCGCACGCGGATGGGCGCATGGATACCGATGATGCCGTTGTCATAGGCCATCATCACTTCATCCTCATCCAGGAACACTTTGCCGGCGCCCGGCTCGTCCTCGCGGACATAGGTCAGGTGATAGGAACCCAGCACCATATCCTGGGTCGGCACAGTGACAGGGCCGCCATCCTGGGGGCGCAGCAGGTTGTTTGCAGAAAGCATCAGCACCCGGGCTTCGGCCTGAGCTTCGGCGCTCAGAGGAACGTGAACTGCCATCTGGTCGCCGTCAAAGTCCGCGTTGAACGCGGTGCACACCAGGGGGTGCAGCTTGATGGCGCGGCCTTCCACCAGGACGGGCTCAAACGCCTGAATACCCAGACGGTGCAGCGTTGGTGCACGGTTCAGGAATACGGGGTGATCCTTGATGACCTCCTCGAGAGCATCCCAAACGGCATCGTCACCCTTATCCACCTTTTTCTTGGCGGACTTGATGTTCTGCGCCACGCCGTTTTCCTGCAGTTTCTTCATGACAAAGGGGCGGAACAGCTCCAGCGCCATTTCCTTGGGCAGGCCGCACTGGTAAATCTTCAGTTCAGGGCCGACAACGATGACGCTTCGGCCGGAATAGTCCACGCGCTTGCCCAGCAGGTTCTGACGGAAGCGGCCCTGCTTGCCCTTGAGGAAATCAGACAGGGACTTCAGCGCGCGGTTGTTTGCGCCGGTGACAGCACGGCCGCGGCGGCCGTTGTCGATCAGAGCGTCCACCGCTTCCTGGAGCATGCGTTTTTCATTGCGGACAATGATATCGGGAGCATGCAGGTCCATCAGTCGTTTCAGGCGGTTGTTGCGGTTGATCACGCGGCGGTACAGATCATTCAGGTCAGAGGTCGCAAAGCGGCCGCCGTCCAGCTGAACCATGGGGCGCAGCTCCGCCGGCAGAACCGGGAGCACATCGATGATCATCCACTCCGGCTTGTTTCCGGACAGGCGGAACGCATCCACCACTTCCAGGCGCTTGACAATACGTGCCTTTTTCTGGCCGGAGGCATCCCTCAGCTCTGCATGCAGTTCTTTGGAAAGCTGCTCCAGATCAATATCCGCCAGCAGTTTTTTTACCGCCTCGGCGCCCATACCGGCCTGGAAATCGTCTTCATACTTTTCGCGCATGTCGCGGTATTCTTTTTCCGAGAGAATCTGATTCTTCATCAACGGCGTCTCGCCGGGATCGGTGACAATATAAGCCGCGAAATACAGCACCTTCTCCAAAATTCGGGGACTGATATCCAGCAGCAGACCCATGCGGGAAGGAATCCCCTTGAAATACCAGATGTGGGAAACGGGCGTTGCCAGCTGAATGTGGCCCATGCGCTCACGGCGCACCTTGGCGCGGGTAACTTCCACGCCGCAGCGGTCGCAGATTTTGCCCTTGAAACGAATCTTCTTGTACTTGCCGCAGTGGCACTCCCAGTCCTTGGTGGGGCCAAAAATACGCTCGCAGTACAATCCGTCTTTTTCAGGCTTCAGCGTTCTATAGTTAATGGTTTCCGGCTTTTTCACTTCGCCGTAGGACCAGGCAAGAATCTGTTCGGGGGATGCGATCCCGATTTTGATTGCATCAAATGCAGCATAACTCATGTTGCCGTTTTTCCTCCTTCATATCGTTGTGATCGCTCTGATTCATTGGGATACGTTAAATATCCAGCAGATCATCGCCTGCGTCAGAGAAGCCTGCGCCGTCCGCCGCTTCTTCTGCATCTGCAATGGCAAATCCGCTCTCCTCGATCTCCGCATCGTCCGCCACATACCGGTCACGGTCATTGTCAGCGTCCATACGCGCCAAATTGAAGGTATCCATGGCATCCTCGTCGTCTTTCAGCTCGATCTGGTTGCCGTCTTTATCCAGCACCTGGATATCCAGGCACAGGGACTGGAGTTCTTTAATCAAAACCTTGAAGGACTCCGGCACGCCGGGTGTGGGCACGTTGTGGCCCTTGACAATCGCCTCGTAGGTCTTGACACGGCCGGTGACATCATCGGACTTCACCGTCAAAATCTCCTGCAGAGTATAAGCCGCGCCATAAGCCTCCAGGGCCCACACTTCCATTTCACCGAAGCGCTGGCCGCCGAACTGGGCCTTGCCGCCCAAAGGCTGCTGCGTCACCAGAGAGTAGGGACCGGTGGAACGGGCATGGATCTTGTCGTCCACCAGGTGGTGCAGCTTAAGGAAGTAAACATAGCCGACGGTGACACGGTTGTCAAAACGTTCGCCGGTGCGGCCGTCATAAAGCCAGCTCTTGCCGTCGGGGTCCAGGCCGGCTTCTTCCAGCATGGCCGTGATATCTTCCTCGCTGGCGCCGTCAAAGATAGGTGTTGCCACCTTGCAGCCCATCTCATGGGCCGCATAACCCAAGTGGACTTCCAGCACCTGGCCGATATTCATACGGGAAGGAACGCCCAGGGGGTTCAGAACGATGTCCAGCGGCGTGCCGTCGGGCAGGAAGGGCATATCTTCCTGGGGCAGCACGCGGGAAACAACGCCCTTGTTTCCGTGGCGGCCAGCCATCTTGTCGCCCACCTGAATCTTTCTTCTCTGCGCCAGATAGATGCGCACCACCATGTTGACGCCCGGCGCCAGCTCATCGCCGTTTTCACGGGTATACACACGGGCATCCACCACGATGCCGCTCTCGCCGTGGGGCACCTTCAGGGAAGTGTCGCGCACTTCTCTTGCCTTTTCGCCGAAAATGGCGCGCAGCAGGCGCTCCTCCGCAGTCAGATCGGTTTCGCCCTTGGGCGTCACTTTGCCCACCAGGATATCGCCGGCGTGAACCTCGGCGCCGATGCGCACAATGCCGCGCTCGTCCAGATCCTTCAGGGCATCTTCGCCCACATTGGGGATATCGCGGGTGATCTCTTCCGGGCCCAGCTTGGTATCGCGGGCATCCAGCTCGTATTCCTCAATATGAATGGAAGTATAGACATCCTCGCGGACCAGGCGCTCGTTCAGCAGCACGGCATCCTCATAGTTGTAGCCTTCCCAGGTCATAAATCCAACCAGGATGTTGTGACCCAGCGCAATTTCGCCCTGATCCGTGGCAGGACCATCGGCCAGGGTGTCGCCCTTGACCACGCGCTCGCCCACGTCCACAATGGGACGCTGATTGATGCAGGTGGTGTGGTTGGAGCGCAGGAACTTGGTCAGGGTATATGTCTTTGTTTCGCCGCTGTCATATTTGACTGTGATATTGCGGGCGTCCACCTTGAGGACTTCGCCGTCGCCTTCAGCCAGAATCGCCACCTCGGAATCCTGACAGATCTTGTGCTCCATGCCTGTGGCGACAATGGGGGCCTCAGGCCGCAGCAGCGGCACTGCCTGGCGCTGCATGTTTGCACCCATCAGCGCGCGGTTGGCGTCGTCGTTGGGCAGGAAAGGGATCATCGCCGTAGCGATGGAAACCATCATGCGGGGGGAAACGTCCATATAATCCACGCGCTCGCGGTCCACTTCGATGATCTCATCGCGGTGGCGGCAGGTGATACGGGCGTTGGCCAGGCGGCCGTCCTCACCGATGGGCTCAGCGGCCTGGGCCACAATATACTGATCTTCCACATCCGCTGTCATGTATTCCACATCATCGGTCACAATGCCGGTTTCCTTATCAATGCGGCGATAAGGCGCTTCAGCAAAGCCATACTCATTGATGCGGGCATAGGTTGCCAGATAGGAAATCAAACCGATGTTGGGACCTTCAGGCGTTTCAATGGGGCACATACGGCCGTAATGGCTGTAATGCACATCGCGCACATCCATGCTGGCACGCTCACGGCTCAAACCGCCGGGGCCAAGGGCCGACAGGCGGCGCTTGTGAGTCAGCTCAGCCAAAGGGTTGGTCTGATCCATAAACTGGGACAGCGGAGAGGAACCGAAAAACTCTTTGATAGCCGCAGTGACCGGGCGGATGTTGATCAGGCTCTGGGGTGTAACCACATCCAGATCCTGAATGGTCATACGCTCGCGGGTCACGCGCTCCATGCGGGAAAAGCCGATGCGGAACTGGTTCTGCAGCAGTTCGCCCACACAGCGCAGGCGGCGGTTGCCCAGATGGTCAATATCATCCTTGCCGGAAAGGCCAAGCGCCAAACCATTCATATAGTTGACGGATGCAAAAATATCATCAATGATGATGTGCTTGGGCACCAGCTCATCGCGGTGCAGGATGCACTGGTCAATCAATTCCTCACCCTGATACTGCTCCGTCAGATTTTTGAGCACCTCAAAGCGGACGCGCTCTTTGATGCCGCATTTTTCCAGCGGATCAAAGTCCACATAAGCATCCATATCCACCATGTGGTTGGAAAACACCTTGATGGGAGTACCTTCCACATCAATGGTCACTTCATTGACGCCGATGGCGTCCAGATGCTTGGCCTCCTCCACGCTGATGACATGGCCCGCTTCATGCAAAATTTCGCCGGTCATCGGATCTGCCACGGGATAAATCAGCTTGCGGTCATGAATTCTGGGCCACAGGGCCAGCTTCTTGTTGAATTTATAGCGGCCCACCACGGAAAGATCGTAGCGGCGCTGATCGAAAAACATGCCGTCCAGCAGCGTGCGGCAGGAGTCCACCGTGGGCGGCTCACCGGGACGCAGCTTGCGGTAGATCTCGCACATGGCCTCTTCATAGGATTTACAGGCATCTTTTTCAATGGTAGTGACAATCCGGGGATCGTCGCCGAACATGGCAAGAATTTCTGCGTCGGTTTTCAGTCCCATTGCCCGCAGCAGGCAGGTGATGGGCAACTTGCGGTTTTTATCAATGCGCACCCAGAACTCGCCTGTGGCGTCCGTTTCATATTCCAACCATGCGCCGCGATAAGGAATCACGGTGGAAGTCAGCAGCGGCTCATCGGTTTTCGGATCGGTCTCCTTGCCGTAATATACGCCGGGAGAGCGGACAATCTGAGAGACGACAACACGCTCTGCACCATTGATAACAAAGGTGCCCGCTTCCGTCATCAGCGGGAAATCTCCCATGAAGATTTCCTGTTCTTTGATTTCTTCCGTCTCTTTATTGCGCAGCCGCACGCTGACCTTCAGCGGAGCCGCATAGGTGGCATCGCGCATTTTGCACTCCTCCACGCTGTATTTGGGCGGCTCATTCATGCTGTAGTCAATAAAGGTCAGCTCCAAGTTTCCGGCAAAATCGGTAATGGCGCCGACATCGCTGAACACCTCACGCAAACCGGTGTCCAAAAACCACTGATAAGACTTCTTCTGGATTTCCAGAAGGTTGGGCATCGGGACGATTTCTTCGTGTTTGGCAAAGCACCTGCGCACCGTTCTGCCGTAGTGCTTTTCATGCCCCAGATTACACTCCATGTTCATCACACTCCGTTTCTTCGTACTGAAAGCCTCGCGGCGTTGTTTACAAACAAAACAACCCAAAATTGACACGCCCGGATTTGTTGTTAAATTCGAGCCCAAAACATCTTGATTCTTGTATGGATTCGTGATACAGTAAGCACAGAAAACAAGGGGATAGTATCGCCTTTTTCTGTATATAAGCGATTAATTATACCATGTTTTTCCCATCGTTGTCAATAGTTTATTTAGAAATGATATATAAATTCTGCAAAGAGAGTTGTTTTCTTCAAGAAAACAACTCTCTTTTTTCATAAAACCCAAAATCGAAGCAATTCCGTTTTTCATCCTGCGTTCAAAAACCGCCCGCTGCGCGGGCAGCTTTTCCACATAGTTTTGCACACGAAAATTTTCCAGCCTTTTTGCAGCATTTTTACAGCACTTTTCACAGTTTTGTCTTCAGCATCGTTTTTCATCCCGCCCGCAAGCACACCTCTCCTTTTTCCTCTGCATACAATAGCACGAACACAGCAATGTGTTCCATTGCCATGCAAAGGAGTTTTTTCATGAAGCATCATCACTGCGGATGCGGTCACTCCGACGGTTCTTTCCATCTTTCAAACTGTTGCTGTGACCCCATCGCATATATCCCCGGTCCTCCCGGCCCCACAGGTATGCCCGGTCCCACAGGGCCTGCGGGCGCCGCAGGCCGCACCGGCGCTGTCGGCGCAACTGGACCAACCGGCCCCATCGGTGCTGCCGGAGCGACAGGCCCCACCGGCCCCACCGGTGCTGCGGGAATAACAGGTCCCACAGGACCCGCCGGAGGACCCACCGGGCCGACTGGACCCACCGGCCCCACCGGTGCTGCCGGAGCAACAGGGCCGACTGGACCCACCGGGCCTGCTGGAGCAACCGGCACAACAGGTGCATCTGGTCCCACAGGGCCAACGGGTTCAACTGGCGCAACCGGGCCCACAGGGCCAACTGGTGCAACCGGCACAACGGGTGCAACTGGCCCGACAGGGCCGATGGGTTTGACCGGCACAACCGGGCCCACAGGACCCACGGGTCCAACTGGGGCCACAGGGCCCACAGGTTCCACTGCTTCACCGGAACTATTCTCTGCCTATTCCACACCGGCACAGCCCGGTACTTCGGGCACTGCGCTGCTCTTTGATCAAAACGGGCTGTCCTATGGCAGCAGCATCTCTCATACAGCAGGCAGCGGAACCTTCGCCATCAACACGCCCGGTGTCTACACTGCAGCGCTGCATGCCGCCCTCGCTCCGACTCCCGGGGTGACTTTCCCCCTTGCAATTGTCATCACATTGCAGCAAAACGGCGCTTCCGTACCGGGCGGCACGGTTCAGCACACCTTCCACACTTCCTCCGACACAGCGAATGTCTCCTTAACTGTGCCCATTGAAGTTACCACAACCCCTACCACGCTGGATGCAATGCCCTCCGGCGGCAATTTCCTGTACAGCGCTTTGGGGATGACCATTTATCGTTTGGGCGATGCGCCCGCCTGAGTCTGGCTGCAGTGCAAGCGGGAGGGCGCAGTCCCTCCCGCTTCGCATTTCTCTTTGTCGATTCATCTATATATTCTAATAGGAGAACGTCATGAAAATCGTCGTTTACGCCATTTGCAAAAACGAAGAATCTTTTGTCGACCGGTGGATGGATTCTATGGCAGAGGCCGATCAGGTAGTAGTGCTGGATACCGGCTCCACCGATGCCACCGTGCAACTGCTGCGCGCCCGGGGCGCAGCCGTCACTGAGGAGGTAATTTCTCCCTGGCGCTTTGACACCGCCCGCAACCGTTCTTTGGAGCTGGTGCCTCAAGATGCAGATATCTGTGTCTGCACGGATCTGGACGAGGTCTTCCATCCCGGGTGGCGTGCCGCACTGGAAAAAGCCTGGGTGCCCGGCGCCGGGCAGGCTACCTACCGTTACACCTGGAGTTTTCAGGACGATGGTTCTGAAGGCGTTGTTTTCTGGTATGAAAAAATCCACGCCCGCCACGGCTATCGCTGGACACATCCGGTGCACGAAATCCTGCAGTGGGCAGGGCCCGGCCAGCCCGGTCCCACTGTGACAGCCGAAGGCATCCAGCTGGATCACCACCCGGACAGCACCAAATCCCGTGGGCAGTATCTGCCGCTTTTGGAGCTGTCCGTGCGGGAAGCACCGGAGGATGACCGCAATACCCATTATCTTGGGCGGGAATACTTTTATTATGGCCGCTGGGATGACTGTATCCGCACATTGCAGCACCACCTCACCATGCCCACAGCCACTTGGGCCGATGAGCGTGCCGCCTCTATGCGCTATATCGCCAAAGCATATGCCGCCAAAGGGCAAATGGATGCCGCCAGGAACTGGTATCTGCAGGCAATCGCCCAAGCGCCCCATCTGCGCGAGTCCTACACGGATTTAAGCATGCTGCTCTGCGAAGAGCAGGAGTGGGACGGCGTTTTGTATTTCACCGCCTGCGCTCTGGCCATCCGCGAGCGTCCACGCACCTATATCTGCGAGGCGGCACCCTGGGGGAGTCTCCCCCACGACCTGCGTGCCATTGCTTTTTATTACACAGGCCGTCTGGCGGAATCTTTGCAGGAGGCAAAGGCCGCGCTGGCTCTGTCCCCTGCAGACGCAAGGCTGCAGGACAACGTTGCCAAAATTGAGCAGGCTCTGCAGGCAAATAAACAGCGGGCGGAATAATTCCGCCCGCTGCTTTTGTCTTTCAGTCATGCTCAATCGATCATTTTGATGGTTGTGATAACCGGCTGATCCTCAGGATTGACATATCCGCTGGACATATCCGCCACCGGAGTCTCTTCACAGATTTTGTCCACCAGTTCCATGCCTTCCGTCACATAGCCAAAGGCCGCATATTGCCCATCCAGGTAGGATGCATCTTCCAGCACAATAAAGAACTGGGACGAAGCACTGTTGTAATTCTGGGAGCGCGCCATGGAAATAACACCCCGCGTGTGGGAAATGGAATTTTCATGGCCATTGTCCGAAAATTCTCCCTCGATGGTCTGACCGCTGCCGCCAGTGCCGTTTCCTTCAGGATCACCGCCCTGCAGTACAAAACCGGGCACCACCCGATGGAATGTCAACCCGTCATAAAAACCGCTGTTGACCAAATTGACAAAATTTGTCACGGTAATCGGAGCAATGTCCGCATCCAGTTCCACAGAAATCGTGCCGTAATCCTGCACTTCAATTTCCGCATGATGCTTTCCGCTGAGCAGTTCCCCGGTCACATTGCTCTCTTCATTGGACGAAACAGTTTCCTGCCCCTGATTGCCGCAGCCTGCCAAAAGGCCCAGCGACAGCACCAGCGCCGCCAAAGCCGCCCCCCACTTGATTCTCTTCTGCACAATGATTCACTCCGTTTATTGTTTATTCTGAATGGATTTGAGATCAATCCATTTTCAGCCCCGCTTTTTAAAAATATGCACCAGCAGTCCACCCGCCAAAAGGAAAGCGATGAAAAAACCCACAGCGCCCAGCGCCGGTATCCCCATCACCTTAGGATTCATATCCGTCGTGCACAGCATGCTTGATCCAATCAGCAGCGCACCGTCAATAATGCCGAAAATCAGGCGGTTCACCATACGGTCAATTTTGGAAAGGGGCTCCTCTGAACCGGTCAGCTCCAGATTGATTTTCGTCTGTCCCCGAACGGTCATCTTGATGATATCCGCCAGATTCAGCGGAATATCCGAAATCTTTTCCAGGCTGCCGCTGAATTTGCGCAGCAGATGGCGCAGCTCTTTTTCCGCAGAAGCCGCATTTAACGTCCCCGCCGAAAAATGCCGGGCCAGAATATCCATCAGGCTGGTATCGGGACTGCAGTCCTCCAATACTCCCTCAAAGGTCAGCACTCCCCGGATCAGCATCGTCACGCTGTTGGGCAGACCAATTTGATGCTTTGCGGCAATTTCCATCATTTCCGCCAAAATTTTGCCCAGCTGCAGCTCCGAAAAATCACTGTTGCCGTAGCGGTCCACAAAAATGCGGATATCCTCGTAAAACTCATTATGGTTGATTTTGCCCTTGAGCACACCGATGGAGATGATTGCATTTTCCAGCTCATAAATATCCTGCTGGGTTACGGCCAACATCGCCGTGCGGAACAGCTGCCGTTCCCGGCTGGACAGCACGCCCACCATGCCCAGATCCAGCCAGACAATTTTGCCATCCCGGACAACAATATTGCCCTGATGCGGGTCGGCGTGAAAAAAGCCGTCATCCAGAATCTGCTTGATGTAATTTTCCGCCAGTTTTTCGCCAATTTCCCTCAGATCATAGCCCTGCGCCTGCAGCGTGTCAAAATGGTCCAGCGGTGTGCCCACCACGTTCTCCATCACCAATACACAGGCAGTGCTCAGTTCACGGTAAACCTTCGGGCAGGTGGCATAAGTCACATCTTCATTCAAAGCCGCGAAACGCTCCAGATGCTCCGCCTCCACCAGGAAATTCATCTCCTGCTGAGAAACAGTCCAAAATTCATCCAAGAGGCCGTTAAAATCAATCACATCGCCCGCGCGCGGAACAATACGCAGCAGCTGAGCCGCCCGGCGCATGATGGCGATATCCTGTTCCATAATCTGATGAATGCCGCGGCGCTGGACTTTAATGACCACATCACGCCCATCCAGCAGACGCGCAGCATGCACCTGGGCAACAGAAGCCGACCCGAGGGGCTGCTTTTTGATCAAAGCAAAAACCTGCTCGGGCGGCTTCCCGTATTGTTCCTCCAGAATTTCACACACCGTCTCAAAAGGCATTGGCGCCACGGCGGAGCGGAGCTTTTTCAGTTCATTGCAATAACGCTGGGGCAGCATATCCGAACGCATGGACATGATCTGCCCCAGCTTGACAAACGTGGGGCCCAGCTCTTCCAGCATGACGCGCAGCTTCTGCGGCGTCATACCATGAATGATATCGTTGCGGCGCAGAATTTCTACAATTTCATGCAGCCGGCTGCTCTGTTTTTTGCGGCGCCCCGACGGCGGCGGCGCCGCATCGGTCTTCCGCTGCTGTGTCATTTTTTATTCTTCTTCCTTGGGAGCCTCGTTTTCCTGATCCATCTGCTCCAGCTTTTCTTTCAGCGCTTTGCGCTGCTCAGCAGTCAGTTCCTCCACTTTGCCCAGCAGATCATCCGCTGTTTCCATAACGGCAGCGGAAACTTCCTTGCCGCTGTTTTCCAAACTGTCCGCTGCATTGCGCAGTTTCTGGGATACGTTGCGCTTAAGCTCTTCGTTGACAACCTTGCCCTGCTGCACCGTCAGCTCGCCTTTTTTCACCAGGTCATCCACCAGCTCCTGTGCCTTTTCAAACGAATAGGCAGTGGCACCGACACCTGCCAAAAAAATGTTCTTAAAACTAAATTCAGCCATGATGACACACTCCTTTTTACAAATTGTCACGGTACTATGCTGCACCACATGTATCATGTGTCTGCAGTGTTATTTTATCATTCCTATCAGCAAATGTAAATCTTTCCAATAGAGATATCTATGAATAAACGGTGAACTTTTCTTTAATTTTTGTATAAATTGCTCAAGAGTGCTTTCGCAGCGCTTTGTGTTCTTCTCCCCTTGCCGCACGGAAAATCCCCCGCCAATGGCGGGAAATCATCAGCGCCAGCAGCGCCAGTGCCAGCAGCATCGCCTCTGCGCCGCCAAAATGCCACGCCGGCAGCAAAGCTGCCGCTGTGATGACCACAGCTGCCACAGGCAGATACCCTGTGAGCAATACCACAACACCGCCCAAAATCACACATAAACCACACCACAGCGGTGAAAACAGCACCAATGCTGCACAGGTGGTCGCCACGCCCTTTCCGCCGCGAAACCGTGCCCAAACCGGGAAATTGTGTCCCAGTGTCACCCCCAGGCCGGCCCACAGGCAAACTGTACGCCCCACCTCAGGAAACAACGCGGCGCACAGCCAGCAGGCTGCCCCCGTTTTCAAAAGATCCCCCGTCAGCACCGCCAGGCCCCACCGGAGCCCCATCTGCCGCGTGATATTGGCCGTGCCGGGATTGTGACTCCCGATTTCCCGGGCACTGCGGCGCAGGCGGGCTTGCGCAATCAAATCGGCGAACAGAATCAACCCAAAGCCATAACCAATCGCCAAACAAAACAGCCGCTCCAAAAAATCCCTCCTTATTAATAATTAGTTTACCATATTTTCTCTGTTTTCACAATAAACCCCTTGAAAAAAGCATTGTTTTTGTGCTATTCTAATATTAATTATCAAAACAGAGGGTGAAGCGGACATGCACATTTATGAATCGTCGGAAGATTACCTGGAAGCAATTCTCATGCTGCAGGAAAAAAACGGCCAAGTGCGCTCCATTGACATCGCCAATGAATTAAATTTTTCCAAGCCCAGTGTCAGCATTGCCATGAAAAAGCTGCGGGAAAATGGATTTGTCGAAATGGACGGCAACAGTCTGATCACCCTGACGCCGGCGGGCATGGAAATCGCATCGCGCATCTATGAACGCCACCGGATCCTGACAGACTTGCTCATCCGCCTGGGCGTATCCGAGTCCACCGCCCGGGCTGACGCCTGCCGTATCGAGCACGATTTGAGCGATGAAACCTGGCAGAAAATTAAAGACCACGCCAAGGCCCATGCAGTACCGGAAATCCACAGCAAAAAAAATCCTTAAAAAAGGGAGCACAGTGTGCTCCCTTTTTTCTGTTCACCCTGCTTCTGCATTGGCAGGCGCAGAAGTATACATCGTCCAGATTTCCTCCGCCGTCATCCCCCGGCAAAGATAACGCACCAAGGTGCCGTCCTCATAAAGAACCTGGAAATCTGCCTGGAATACTGCGGAATCCCCATTCTCCTCCACTGTCTCCAGACGAAGCTGCACCACTGCCGCACTCATCTCCTCCGCCCGGAACACCGGATAATCATAGCTGCCAAAATAACCTTTCGGACGTGGCTCCCCCGGTCCATAGCGGCGCACATCATAGCTCCGGGTATCCGCCGCATTCACAACGGCATCCCGGATGTACCCTTCCACCGCAGCAGAATCTTTTTCCACAGAAACAGACAGATAGTCGTCGCCGCGCGTCCACTCTGCAGTGACAAAATCTCTGCCCTGCCCAAGCTCCCGCCAGCCGTAGGTGCAGATATAGCCCTCCGGCAGCTTCGTGGGTAAATATGCCTCAAATTCCTCCTGGGCGTACAGAGCCGTTTCGTCCAGCGCTTCGCTGATCCATTCCGGAATTTCCTCTGTAGCCAGCTGACTCAGCCGCAGCACATCCGCGTGCAGGGAATAGTAGACAACGCGCGCAAGCTGCGCTTCCAATGCGGCGGCGTCCCACCCCAGCATTTCCATGCGCACGCCTACAGTTTCCTCGCCCTCGTGGAGAAAATGCAGCTGATAATTCCAGCGGCCGGCGCCGTCTTCCTCTTCCCGGGTCTGCCAGCGCCAACCGGTGACAGCAGTACCATATACCATGTCCGCTGCATCTCCATTTTCGTAGAGCATACACTCCGGCGGCAGCTGTCCCGGCGACAGGCGCATGATGAAATAAGTTCCGTCGCTTTCATTCTCCGCTGTGAGCCGCACCTCCCAGGGCTGGCCCTGGCCATCGTATATGATCTGCCCGGACACCTCCATTTGGGCAAACAATCCCCACTCCTCGACTTGCTGCGCATCTGCACTCCAGAGGGAGGCAATCTCCTCCTCGTCCATTGTCTTGTAAAAATAGCCATCCGGCAGCGCAATGCTGCCTTCCATTTCCCCTCCGCTGCCGCTGCGGTAATGCAGCTGCGGAAACTGCGCTTCCTCCATCGGATCGGAAGTTCCTTGCCGGGCGTCCCCGTACCACAATCCCCAGCAGCCCAGGCCAACCGCACACACCAATGCGGCAGCAGCGAGGCCGGCATAGCGCTTTGGGCTTCTCTTTTCTGCTTTTGCCGCAAGCTGCAGCAGCTGATCGTGAAAATTTGCTTCCACGCACTGCTGCTCCATATACTCCCGATACTCCATTTCAATCCTCCTTTTCCAGCAGGCGCCGCAGTTTCTGCCGCGCCCGGTGCAAACGTGAACGCACCGTTCCCTCTGCTTCCCGGGTCATCCGTGCAATCTCGGCAGTGGTATAACCTTCGTAATAATACAAATGAATAACTGCGCGATCCTTGACCGGCAACGCATCCAGTGTATCAAAGGCCGGACGGTCCTCTTCCGCCGCACCCATCAATTCGCCCAAAGGCACCCTGCGCCTGCGCCACGGAGAACGCAGACGGCTCTTGCACAGATTTATCGTCACCCGCAGCAGCCAGGCCCGTTCATGGGCCTCACTCTCCAGTGCCGGGCGCTTTTCCAGGTATTTCACCAGCGCATCCTGCACCGCGTCCTGTGCTTCTTCCCGGCTGCCCAGCAGTGCCAGGGCTGCACGATACAGATGATTTTCATGGTGCAGGACAAAGGCCTCCCAGTCCACCGGCCGATTGGACATCCCCATAGTTCCCCGCCCCCTTTCACTCTATATACGCTTGCCCATATCATTTTGCTGCACGAAAAGGAAAATTTTTGCGAATTTTTTATAATTCTATTATCTTTGTGGCAATACGCTCCGCAAACGCGGCATCGTGCTCCACAAACACCAGCGCAGGCTGGTATTCCAGCAGCAGTTCTTCCAGCTGCATTCTGGAAAAGATGTCGATATAATTCAGCGGTTCATCCCAAAGATACAAATGGGCGCTCTGGCACAAACTCTTTGCCAGAAGAATTTTCTTTTTCTGCCCCGCGCTGAGTGCGGAAAGATCCAGGTCAAACTGCTCCCGTGCAAAACCAAGCTTGCGCAGAATCGCTTTCATCCGGTGTTCTTCCAGATCGTACCGCTGAATATAAGTCCGCAGGCCGCCGCGCACCGCAGCCGTGTCCTGCGGCACACAGGAGAGCTGCAGCCCGGTGCCCAAAGTCACACGCCCCTCTCCCGAAATGTCCTGGCCGGCAATGCGCTTGAGCAGGCTGGATTTTCCGCAGCCGTTTTTGCCCCGCAGCAGGATACGATCTCCCCGCTCCACGGCAAAGGAGACAGGACCGCAGATCTGGCGCCCGTCATAACAAACCGTCACTCCCTGCAGTTCCGCCAGACGCTTTGCATGCCACACCAGCGGCGTGAGGGACAGCGCATCGCTGCGCTCCAAATCTTTCAGCAGGCCCCGTTTTTCCTCTGCTGCACTCTCCCGGCGCTGGGCAATGGATTTGGCCCGTTTCATCATCTTTGCAGAGCGATGCCCCACATACCCCCGGTCAACTTTCAGCCCGGAATTTTCTCCGCCGTATTTTCCGCGCTCCGTTCGATCAGACCAGGCGGCTGCCCGCTTTTGGGCGAGATCCAGTCGGTCGATTTCCCGCTTCAGCTTTTCGTTTTCCGCCAGTTCTCTTTCATCCCGCTGGCACTTTGTCTCCCACCAGGCGGAAAAATTGCCCCGCTGAAGCTCAACGCCGGATTTGTTCAGCGCGAGGATATGGTCGACGCAGCCATCCAAAAACGCCCGATCGTGCGACACCAAAAGAAAGCCCCTCTTGCGTCTCAAATAATCTGCCAGCTTGCGCCGCCCCTCGGCATCCAGATGGTTGGTCGGCTCATCAATGAGCAAAAAAGCATCTTCTTTCAAAAACAGCGCAGCCAAAAGGGCTTTGGTCTGCTCTCCCTGGGAAAGTGTTGCAAAGGCTTGCTCCAAGCAGGCCGGATGCAGATCCAGCAGTGAAAGTTCCCGCTCCATTTGCCACGTTTCCGCCTCCTGCGCAATACTGCGGAGCACCTCAAGCACACTCTGTTCCGGGGCAGGCACCTCATAGGGAAAATAGGCAAACGGTACACTGGCCGTGATGCTCCCACAGCAGGCATACTGCCCCATCAGCAGCCGGAGCAGCGTCGTTTTTCCCCGGCCATTGCGCCCGACCAGGCCCAGTTTCCACGCCGTATCCACTTGCAGATTGAGCCCTTCAAACACTGGCACAGCATTTCCATCGTAAGCAAATGTCAAATTTTTGACAGCAATCATCGACATGAAACATTCCTCCTTCATTTTCACACAAAAAAAGCCGCGGGAAGAATCCTCCCGCGGCTTTTTCAGCGCTTGAAAATTGCCTTTTCTGCACTGCACAGCGCACAAAAAGGCATAAAAAAGCAGAAAAATACGCGCAGATCTTCCCGTAACCGGCATTGTCTATCCAGCAGCTCTTTCAAAGCCGCACAGCACACTGCCGCTTTCCGGTTCGATCAATTGCGCATTCTTCCACTCCTCTGCTGTCAAAATTCATTTGCACTATAACACAGCACCACTCAAAAGGCAAGCAAAAATTTTTTATCTGGGAAACCGCCTGTAAAAGCAGCCTTGCTTCAATCTGTTTCCGGCAGTGAAACGCGCCGGGCTTTTTGCCCGGCGTGCTTCTTCCCCGCTTTACACAGCGCTTTCAGGGCGCCGGATAAAAGCCTGTGGGCTCTTCGCTGAGATTGATCATAATATTCTTCATCTGAGTATAGTGCTCCAGCATAACCTTATGCGTTTCGCGGCCGATGCCGGACTCCTTATAGCCGCCGAAGGGCGCGCCTTCAGGAATGGAGTTGTAAGTATTGACCCACATACGGCCGGTTTCAATGCCCCGTGCCACACGGAGCGCCCGGTTGATATCCCGGGTCCAGACGGCGCCGCCCAGGCCATAGACGCTGTCGTTGGCCATCGCAATCACATCGTCCTCGTCCTTGAACTTGATAACCACTGCTACCGGCCCAAAGATCTCTTCCTGGGCTACGCGCATATCGTTGGTGACGTTGGTTAGCAGCGTGGGGCGCATAAAGCAGCCCTTGGCCAGCTCGCCGGTTTCCTCCCGCACACCGCCGCAGGCCACCGTAGCGCCCTCTTCCTTGCCAATCTCCACATAGTTGAGGATCTTTTTCAGCTGGCCCTCGTCGATCTGCGCGCCCATCTGAGTCTCAGGATCCCAGGAAGGGCCGACTTTGACTGCATTAAAGCGCTTGACGGCTTCCTCCACAAATTTGTCGTAAATGCTCTCCTGAACAAAGACACGGGATCCTGCGCAGCAGACCTGCCCCTGGTTGAAGAGAATACCCATCTGCAGGCCGTCCATGGCCATTTCCCACTTGCAATCCTCAAAGAAGATGTTGGCGGATTTACCACCCAGTTCCAGCGTGGCGGGGATCAGCTTCTGAGCTGCAGCCAGGGCCACGTCTCGGCCCACTTCGGTGGAGCCGGTGAAGGCCAGCTTCCGGAATCCGGGATGCTCCAGCATATACTGTCCGGACTTTCCGCCGGAACCTGTCACCACATTGAATACGCCCGCAGGAATCACATCCTGAATCAGCCGGGCCAGCTCCAAAACGCTCAGGGACGTGGTGCTGGACGGTTTGAACACTGTGCAGCAGCCGCTGGCCAGCACAGGGGCCAGCTTCCACGCTGCCATCAGGAAGGGGAAATTCCAGGGAACAATTTGGCCTACAACGCCAATGGGTTCCCGCAGGATCAGGCTCATGGTGTCGGTGCCGAGCATATTGGCGCTGCCCTCTTCGGCCATGATACAGCCGGCAAAATAGCGGAAATGCTGGGCCGACAGCGGGATATCCACCGCCATGGTTTCCCGGATGGGCTTGCCGTTGTCCAGGGATTCCACCATCGCCAAGAATTCCTTGTTTTCATCGATAATATCGGCAATTTTGTTCAAAATCGCCGCGCGTTCATTCACGGGGACGTGTTTCCAGCTCTCAAATGCTTTCCATGCAGCTTTCACGGCTTCATCCACATCTTCGCGGGTCGCCTGGGCACATTCGGCCAGAATTTCGCCATCGGCCGGGCACTTCGTCTGAAATGTCGCGCCGTCAGAAGCATCGCGCCACTGCCCGCCGATAAAAAGCTGATAACGATCCTGCAAATCAATTCCATGGACAGTTTTCATTCAAAAACAACTCCTTTTCACTAAACATTGTCCGAAAAGAGATTCCCGGGACATCCCCTTTTGAACATCGCAAAAAAAACAAGCGCCTGCACCATGTCTCCCGGGCACATGGCTGCTGTGTCTATTTTCGTTTTCAACATAACATACCCACTGAACGCACGCAAGAATAATTTAATATTTAACAAACATTCTTCTGGAAATCGTTAATTTTTTATCTAAGTTGTTCAATTTTCCTGCTTCATTCGTAAAAAACACAAAAAGATTGCACATCCTTTCAGGATGTGCAATCTTTTGAAAACAGTTTACCACGCCTTGGCTGCAACACATGCAGCCATCTCGGTGAGATAAGAAGAAAGGGGCTGCTCCGCCACACCCATGACATGCACGCCGCAGGCCCGCATCGGCAGCAGCAGCTTTTTCGCCCGGCTGCGGCTGACCGCCGCAGCGATTGCCGGCGAAATTTCTCCCATCATGGCATCCACCAGGCAGATTCCCTGTGCGCCCAAAATATAGTCTTCCGGCCCGGCGTTGGCACAGTTGCATACCACCGCATTTTCCCCGGTGGCACCAGCGGTGGCCCCCGCCTTCATCATGGCAGAAGTTGCAATGGAATTTGTCCCGACAGCCAAAATTTCGCTTTCAGGAAAGGCTTTTCTCATTTGCGTCACAATCGCCTTCCCCATGCCGCCTCCCTGGCCGTCCACCACAATCAGCTTCATGCATTCGCCTCCGGGAAAAGCTTCGTGGAAAGATAGCGCTCACCAGTGTCCGGCAAAAGCACCACAACAGTCTTTCCGGCATTCTCCGGCCGCTTGGCCACTTGTGTGGCGGCCCACAGCGCCGCTCCCGAGGAAATCCCAACCAAAATTCCCTCCTGGCGGGCAAGTGCCTGCGCTGTGGGATACGTCACCTCATTCGGCACCGGAATAATTTCATCGTAAATTGTGCGATCCAGGGTTTCGGGAATAAAATTGGCGCCAATTCCCTGAATCTCATGGCCGCCGGCACGGCCCTCTGTCAGGAGGGGAGAAGCCGCCGGCTCCACGCCGATAACCTGCACCCCCGGATTTTTCTCCTTCAGGAAACGCCCTGCGCCGGAGAGCGTGCCGCCCGTGCCGATCCCCGCCACAAACAGGTCTACTTTTCCCTCTGTGTCCGCCCAAATTTCAGGCCCTGTCGTGCGGTAATGCGCCCGGGGATTTGCCGGATTGACAAATTGACCCAGCACCAGCGCGCCTGGAATTTCCCGGGCCAGTTCTTCTGCCCGATCCACTGCGCCCTGCATGCCCTTCGCTCCGCTGGTCAGCACAATTTCCGCCCCATAACCCAGCAGAAGTTTGCGCCGCTCAACGCTCATGGTCTCCGGCATAACAAAAATAGAGCGGTAACCCCGGGCCGCCGCCACAGCCGCCAGGCCAATCCCCGTGTTGCCGGAGGTGGGCTCAATGATGGTTGCACCGGGCTTGAGCCGCCCCGTTTCCTCTGCATCGAGAATCATGCCCAGGGCAATGCGGTCCTTCGCACTGCCCGCCGGGTTAAACAGCTCCAGCTTTGCCAGGATGCGGGCAGCTGTGCCCTGCTCTTTATTATAACGCTGCAGCTCCACAAGCGGCGTTTTGCCGATGAGCTGCGTCATAGATTGATAGATCATGTCTGCTTCCTTTCCTTTTCTTGTTCATTCAATTTTTCCAGTCTTTTCTTTACCTTCCGCTGATGGACAAAGGTAATAATACCAATGAGCACCAGCGCAGCGGCAGTGACGGCAACAACAATGCCGACAGCTCCCGCCAGATTCTGCGTACGCTTCCAAAACAGTCCCGCAGCAACAATGCCGATACCGTTTCCGCCGCACAGCACCGCTACAATCAGCATCACAAACAGCATGCGGTCTTTCAGCAGTGTCGCCGCATCGATTTCGGGTTTTTTCGTTCCCGTGGTCTCCGATTGCTCTGCTGCCTCTTCACGGCGCAGCTCTTCATGCTCGTCCATAATGTTCTCCTTTCCTGTCCTTTTCCCACGCCAGTGCTCCCAGCCGCAGACAGCCCATGATGCCCTGATCGCCCTGCAAAGATGCCGGTACAATATAAGTTTCCAGCTGCTGCAATTCCGGCGCAGCCAAATAATGGTTCAGCAAACGCTCCACTTCGCTGCGAATCAGGGGAAAAAGCTGGCGCTGCTGCATCACACCGCCGCCCAAAATAATTTTTTCCGGGGCAAGCACACAAATATAATCCACAAGAGCCTGGGCAATATAATTTGCCTCCAGCTCCCATACCTCCGGCCTTTGCGCCAGCATCTCAGCTTTTGCGCCCCAGCGCTCCTCAATGGCGGGGCCGCAGGCCAAGCCTTCCAAGCAGTTCGGATGATAGGGGCACCGGCATTTCCAGGTGTCTTTCGGATGCACTGTGAGCAGCACATGCCCGCCTTCAGGATGCAAAATTCCATGGTGCAGCGCCCCATTGATATAAATGCCCAGGCCAATGCCCGTGCCGACTGTGAGATACAAAACCGTTTGCAGCCCTTTCGCCTGACCATAGGTTACCTCGCCCAAAACCGAGGCGTTGACATCTGTGTCAAACCCCACCGGAACCTGCAGCGCCCTCTGAAACGCTCCCGCCATATCGCACCAGGCCCAGCCAGGCTTCGGCGTGGTGGTGATGTAGCCATACGTCTCAGAGCCGGGCCGCAGGTCAACAGGCCCAAAACAGCCGATGCCCAAGGCCGCAATTTCTTTTTCCCTAAACCAGTCCAGCATGGCGGCAATGGTTTCCTCCGGCGCAGTGGTGGGGATTTTCACACGCTCCAAAACAGCGCCTGTTTCATCACCCACAGCGCATACCATTTTGGTTCCGCCGGCCTCTAAAGCCCCGATCCGCATCTGCAAGCGCTCCTTTCGGCAAAATGATAAGTTGTCCGCTATTATAGTATGTCCCGCTCGTTCTGTCAAAGGCTGCGATAGCGTATCAGGCTGAAATTCGACTGCTCATGTTCCCAAATCAGCAGCAGCATTCCATTTTCCACAGAAATTTCCGCTTCCTCCCCAATGAATTCATTGCTGACACCCAGGGGATAATCCGTTGTAAAACGCGCTTTTTCCAGAGAATATTTCATTTGTCGGATCGACACGCCTTCTGCCGCACCGCCCTGCGCAAAAACAGAAAGCATGCCGGCGCAGGGTTCTGCGAACTGAATGGTTTCATTGCAAATCATCGTAACAATGCTGTCGCCATCCACCAAGATGCCGTGGCAGCCCTGTCTGCACAAAAACTGCAGCACCTGCAGGTTGGCTACGGTATGGGACAATCTGCCCCCCAATCCTCCATAAATCAAAAAAGTGCCGCAGCCGTTTTCCAGGCCGCATTTCACCGCCAAAAGCATATCGGTATCATTTTTTTCAGAAGGGTATGCCGCCACATTGCCGCCCATGGGCCGATATCCAAGGGAATCGAAATCACCCAGGATATACTGCGGCAGAATCCGCAGCTGCTTGAGATTTTCCAGCCCGCCATCTGCAGCAATTACCAAATCGTTTGGACGCGGTGCCAGCAGTCGGGCAGTAAAATCCCCCGCACCGCAGATCCAACATCTTCGCCGGTTCATAGAACGCGCTCCTTTCCGCCTGCAGCCGCTCCCTTCCACACGCCTACAAAGCCGCTGCCATAAAAATAATTTTTCTCTTCATCACAGTTTTTATTATAATGCAAAACACTGCCGCTGCAAAGATGGAAAATCTTGCTTTTTGCGCCAGCGGCAGCAAAGTCAAAACTTGCTGTCTCTATTTTCATCGCTCTTACAGATACTATGTCACGAAGCGCTTCAATTTGCATTGAGCGAGAGGAGAACACACACATGAAAATCGGAACAGCACTTGGTGCTGCAGCGCTGGCGGGCCTGATGGCCCTGTCCATGACCGCCTGCGGCACAGCATCCACCAACACAGTTCCCAATGCGCGTCACAGCTATCAGGACGGCGAAATTTACGACGGAACCCGCACCTATGACGCCGGCACCCTGCCCAACGCCTCCAAAAATGCAAGGCAGAATATGACAGATGCACTGCAAGACAGCAGACGCGCTGCCAAAAATATCGGCGATGACGTGAAACGGGCCGGTCAAGATGCTGCCGGCACCATCAAGCGCGCTTATGAACAGGCCCTGGAAAATGGCCGTGTGGAAAACCATACCAGCGCCAGACGCAATACAGGCTCCGGCGCGGGCGCCACTTATGGCAACGGCGCAAGCGGCAGCACGCAGAACACCACCAACGCCGGCGTCAGCCTGTCCGGCATTCAATAATTCCCGCGCAGCGGGCGACACAGGGGAGAGACCTGGAAGCGACCGGGTCTCTCCCTTGCATCTTTGTGTCAAATCTGGTATGGTAAAAAGAAATTGATACGCATGAAAGGGAGTCTGGAGGCGCTGTTATGGCTGAAGAACTTTTCCACAATTTTTATCGTTTGGATATCCCGCTGCCCCACAATCCTCTGAAAAATCTGAACAGTTATTTTCTGCGGGGGCAAAACGGCGCACGCAGTCTTTTAATTGACACCGGCTTTTGTCAGGATGCCTGCCGCAGCGCCATGTCGGATCAGCTCGCCTCCATCGGCGCAGACCTGGATCACACCGATATTTTTTTGACGCATCTGCATTCCGACCATGCCGGCCTCGCCCCGGAACTGATTCGTCCGGGCGGTCACATTTACATCAGTGAAATTGATCTGCGCTACCTGCGCGCCTTTGAGCAAAGCGCTACCTGGGATGCCATTGATACGCTCTACGCCGCTGAAGGGTTCCCGCCCGATGAATTAGAAGCCCTTCATGGCAGAAATCCTGCCAAAGATTTTGCCCCGCCTCCCTGCGACAGTTACACCTGTGTACACGACGGCGACCTTCTGGACTATGGCGGCCGCAAGCTGCGCTGCATTGCAACCGGCGGCCATACCCCCGGACACTTATGCCTTTGGGATGATGAAACACACACTATGTTTTTGGGCGACCATATTCTGTTCAGCATCACTCCCAACATCACAGCATGGCCCGGCTATTTTAATGCTTTGGGGCAATACCTGAAAAGTCTGGATAAAATTTCCACCTATGATATCCGCACTGCACTGCCCGCGCACCGTGCAGTCATCTGCCCGGCTAAAGAACGCATCGCCCAGCTGAAAGAGCATCATGCCCGCCGTCTGGCGGAAGTGCTCTCTATCGTCACTGAACAGCCGGGCATCACCGCTTATGAGACCGCCGGCCATATGACCTGGAGCATTCGCTGCACCTCCTGGGCAGAGTTCCCCCTGACGCAGCGCTGGTTTGCCGTAGGGGAAAGCATGGCCCATCTGGAATATCTGATGGCCGCGGGAAATATCGAGCGCTACCAGGACGGCCGCGTCTACCGCTACCGTCTTTCAGGCACAAAATAAATCGTTCAGCACAAAAGCGGCGGAACCGCATGGTTCCGCCGCTTTCTTTTTGATGTTACAGATCCGTTTCAATTTTTCGAAACAACAGTCCAAAGCGCTCGCTGAGCTGATCGACGACCTCCTGTCCCACCGGCGCTTTCGGATTGCGAAGAATAAACGCCAGGCAGGAAAAACCGCAGGGCCGGCTGTAGCGCAGCTGATTGAAGCTGACGGTCTTTCCGCAGCAGGGCAGTTCCTGCTCCAAGATAAAAAAATGATCTGCCTGATACATTTCTTCCATCTTTTCTCTCCACCAGTCCATGGGCAGCAGCGCGCCGCAGCGGGGGCAACGCACCTCAGAAAGTGCTGTGCCGCAGTCCGCAAACTCCGGCCGCTCGCTTTGGCGAAATGTGATTTCTTCCGCTTCCACCAAATGCCGCAGCGCCTCCACCGCTGCCTCTGCACGCTGTACATTGGTGCGGTAAGTGTGCAAACATGGAATCAGTGTTACAATATGATCTGACATGGCTCAGCCTCTCCTTTTCTTTCCGCCGTTGTTCTTGCCGCTGCGCTTTTGAGACGGGCGCAGCGGCGCTCTGTCCGGGGCCCGGCTTGTGCGCGCAGCACCTGGCTGGTGTCTTTCCCCCTCCGCACGGCCGGAGCGGCGTGTATTCTCTCCGCTTTTGCGCTCCGATTTTCCCCGGCTCTTTCCCGCAGAACGCATTTGGCTCTGCGGCGGCCGCTCGCCGTGGAGCGGGCGGATCAGACAATGCCTGTCATAGCCGATCAAATCCTCCCGGTGGGCTTTGTGCAGCGCTTCCACCACCAGGCGGCGCAGCTCCGGCTTGCGCCACTGCAAAAGGGCCCGCTGCAGCGCCTTGTCATGGGGATCCCGCGCCACATAAACCGGCTGCATGGTGCGCGGGTCAATGCCGGTGTAGTACATGCAGGTGGACAGCGTACCCGGCGTTGGATAAAAATCCTGCACCTGTTCCGGCTGGTGGCCTGTGCTGTGGAGGAATTCCGCCAAAGCCACCGCGTCGCTGAGCGTGCAACCTGGATGAGAGGACATCAGATAGGGCACCAGATACTGTTCTTTCCCCTGGCGCTTGTTCAGCCGCTGATAGCTTGCCCAAAATTTTTCAAACACATCAAAATGGGGTTTGCCCATGTAGTCCAGCACCGAGGCCACACAGTGCTCCGGCGCCACTTTCAGCTGACCGCTGATATGATACTTCACAAGTTCCCGGAAAAATGCGTCATTCTTATCCTGGAGCATATAATCATAGCGGATGCCGGAGCGGACAAACACTTTTTTCACACCCGGAATAGCCCGCAGCTCCTGGAGCAGGCGGGTATAGTCCGAATGGTCGGCATCCAGATTCTTGCAGGGCTCCGGTGCCAGGCAATTTTTATGCCGGCACAACCCATGCTTTTTCTGCATTTTGCACGACGGATGCCGGAAATTGGCCGACGGACCGCCCACGTCAGACACATATCCCTTGAACTCCGGATCATGGGTAAAGGCCTCCACCTCCCGAATCACGCTCTCATGACTGCGGGATGTGATCATCCTGCCCTGGTGGAACGCCAGCGAGCAAAAATTGCAGTTTCCGAAGCAGCCGCGGTTGTGTGTCACGGAAAAGCGCACTTCCTCAATGGCTTTTACACCGCCCATGGCGTCGTACATGGGATGGACTGCCCGCATATAGGGCAGCTCTGCCACTGCATCCAGTTCTTCCGTGGTCAGCGGCATAGCCGGCGGATTGACAATCAGCCATTGCTCGGCATGCTTCTGCAGCACTGCCCGCCCCCGGACAGGGTCATGCTCTTCATATTGCAGCATCGTGGCGGCGGCATAATCCCGTTTATCGGCGCACACCGCTTCATAAGAAGCACAGCGCACGCTCGGATAGACGCAGGCTGCAGGGTCCTGCGCGGCAAACGCCGTGCCCCGCACATCAGTGATTTCCCGGGCCGGAATCCCCTTTGCCAGCCGGCGCGCGATTTCCCGGGTGGCATATTCTCCCATGCCGTAAACCAGCAAATCCGCCTGGGCGTCAAATAAAATCGAGCGGCGCACCTTATCGTCCCAATAGTCATAGTGGGCAAAGCGGCGCAAACTGGCTTCCAGACCGCCAATCACAATCGGCACGCCGGGGAATGCCTCCCGGGCGCGGTTTGCATAGACAATGGTGGGGCGATCCGGCCGCAGGCCCACTTTCCCGCCGGGACTGTATAAATCCACACTGCGGCGCTTTTTCGCCGCCGTATAATGGGCCACCATGGAATCAATATTGCCCCCGCCGATCATCACACCATAGCGCGGCTTGCCCATAGCCCGAAATGCATCGGCGCTGTGCCAGTCCGGCTGCGCCAGCACGGCCACGCGGTACCCTTCCGCCTCCAGAACCCGGGCGATAATCGCTGTGCCAAAGCTGGGATGGTCGATATAGGCATCGGCGCCCACTACGAGAAAATCATAGTAATACCAGCCCCGCGCCTCCATCTCTGCACGGCTTACCGGCAAAAACTGCCGAAAACTGTCTCGTTTCACGTCATCGCCCACCTCTTTTCAGCATCATGCATTCTCGAAACCAATGGGCAACTCCAAAATATCCAACGCCACAGGCGCCTGTGTGTCAACTCCGATTTTGTGGAATCCGCAGCGGCGGTAAAAATTTTGGGCCACCTGGTTTTCCGCAGCACAGCGCAGCCGCAGCTTCGTGCGGCCCATTCTGCGGAAGCGGCTGACCGCTTCTCCCACCAGCTGCACGCCGGCGCCGTGCTTGCGGTATTCCGGCGTCATATAAGCAAAGGCAATGCGGCCCGCGCCCTCGGAACGATCCATTTCCGTGTCCAGCTGCAGCAGGCCTGCAAAAGCATCCTCATAATACGCCGCCAGCACCGCTTCAGGATAAGCCGCCTGATTGCGTCTGGCCTGATCCAAAAAAGCCGCACCGTCAAAATGCGCCATATTGCCGTGGCTGCTCATCCATCCCTCCGCCCGGCACAGCTGGTACAGCGCCGCTCCTGCGTCACTGGAAACCTGCAGCGGCACAAAGCGCAGCCCGATTTCCCGTTCTCCCTGGCCGCGCCACCATTTCTGCTGCGCCAGCGTGGAGATTTCCTTTTTCAAATGGGAGGAATCATTGGCAAACACCACGCGGTATTTGCCATTGTCATATTCGATCAGCGAAACCGCTGTATTGTCTCCATGGGGAAACTTTTCACTGATTTCCTGCAGCGACATTCCCTCCAGAGTGCCCAGCAAAATGCGGCACGCCATGCCGTGGCTGACAGCTACAGCAGTTTTTCCGGGGCACTGCTCCACAATGGTATCCAGCGCCCGGAGCATACGCGTGCGCACTTCCTCCGGCGTTTCTGCTCCCGGGATGTGCCAACGGTAAAAATGATAGGTAAAATTGTCCAGCTGCTCCGGATCATGATAGCGGATGTCGCCCCAGGTGCGGTCTTCCCACGGGCCGCAGTTGACCTCGTGGAGGTCCTGCAGCACATGCACGGGAATCTGTCCGGCCTCATAAATAGCCGCCGCCGTGGCCCGGGTGCGGTACAGCGGACTGGTGTACACCACATCCACGGGAATGTCTGCAAAACGTTTTTTCAGCGCTTCCAGCTGGATGCGTCCCTGCGGTGTGAGCATACTGTTATACATGCCGTGGGCACGGCGGTAAAAATTGCCCTCTGACTGGGCATGCCGCACGAGATAAATTCGGGTCATTCTTTCTTGCTTCCTTTTTCCGTAATATCGATATATGGGGAAAGCGTTTTTTTGATCAAACCATCAAAATTATCGGCGGCTCCCCAGTCAAAATTAAACAAAATGGAATCGCTCCCGCCGCCGCTGCGCCAGTGAACGCGAGTCTTTCCTGTGAAGTTGTCCATCGTCAGCGTCACCGTCAGCCGGTTGCCCGCGCGGATATAATAGCGCTCGTAAATGCTCACCACAACACGGCGCCCCTGCCCGCCGTCCACTTCATAGCGGTCCAGCAAGTCGCCGTCATAGGTGATCTCATGGTGCAGCTTCTTCAGGCATTCATCCAGATCCAGTGTGACCATCAGCGTGTGCTCATCCTTTTCCTCCGGATAAATCAACGTCACTTTTTTCATCAAAATATCTTCCTTTCAGGAAGCGGCAGCTCACCAGGGCTGCACGGTGCTGGTTAACTCGCGGGCGTTCAGCCCAGCCTCTTCCAGATAAGCGCGCAGGCCGTCGCGCACATGCAAAGGCGCATAGGCATCGGCAAAGCAGGCCGTACCCACAGCCACGGCGTCCGCGCCGGCCATCATCAGCTCTGCAGCGTCGCTGCCCTTGGCTACGCCGCCCATGCCGAGAATCGGCAGTTTGGTCGCCTGGCGCACCTGGTAAACCATTCGCACTGCAACGGGGAACACCGCCGGGCCGGACAGGCCGCCCATGTTGTTTTTCAAAATCGGGCGGCGGGTGTGAATATCAATGCGCATGCCCAGCAGCGTGTTGATCAGCGACAGCGCATCCGCACCGGCCTCTTCCACTGCCTTGGCAATCTGCACCACGTCCGTCACATTGGGAGAGAGCTTCACCATCACAGGGACAGAAGCATGCTTTTTGGCAATTTCCGTCACCTCCGCCGCCAACTCCGGCTTGGTGCCATAGGCCAGTCCGCCGGCCTTCACATTGGGACAGGAAATATTGACCTCAATCAAATCCACCCCGGCGTCGGACAGTTTTTCACACATTACGCCGTACTCCTCCGGCGTGTTGCCGGAAATATTGGCGATAATTTTGACATCGTACTGGCGCAAAAAGGGCATCTCTTCCCGGATAAAGGCATCCACACCGGGGTTTTGCAGCCCCACACTGTTGAGAATGCCTGCGGGCGTTTCCGCGATGCGCGGGGGCGGATTGCCATCCCGCCGCACAGGCGTCAACCCCTTGACACAGATGGCTCCCAGCTCCGACAAATCGTAAAACTGGCCGTATTCATGGCCAAATCCATAAGTACCCGAAGCAACCACAATGGGATTTTTCAATTCTACGCCCGCCAGGCTGACACGCATATCAGTCATCAAACACAACCTCCTTGGAAGAAAATACCGGACCGTCCTTGCAGACATGGCCATAGTATGGTTCCCCGTTTTCATCGCGCAGCTTCACCGCGCACACCAGGCATGCGCCTACGCCGCAGCCCATGCGCTCCTCCATGGAAATCTGGCAGGGAATGCCTTTTTCTTCGCCGAGCGCCGCCGCCGCTTTCAGCAGCGGCGCCGGTCCGCAGGCGCAAATCAAATCATAAGAATTCTTTTCCAGCAGAATTCTCGCCGCATCCACAGCGTTCCCCTTCAGTCCCAGGCTCCCATCGTCTGTAGCCACAGCAGTGGAGCCGCAGATTCTGGCAAAGTCCGCCAGGAGGATCGCGCGGTTCTCTGACGCAAAGCCCAACGCAGCATCTGCGTGCTCCGCGCTCTCCGCCGCCCACAGCAGCGGTGGCACACCAATACCGCCGCCAATGAACAGCACGCGCCGCCCCTCAACATCAAATCCATGGCCCAGCGGTCCAAGAACATTGACCTGGTCGTCGATCTGGCGTTCGGAAAGCCATTTGGTTCCCTCGCCGCGCACCTCAAATACCAGCCGCAGCTGCATGCCGGAGGTTTCGCAAATACTGATCGGCCGGCGCAGCAAATGTCCCTCGCCGCAGCTGAGGTTGACAAACTGCCCGGGCCGGGCCTCCTCTGTGATGCCGTCGGCCTCCAAAATCATCTCATATGCTTTCTCACCCAATGCACGCAGATACAGCACCGTACAATCCTGCTGATATGGCATAGTAGTTCAACTTCCTTTCTGATTCCATGGTCGGTATCTTCCAGAGGAAGAAAACGCTTTCCTCTCTATTACACCACGGTGATAAATTTCTTCAAATCATCCCGCATGGCGATGGCCGCATCTCTGGCCGCGTCGCCGAAATCCTTGCCATCCTTGCCGGTTTTCTGCCAGGCGCAGATGATGCCGCGGGAGGAATTGACAATGGCGCCGTGGCCGTACTCGTCAAAGGCGTACTGTACATCCTCCGCTTTGCCTCCCTGGGCGCCGTAGCCGGGCACCAGGAAAAACGTCTTTTCCAGACGGCGGCGCAAATCGCGGATATCCATGGGATAGGTGGCGCCGGTCACTGCGCCCACACAGGTGTAGCCGTATTTGTCCACGGTATCCTTGCTCAGGCGTTCCAGCAGGTCGCCCACCACATTGTAGACCTTGCGGTCCCCGGCCACGATATTCTGCAGCTCACCGGAAGAAGGATTGGAGGTTTTTACCAGAGCAAATACAGCGCGGTCATGAGCAGCGCAATCCTTGATAAAGGGGTTGATGCCGTCGCTGCCCAGATAGGCATTGATGGTCAGGCAGTCGCAGCCAAAGGGCTCAATCTCCGTTTCGCCCACCTTCACACTGCCCAAGTAGGCATCGCTGTAGCCCTCAGCGGTGGAGCCGATATCGCCGCGCTTGGCATCCATGATTACATACAGGCCCTTGGACTTTGCATAATCCACCGTGCGCTTGAGTGCTTCCACTCCCTCAAAACCAAACCGCTCATAAAAAGCGCTCTGGGGCTTGACGGCGGGCACCACATCGCACAATGCGTCGATCAGGCCCACATTGTACTCATAAATCGCCTCGGCAGCGCAGCGCAGTGTCTGGCCATACTGCTTGAGCTTGTCCTCCATAATAAAGGACGGCACATATTCCAGCTTGGGATCCAGCCCAGCCACAGTGGGATTTTTCATTTCGCGGATTTTATCCTGCAGACGTTCAAAAGACATCTTTCAGCAACTCCTTACTTTTCTTTTTTATCGTCCGGTTCTGCTCCTGTTTTCGAGCAAAAACGGTTTTCCTTTACAGTTCATCCATCGCATTGTATACCGTTTTCCCGCCGACGAGCGTGCGGCGCACACGGCCGGTCAGCTCCCAGCCGGCAAAGGGCGTGTTGCGGCCTTTGGAAGCGAAATGCTCCGGACGCACCGTCCATTTTTCATCCGGGTCAAAGAGCACAATGTCCGCCGGTGCTCCCGGCTGCAGCGTGCCGGCCTTCAGCTGCAGAATCTTTGCCGGAGCCGTGCTCATTTTTTCGATAACAAAAGACAGCGGCAGTCCCAGCCGGTGGTGCAGCACCGTTAAAGAGAGGGCCAAAGAGGTCTCCAGCCCCACCATGCCGCTGGGTGCTTTTGGCACCTCCCGCGATTTCTCCTCTGCTGTGTGGGGCGCATGGTCGGTGACGATACAGTCCAGCGTACTGTCTTTCAGCCCCTCCAGAATCGCTTCCACATCTTCCTGCGTACGCAGGGGCGGGTTCACCTTGGCCATGGCGCCCTGCTTTTCGATTTCTTCCTCTGTCAGCGTGAAATACTGGGGGCAGGTCTCCGCTGTGATCTTCACGCCGGCGGCCTTCATTTGGCGGATATAGGCCACAGAGCCCTTTGTGCTCACATGGCAGATATGCACATAGCCTCCGGTGTCCGCAGCCAGCATGCCATCCCGCACCAGCAGCAGTTCTTCCGCCACCGCCGGGCGGCCCTCATAGCCCAGCTTTCTGGAAAGGGCCCCCTCATTCATCACGCCGGTGCGCACCAGGTCGCCATCCTCACTGTGGGAGAGAATCGGCAAACCGGAAGGTTTCATCCGCTGCAGGGCCCGGCGCATAATCTGCGCATTCATCAGCGGCACGCCGTCGTCACTTAACGCCGCGGCGCCGGCGCGGAGCAGCCCCTCCACATCGGTGATTTCCTTGCCCTGCATCCCCTTGGAAACAGCGCCGACGGTATACAGCCGCACCCGGGCATCCCGCTTTGCCCGCTCATACAGCATGGCAACACGCTCCGGGCTGTCAATCACCGGCAGTGTGTTTGCCATGGCCAGAATGCTGGTCACACCGCCCCGGGCCGCAGCCGCCGTTCCGGTGGCAATGGTTTCCTTCGCCTCAAAGCCTGGCTCACGCATATGCGTATGCATATCCACCAAGCCGGGCGCCGCTACCAGACCCCGGGCATCGATGACTTCCTCCCCCTCTTCCCGGGCGGGGAACTCCTCACCCACCGCAGCGATCACACCGTCTTCAATCAGAATATCGCAAACTGCGTCCCGGCCGCAGGCCGGATCAATGACGCGCGCCCCGCAAATCCGCTGTTTCATGCGCACTCCTCCCATATGGTGAAAGATATTTGATTTCTTCCATTTGATGCCAGTATTTCCGATTGCAGTATAAATATAAATATTATACTATCTCCGCCTGTTTTTAGCAATAAAAAAGCACTGCCCGCAGCGTCTTTTTTTCACTTTACCGGCCATACTAAAGCCATGACCGATAAAGGAGTGGTAAAAAGATGAACAACGAATTTCTGCGCGGCATCTGCGTCGGCGCAATTGCCGGCGCTGCAGTGGAAATGCTGATGCTGACCTCGAACAAATCCTCGAAAACGCGCGCAGGCAACACCATGCGCGCCATGGGTAACGCCGTGGACGACGTTGTGGACAACATCTCTCATACGTTCCGCTGATTGTAAGAAGCAGAAAACCGCCGGGGCGGAAATTTCAGGCAAAAATTGCGTGGAATTTCTGCCCTGGCCCCTTTTCCAGTCGATTCGCCGTTCCAACAGGTGAGAAATTTGAAAAAGGATCTTGACAAACAAGGAAAATCTGCTAAAATATGACGTGCTGTTACGAGCGCGAAGCGATGGAGAGATGGCTGAGCTGGTCGAAGGCGCACGATTGGAAATCGTGTATACCCTATAAAGGTATCAAGGGTTCGAATCCCTTTCTC
>CAJFVV010000011.1 GCA_904420565.1 Candidatus Pseudoscillospira faecavium
GAAGTCATCACCCCAGCCCTCGACCTCTTCCTGAGCAACAATGGAGTTGCCGGCATCGGTCAGTGCGGTCATGAAGGAAGCATTGGGACTCTTCAGCGTGCAGGTAACTTCCCACTCGCCGGTCACTTCTGCTTTATCCAGCATATCCAGACGATTGTTGTCGGAATACTGAGCGCTGCGGTTCAGAGAATATGCCACATCCTCAGCCGTCATTTCACGGCCCTGTGCATATTCGGTGTTCTGGAAATGAACGCCCTGACGAATCTGGAATACATAGGTCATGCCGTCCTCAGAGATGGTCCAGCTGGTAGCCAGGGAAGGAACATACTCGCTGAGGTCATCATTGTACTCCACCACTCTGTCGCACACCTGGTTGATGATCTGGCTCTCATAGGTGCCGCTGTAGTGAATCGGGTCCAGCTTGCTGGGGGAGGAAGACAGAGACACCGTCAGCGTGCCTGCCTGGCCGCCGGTGCTCTCGTCGCTGCTGGGCGTGCTGTTGTTATTGCCGCCGCAGCCGGCCAGCAAACCAACAGACATCGCACAAGCAAGAGACAGTGCAAGAATCTTTTTCATCGTTCGTTTTCTCTCCTTCTTGTGGAATGGATTTTATACTCAACGGTGATCCTCGAGCCATCTGATCGCAGCTTCGGCATAAACTGCCGCCATCATCGGGATCGCATCCTCGTTGAATGTGACCCTGGGATCATGGACACCGTAAGCATACCCTTCTTCCGTGCTGCCGGTTCCAAACCAGAACAGCGCGCAGGGGACATGGGGGGAGAATACGGAGAAATCCTCCGATCCCGTCATGCGCTCGATATGATAGGTTGTCCCCTCTCCCAGCATATCGTCGATATACCCGCCGATTTCTTCTGCCAGTGCGTTATCGTTTATCATAGGCGGAATGCCCTCACCGATAAAATCAATGTCACAGCTGGCGCGGAAGGTTTTGCACACCCCTTCGCAGATTTCCGTAAACCGTTGCCGCGCAAAGGCTTTCACTTCCATATCCATGGTGCGAATCGTGCCCTTGAACACAGCTTCAGCCGGCGTCACGTTTGCTGCAGAACCTGCATTGACCGCACACACCGTCAGTACAATCATCTGATTGGGGCTGATCTCCCGGCTGTTGATTGTCTGCAGCGCCAAAATGATGTGCGCCGCTACATTGATCGGATCAATATTCTCATGGGGCGCAGCGCCGTGTCCGCCCTTTCCGTGTACTGTAACTGTAAACACATCGCTGGAGCCGCAGGCATGGCCGGGAGTATACCCTGCTGTGCCCAGCGGCGCATGCACCACATGAAGTGCCAGCGCAGCATCCACTTTGGGATGTTCCAAAATACCGTTTTTGTATACGTCGGCAGCACCGTCCATCGTCTCCTCTGCAGGTTGGAACAGCAGCTTCACCGTGCCTTTCAGTTCTTTTTCCCGCTCTTTGAGCAGCCGGGCCGCTCCCAATAGATTGGTCGTGTGAAAGTCATGGCCGCAGGCATGCATGCATCCGTTCTGAGATGCAAAGGGCAAATCTGTTTCTTCCCGCATCGGCAGCGCATCCATATCGCCGCGCAGCAAAATGGTTTTTCCCCCCTGTCCCACTGTGCAGGTAATACCCGCCCGGCCAATACGCTGAGGCTCATATCCGAATTCCCGCAGCTTTTCCATAACAAAGGCTGTGGTCTTTGGCAGATCAAAACTCAATTCCGGATTTTGATGAAGATAACGGCGATAGCCAATCAATTCCTCTTTCAATTCCAATGCTCTGGCATAAGTTTGGTTTTCCATGCTCTGCTTCGTCTCTCTTTCTTTTTCCTTCGCTCAAAGACATTCCGTCCAACTTTTGTTTTCGTTTTGCATAAAGATGCATATTCTATTTATAATACGACCAGTATACATCATTGTATTATTTATAGATAGCATAATAATACAATATTCTGTTTTTTGCAAGACTAATCCTTCCCTAAAAGCAATTTCCCGCATACAAAAATCTTATTAATTCTTACAAAATTTTTTACAATTCCAGGATGCAGGCAGCTCCGCCGGCCGATGAGCGCCAGCGGAGCTATTGCCATAAGTTTCATCAGTTACGCCTCTTCTGCGCAGGTTCCTCCAGGAAGGCTGAACAGGTAATAGCGATTGTGCGTATCACGGCCGGCAAATTTCATCCATGCCTTGAATTCCCCTTCGGGATAATTTTCCATCTCACGGTACTTGCAGTCCTCTGCCAGCGTAGCAAGAGAGGTGCGCAGGATATGTCCGTTTTCAATGACTTTTCCCTCGCGGCCCTCCTCATGGAATTTATCCGGCAGCTGCGACGGGTCAAGCACCACCACAGTTTCTCCATCCTCTTCGATGCCTACCACGGCCACGTAATGTCCGCCATGGGAAAACAGGCCGATATAGCCGTCCTCCGGCCGGTCGCCAGTGGCATTTGCCACAGCCATGCCGCCGCGCTTGAGATGCTCCCGCAGCAGCTCCGGATCGTCCGTCATCACCAGCTCCAAATCAAAGCGCTCAGCCACATAGGGCGCCAGGCGATCCATATCCGTTCCGGGACTGTGATTGGCATTGACCGCCAGGGAAAGTTCCAGACAATCGATCAGGGAAAACTCCCGCCCGGTCAGATTCGTCACCACCATGGAGGCCGAGCACAGACCGCAGCCTGCACTGCGCACCGTGGAATCAGTGCGCGTCCACTCCGGCAGATCGGTCAGCGTGGGATAAGAAACATGGGGATAATTCGTCTGATTCAAATAGTAATACATGAACTGCACATCCTTTCTTCACTGCGGCGCAGCATGCAGAATATAACTGCCCTGGCCTGCGTCCTCTACAAATGTATGATAAAACTCCGTCATGGCGCGCACCAGATATTCCGTATCCTTCGTCCCCGCCGTTTCATAAGGCGAATGCATGGCCAGCTGGGCAAGGCCGATATCCACCATATTCAGTGACACCTGCGCGTTGGAAAGATTTCCCAGCGTACTGCCGCCGAGAATATCGGAATGGTTGTGAAATGCCTGGGTGGGAACACCGGCACGGGCGCAGATTTCCCGGAACAGCGCTGCAGAAACAGAATCCGTGCAGTATTTCTGATTTGCGCTGAACTTGAGCACAATGCCCTGGTTCATATGCGGGTGGTTGGTCGGATCCGCCGCGTCTATATGATTGGGGTGCACCGCGTGCGCATTGTCCGCCGACACCATAAAACCGGATGCCAATGCCATCAGGTATTCTTCATGGGTACGGCCCAGCGCTTCATTGATGCGCTGCAGCGTATCCAGCAGCACCGTGGAGGCCGCGCCCTGCTTGGTGCCGCTGCCCACTTCTTCGTTGTCAAACACCGCATAAACGGAAATGGTATTGGGATGGCCGCCGCTCAAAAAGCCCTGCAGATTGGCAAAAGTGCACTGCAGGTCATCCAGTTTGGGCGAAGAAAGATACTCCCCGTTCAGTCCCCAAATAACACCCTGGCTGCGGCAATACAGGAACAGATCCGTGCCCAGGATGTCCTCTCTGCGCACACCCGCCGTCTGCGCGATTAAATCCATGAATTTCCCCTTGGCCGTCTCATCACCCAAAAGGGGCAGCATGTCTTTCTGTGCGCTGTAATGATAGCCGTCGTTGACGGCGCGGTTCATATGGATGGCCAGATTGGGAATCATCATCAGATCCCGATCCACATGGACCAGTTTCGACACCATCTGCCCATTTTCGCGCACTACAATTTTACCCGCCACAGACAGCGGCCGGTCAAACCAGGGGGCGCAAAGCATGCCGCCGTATTTCTCTACATTCAGCTCCGTATAGCTTCCATCCGCCACAATATCCATATTTTCTTTGATCTTAAATGTGGGCGAATCGCTGTGGGAGGCCGCAATCTGAAAGCCGCGCACCTCCCCCTCGGGAATGCGGAAGGCCAGAATTGTGGAAAGATTGCGCCGCACAAAATAGCTGCCGCCTTTGGAAAGCTGCCACCGCTCACCTTCGCTCAGCTCCTGAAAGCCCTGCCGGCACAGCGTTTGGGCAATATTTTCCACCACATGGTAACAACTGGGGCTCTTCTGAATAAACTCAATCAACTCTTTGGAATAATCCCGCATATTCATTCCTCCTTCAGCCCTGGACAGGCTCATGTTCGTCTGATCCGCAGCATAACACAAAAACGCTGCGCTGCCCAGCGTACAAATGATTCCTTTTTATTGAAAAAGGCGGCGGGCATCAACACCCGCCGCCCGAAAAAACACAGCTGCCCTTGCTTCAGCAGTCCAGCAATTCCTGCACAATACGAACCGCCAGCGTGCGCGGCAGCAGCACACTCAAGCCCGTTTCCTCCTCAAGGGCACGCTTCATCTCCACAGAGTATCCCATACAGTCTGTACAGAGAAACGCCAAATTCTTCCCCTTGAAAAAAGAGGCCGCCTGGCGCACCTTTTCAAATTCCAGATAGGGAGAAGCACAGGCGACTGTGACATCCACGCCGCTTTCTCCCCAAAACCGATACGCCTGCTCCACCTGGTCCGGCATGGGCACCAGCACACCGATTTTCCTGCCGTCCGCCAGTTTCTGCACTACAGCGTGAAACAGCGGCTGCGGCTCCAGGAAAATTCCTTTGTGCGCAAACTTGGGAAACACGCCGGTGCAAAACAGCACGGTGGCATCTGCCCCCTCCGCCTCTGCCTGGGAAATTTTTTCCTGCACCAGAGGCGTGACAAAGCGCTCGGCAAATTTTGCCTGCCGTCCATCCCGCATGCGGGACACCAAAACCTCATCTCCCGCCTGAGGGGCAAACCGCTCCATGATTTCCTCATAAGTAAATGCATCCAGCGCGCCATATTCCCGCAGCTCCACACGATCGCCCAGCAGGGGCAGGATATCCTTTGTAATATCCACCCGGGGCGCCTGGCCAATGGTGATGGCCGCCAACACCTTGCGACGTGCCATTTTACTGATTCTTGCCGAAGGTCTGGAACTGGTTCATGGTTCCATACAGCTCAATCAGGTGATTGAATTCCTTTTCGCTATAGAAAGACACTTTGCCCTCACCATAGCCCTTTGCCACTTCCACAGCATAGCGGGCCGCAACTTCCACATCCTCCGGATGGCTTGCCCCTGTGGCGCAGCCGGCCACAGGCTGCTCCGTGGTGATGGCCACGCCCACTACAGGCGCATTGGTCGCCGTGGCAGGCTGCAGGATGCTGTTGAGGTGGTGCAGATCATTGCCATAGGGAGTGATGTCCTGCTGGGCGCAGGGGAAAATCGCAGGCAGCTTGCCAGTGACGCGGGTCATCACATCCATCAGGTCATTGCTGACCTCCAGAATGTAGCCTTCCTTGATGGTATTGGAAATGGCAATGCCATTCAGGTTGATCACCCGGTTGCCCTTGGTGGTATCAATGGACAAAATAGCGTCCATATTCTCTTCCACATCCATGCGGTTGTTCAGCTCCATATCGATGGGGGAATCCATAAAGGGCACGGGGAAATGATCCTGGGTGGGCGCATTGGGGCAGATGTGCGTGGAAACAATCACATCGCCCTCCAGCACATCGCCGTTTTTGTGCATCTCCGCCAGTTTCAGGCCTGCGGCCAGCGCAGCCAGCGCACCGTCGCCGTCGGAAGTGAAGCCGATCACTTCGGGCCGGGCGCCGAGACCGCCCAGGCGGCCGATAATTCCCAGCGTCGGTGCGGTACCGCCGCTGGATTTGCCATTTTTACCGTGGATATAGACCTTGATGCAGTCCGTAGAGCCCTTATCTCCCTGAACCGTTTCCACTTTTACACCATCGGCGCCGCGCTCAAGCATCAGCTTTTTGATCGTTTCGCCATTGGCCTGGGGCGTGTCCAGCAATTCAAACAATTCCAAAACCTGTTTCAGCAGCATGATTGTTTCCTCCTAATAGATGAAAAATCTTAAAATAATCAACGGTTTTTAGTTTATCCCAATCGGCACAGTTCGTCAATAGCTGCTACAGAGTTTTCTCCCGCCGCGCAGCGCTCCATTCGTTCCACAGGGTAAATCCCAAAATCAGCGCTGCACCCACCATCTGCAGGGGCATCACCGGTTCGCCCAGGAAAAGCACGGATATCAAAAGAGCTGTCAATGGATCGGCATAGCTCAATATCGCAGTTTCCTGACCGCGCAGTTCCTTCAGTGCCGAAAAATACAGGCAATAAGCCACACCGGTGTGCACCAGTCCCACCGCTGCCAAGCACCCCCATCCGGATACCGTCAAACGCTGCAGCTGCACGCCGCCCGACAGGGCCACATAGGGGATCAGCACCACAATCGCCGCCAAAAACTGCCACACAGTCCGTTCCAGCCCCGGCAATGCACGGATGCCTTTGTTGAGCAAAATCACCGCTGCATAAAACGCCGCTGCACCCAAACCGTACAGCACGCCTATCACATGTGTGCTCCCGTCCGCCGGCACCGCGCCGATCACCAAAATCAGCCCCGCTGTTGCCATGACAAAGCAAAGCACCTGCTCCCTGTGCAATTTTTCCCGAAATAAAAGCGGACAGGCCAGCATCACCAGTACCGGTGCAAAATAATAACTCAGCGTGGCCACAGCAATCGTTGTATAACGATAGGCCTGAAACAGCAGGATCCAGTTGATGCCCATGGCTGCGCCGGACAACAGCAGCAGCGGCAATGATTTGTGCAGCACGGCACCACGGCACAGTTTCTTCCGCCGCACCGCCAAAAATACGCCAATGATGCCCACGGCCATCAGAGCGCGCAGCAGCGCCAGCGCACCGGAAGGAAGATCAATCTGCCGCACAAAGGGCCCCAGCGTGCCAAAAATCATCATAGCCCCCAGCATCTGCAGCCGGTTTTTATTCTGTTTCACAGGCCTGTCCCCCTTTCCAAAAACAAAAGCGGCCCGCACCGGCGCCGCTTTTGTTGTGTTAATTCTTTTCCACCGCTGTGGGCGCATTGCCCACATAAGAATGATCCACCTGAATCACTGCAAAATAAGAATGGCCCTCCAGTCCTTCTATGAAGTCCTTCAGCCGCTGTACAGCCTCTTCATCCTTCATATGAAATTGATAGGGAAGCAACAGATCAAAAATCACATTGGTATGCGTCGGCCCCGTCACCACGCGAAAATCGTGAATGCTCAGCGCCGGGTCAATTGCATGCACTGCAGCAACCACTTTATCCTTGAGGGCATTGACGGCAGGGTCATCCGTCACAATGGGATCCATATGGATGACCGCATCGCACTGCAGCTCTTTTTTCAGCTCGTTTTCGATATTGTCAATGGCATCGTGCAGCGCCAGTATATCGCCATGGGCCGATACCTCCGCATGCAGGGAGAGCATGGTTCTGCCCGGGCCATAGTTGTGTACAATCAGGTCGTGCATTCCCAGCACTTCCGGATGCGCAAGCACCGTCTGCTCAACCTTACGAACAAACGCCTCATCCGGCGATTGCCCCAGCAGCGGGCTGATGGTATCCTTCGCCGCACTGATTCCGGAATACAGGATAAATCCTGCCACCAGAATGCCGCACCATCCATCCACCATCAGGCTGCTGAACTGACCGATCAGCGTGGCTGCCAGCACGGCCAGGGTCGCCACAGAGTCGCTCAGGCTGTCCACAGCAGTGGCCTTCATCGCCGCAGAATCGATTTTCCTGCCAATACTGCGGTTGTAAAAATACATGTATCCCTTGACACAGATGGAGGCAATCAAAATGCCGATTACCAGCGCGCCGCCTTCCACCGGTGCAGGGTGCAGGATTTTATCGATCGAAGAGCGCAGCAGCTCCACGGCCATCAAAATAATCAAAAAGGAAACCGCCAAGCCGGAAATGTACTCAATCCGCCCATGGCCGAAGGGATGGTCGGTATCCGGCGCCTGCCCCGCCAGCTTAAACCCGATCAGCGTAATCAGCGATGAGCCCGCGTCGGAAAGGTTATTGACTGCATCCGCCGTAATGGCGATGGACTGCGCCAGCGTTCCCGCAAAAAATTTCCCGGCAAAGAGAACAATATTCAGGAAAATACCCACAGCACCGCATAAAATGCCGTATTTCCTCCGCACATCAGTATCTGTGATCGCTTCGTGATTGCGTATCAGCAGCGCACTCAAAAAGGAAATCATGCGTTTTTCATCCCTTTCGGCAGATTACAGCGCCCGCCAATTTTCATCCTTCAGCGCAGCACTGCCCTCCATTCCCGCGCGCAGCTGCCGCAGCATGGCCGGGCGATCCCGGTTCAGCGTGCCGCGCAGGTTCAGGTAATTGGAAGCGTGATTCATGCGGAACACGCTTCCTTCACTATCTGTATGCTCCAGCAGCATGTATGTTTCTTCCAGCACTTCCCGAGGCGTCAGCAGCGTCAGGCTGCCCTGGCGCACCCATTGTGCCGCCGCTGTCCCCGGTTCCACCATCAGCGTCAAAAGGCCGATATACTCCGCTTTCATGGCAGAAAGCACCCGCCCGGTCTGTTCGGCGTGCTCCTCCCACAGTTCCCGACCGCCCAGGCCGGAAATAGCCGTCACAGAAAGCGCAATATTTGCACTGCGCACCTTCTGTGCAGCCGCCACAATTTGCTCTGCGCTGCAGCCCTTGCGCATCCGGCGCAGCACCGCATCGCTGCCGGACTCCAGGCCCATATAAACCATCTGCAGATTGGCTGCGCGCAGTGCCCGCAGCTCCTCATCCGTTTTCAGGCGGATGCTTTTGGGCGACGCATAGCAGGTAACCCGCTCACATTCCGGGATTTCCCGGCGGATATAGGTCAGCACCCGCAGCAAATCCTCGCTGCTGGCCATGAGCGCGTCGCCATCGGCCAGAAACACACGGCCGATATGCCGGTATTGCCTGCGGCACCATGCAAAATCCGCCAGCACATCCTCCACTGACCGGACAAAAAAGTGCTTATCGGTATACATATCGCAGAACGCGCAGCGATTGTGGCTGCATCCCACCGTCATCTGCACGATCAGGCTGTAGGCCTCCGAAGGCGGGCGGTAGATGTTTCCGATATAGCGCATATCTTTACAGCTCCATTGCAAACAGCGCCGCACCCAGGGCGCCGTTGAGCTGGGCGGCATCGGAAATGCACAGCTTCACACCCAGGCGGCGCTCAATGGCATCCACGACACCCTTATTTTTGGAAACGCCGCCGGTCATCATGTATTCGCCCTCGCCGCCCACGCGCTTGACCAAAGCACAGGTCTTGGACGCCACAGACTCATTCAGGCCGTGGATGATATCCGCCGCGGTCTTGTCCTGGGCAATCAAAGAAACCACTTCAGATTCCGCAAACACAGTGCACATGCTGGAAATGGTGATATCTTCCTTCCAGGTCAGGCCCATAGTGCTCATCTGCTCCAGAGAAAGCTCCAGCGTGCGGGCCATCAGTTCCAAAAAGCGGCCGGTGCCGGCGGCACACTTGTCATTCATCACAAAATTGGTCACGTTGCCTGTATCGTCGATCCGGATGACCTTGCTGTCCTGTCCGCCGATATCGATGATGGTGCGCACCTTGGGATTCAGGAAAAATGCGCCCTTGGCGTGGCAGGTGATTTCCGTGATGGATTTATCGCCGTTTTGAATCGCCGTGCGGCCGTATCCTGTGGTCACCATCGCCGTCAGATCTTCCCGGGTCAGATTGGCCTGCTTGAGGGCCTCCTCCAGCGCCCGGTCCGCGCCTGCCGCAGCGCCGGCGCCGGTGGGCAGAATCACCTGGGAAACGATTTCTTTCCTCTCATTCAGAATCACGACATCCGTACTGGTGGAGCCGCTGTCGATGCCTACATACAGTCCTTTTCCGCTCATGGTTTTCTTCCTTTCGCTCACATTGGTCGCGGGGGCCATGCTCTCGGCAAAGGCCTCCAGTCGGGTCAGCAGCTGGCCGCTGCTCTGCACCGTGTAATCCGATTCCAGCTTCAGCATGGGCACCGTCAGCTCCCGGCGCAGCTGGGAATACTCAAAGCCGTAATAATCGCAGAATTTCACCGTGTGATAGATCACCCCCTGCAGATGAGGGTCGTTGACCAGGCGCTTGCGGCCGGCGGTATCGGTCATGCGCATGCAGGGCAGCTGGCCCAGCAGGGCCGCGGCATACCATTCCATCAGCGCGTCAAATTCCATGTCTCCCTCCGGGGCCGGCACAGAGCGATTGTTGACACAGGTATCATTATACACCGGCAGGGGCATCGTGCGCTCCATCATGTCAAACAGCTCATCGCCCACCCGGGCGCCCAGCACACTGATA
>CAJFVV010000012.1 GCA_904420565.1 Candidatus Pseudoscillospira faecavium
AGCTTTCAAGCCGTACTTCTTTCTTTCCTTCATTCTGGGGTCGCGGGTCAGGAAACCGGCCTGCTTCAGAATGGTGCGGTATGCGGGGTCAACGCTCAGCAGAGCGCGGGCGATGCCGTGGCGCAGAGCGCCGGCCTGGCCGGAAACGCCGCCGCCGGTGACCGTAGCCACAATGTCCACCTTGCCGGTGGTGCCGGTGGCTTCCAGGGGCTGGCGGACGACCATCTTCAGGGTCTCCAGGCCAAAATAATCGTCAATATCGCGGCCATTGATGGTGATGGAACCGGTGCCGCCCTCGAACAGGTGGACGCGGGCAACAGAGGACTTTCTTCTGCCGGTGCCGTACATATAAGGCTTCTTGCTCGTATACATTCTCGTCTACCTCCTATTAGTCAACTGCGTAAGCCTCAGGCTTCTGGGCCTGCTGCTCGAAGTTTGCATCTGCATAGATGTGCAGACGGGACAGGGAATCCTTTGCCAGGGAATTCTTGGGCATCATGCCGCGAACGGCCACGCGCATGGCCAGCTCAGGACGCTCTTTCATCATGATGCGGTAAGGCGTTTCCTTCAGGCCGCCAACCCAGCCGGAGTGGGTGCGGTAAAACTTTTGGGTGCCCTTCTTGCCGGTGAGCACTGCCTGGGCTGCATTGATGATGATCACATGATCGCCGCAGTCGACATGGGGGGTATATTCAGGCTTGCGCTTGCCGCGCAGCAGGTCGGCTGCCACCACAGCGGTTTTGCCCAGAGGCTTGCCGGCTGCGTCCAGAATATACCACTTGCGGGCCACTTCGCCCTTTTTTGCCATATAAGTGGACATAAACGTTTTCCTCCATTTTATCATCAAATTTCTTTGAAAACAGTGCAAATGCTTCCCATTTACACAGGAAGCAAGTCTATTTATACCATTTTGTGCTTCTCATGTCAATAAAAAAATATAACTTTTAAGAGATATCTTTTAAAATCTATGATTATCTTCTTTTTTCTCTTAATATCTCGATTTTAATATTTGATTTTTTGGAGAAAAAACGTGCGGCAGGAGATTCTGCCGCACGAAGAAAAACGATTTGGAAGCGTTATTCTTTGTAATAAACCAGACCGGTGACATTGGGGCCGGCATTGATGGAAATGGTGCCGCCGATATAGTAAGAAAGGGCAGGGGCATCGCCCAAAGCTTCCACACAGGCTGCAGCCATTTCTTCGTTCCAAACATCGTAAGAACCTTTGATATGTAAATAAGGCGTGCCGGGTTTGCGGTCTTTTTTTGCAAGTTTCAGCATGGCGGGAATAAGCGCCTTATCACCCCGCACCTTGCTGAGCACTTTGGAATCGCCGTCGGGAAAGGACATGATGGGATGAATGCCCAGCACATCGCCCAGCACGGCCGCTGCAGCGCTGACACGGCCGGATTTTTTGGCATATTTCAGGTCGTAAGGGGTGAACAGAATGCATACATGATCGAGCCAATCGTGAATCATGGCAATGGCTTCGTCTGCTGTGGCGCCGTTTTTCACTGCTTCAGCAGCTTTCAGCACGATATAGCCATAGGCCATCGTGTAAGTTTTGGAATCGATCACTGTGATGCGCATCTTGTCCCTGGCTTCGGGATGTTCATCATAAAACATGCCGATGGCCTGATTGGCGTTTTGGTTGGTAGCAGAACCTTTGGAATTGATAGAGGTATAAATAAGTTCACTGCATCCCTCCGAAAATGCCTTTTCATACTGTTCCACAAAGAAAAACGATGTCAGCTGCGCGTGGGTGGGGATAGATTGGGCCTGGGCCAGGATTTTATAAAATTCCTGGGGGGTGAAATCCTGTCCGTCAAAATATTCGTGATCGTCCACAACAATGGGGAAATGCAGCACTTCGATGCCGGAACCGGCCAGCAGGTCGGCGGGAATATCGGCAGAAGAGTCAATCAAAAATTTGATCGTTGCCATGGGGGAAACCTCCTCAAATGTATCTGTCCAAATGCCGCTGACAGAAAAGCAGCAGGGATATCTGCACTGAAAGCGCCCCTATTATAGCATTTTTGCGTAGAAAAGGGAAGAGGGGAATTTGCAAAAATCAGACAGTTTCAGGAAACTGTCTGAGTGCTTTTATAAAATGAGCGCGCAGGATGCGGGCTGGATTGAAATTGAAGATGAGACAGGAAAACCGCCCGTTTTGCGGGCGGCATAAAATATGTAGGCAATCAGACAAGAAACACCCACTGCATCAGCACCAAAAGTGCCAGGCCCGGCAGACCGAGAATACCAACGATCAGGGCATTGATCAGATTGACGCCGATGTGCAGACCCAAAAGCGGGCTGAACAGGTCCAGGGCAATCAAAGCAAGAAACCCCAGCACCGTGTTCATGCCCACTTTCAACACCAGACGCAGCGGTGTGGAAAATAATTTGAACGCGATCAACACCACAAATAATAGTGCGATCGCAAGGAAAAATTGTTCAGCGATGTTCATAGCCGCGTGCCTCCGTCCTTTCTGCCTGTTACACTTCCCGACCGGGCAGGGTGCGCGCGGCAGCGCTGCCGCCGCGCTCCTTCACGCGCCGCAGCAGATAGTTATAGCGGCATTGCAGGGAGGAGATTTCATAAACATAAGATTCCACCAGATCCGGGTCGCTGGCAAAGTTGAAGCGGTTGTAAGCCTGCTCGATCTCCCGCTGGGTATGGGACAGCGAGCGCAGGAGATCATCCAGTTCGGTGTCGTTCGGTTCCCGTTTTTTAAAAAGCACCAGTTTTTCACCCACTTTACATCCACTCCTTACAGTTTTAAGGTATGTTCAGTTTGGACAAATATTCCAGTGGATATACCTGCCTTTCCAATTTTTCAAAAATATGGTAAAGTATAGAAAATGCAAATGACGGAGCAGGGAGGCTGAACAATGGAGGAATGTTATATGCGCCGGGCGCTGGAATTGGCCCGGGAAGCGGCAGAACAGGGGGAAATACCTGTAGGCTGCGTGATTGTACAGAATGGGCGCATCATCGGTGAAGGACGCAACTGCCGGGAAGAGAAGCACAGCACCGCTTCGCATGCGGAAATGGAAGCCATTGCCCAGGCCAATGCGGCGGTGGGCAGCTGGCGCCTGTACGGAGCAGAACTCTATGTGACCCTGGAACCCTGCCCCATGTGTGCCGGAGCAATCCTCAACGCGCGTATTGGGCGTGTTTATTTCGGCGCACGGGATGCGGCCATGGGTGCAGTGGGCGGAGTGATCAACCTGTTTATGGAAGATTTTCCCAATCCGCCTGCTGTTGTGGGCGGTGTTTTGGAGCAGGAGTGCGCTGCTGTTCTGAAAGATTTTTTTGAAAAGATGCGACAGAAAAATTGATGTATTGCAAATGATGAGCAGAATAAAAAGCTGCGGCGGCGATTTGCCCGAGGCAATCGCCGCCGCAGCTTTTTTAAAATTTGTTGCATTGTTTGATGCATCAAATGGGAAGAAATAGACTTTTATTGCGGAGCAAAGAGAGATTTGTTCTGCAGGCATGCAGCGCGGCGCGCTGCAGCGGCGCTGGGGAGGTGAAAGAAAGGAGGTGCAGCGATGGAGCGGTGGATGTTTGCGCTGTTTGAGCGGACGTTTGGAGGGCGGTTGACACAGCTGCTGGCTTTGGCGGGGGGTGATGATGATTGAAGTGATATTCGGATGGATCGGATCGGCCTTGATTTCCGGCGCTATCAGCGGACTTTTGATCTATTATTTCCGACGCTATATCGATGGGAAGCTGGAAGAGGAACACAGGGAAAAAGCCCGGAGGGAAGAACGACGCAAAGCTATGAGCATGGCAGAGCAGCAGCGGCGTCATGCGGCAGGGCGGCTGCTGTTCTGGCTGCATCATGCAGTGGCCAATGGAGACTGCAGTACGGAACTGCAGGAGGCTATGGAAAATTATCAGCAGGCTGAGCGCAAACAAAAGACCTTGGAGCAGGAAATCCTGGCCGTTTATAACGAGCGTATTCCGGACTAAACGGCACGGGAAACGACATGCGTTCCATGCGGCGGAGAGCATGCCGGCTGTGCTGTACAAGCTGTGCTGCACAAAATGAGGTTTGCTGCATATATCTGCTATATGGGGCGCAGCGTTTGCGCCGCAGTTTGCGGCAAACACTGCAAAAGGGAAAGGAGAGGTTCTTTGAAGTTTAATTTTTTGGTACGGGCGAAAAACCCGTGGTTTTGGATTGGACTTGTGTCTATTGTCATTACGGCCATGGGCGTGGATCCGCAGAGCCTTGTCAGCTGGCAGGCTGTGGGAGCATGCGCCTTGGCTGTGCTGCGAAACCCTGTGCAGCTGGTGACAGTGGCGCTGGCTGTCCTGGCGGTATTTGTGGATCCAACGACATCCGGCCTGTGCGACAGCAAACAGGCATTGACCTATGAAGCGCCCAAAAAGGATCAATAAAAAGCCGCCTTGTAAGGACGGTGCAGTTGAAAAAGTGCTTTTGCAGAATGAGAGGAGAAACACATGAGCAAAATTTTTATCGGTGTAGGGCACGGCGGCGGAGACCCCGGCGCTGTGGGCAACGGTTTAAAAGAAAAGGACGTCAATCTGTCCATTGCATTGCATTTGCGGGATGAACTGAAGCGCCATGGTGTAACGGTTGGCATCAGCCGCACGGCGGATGAGGATGATCCCACCAGCGAGGAAGTCAAAGAATGCAATGCCTTTGCTCCGGATTATGCGGTGGATATTCACACCAATGCCGGAGGCGGCAATGGCTTTGAGGTATATCACACCCTGAGCGGCGGCAAGGGGAAAACACTGGCGCAGAATATTGAAGCGGAAGTGGCTGGAATCGGGCAAAAGAGCCGGGGACTGAAGACCAGAGCCAACAGTGCCGGCAAAGATTATTTCGGCTTTATCCGGCAGACAAAATGCCCGGCCGTTATTTTGGAATGCGCCTTTATCGACAGTGCAGATGCCCAGAAGATCAACACGGAGGAAAAACGCAAAGCATTTGCGGTGGCTTATGCCAAAGGGATTTTAAAGACGCTGGGGATTTCCTATGCTGCTGCGGCACAGGATGATACTGTGCAGGCGGTGAAGCGGCGGTATGATTTGGCAGAGGAAACCATGGCGTATCTGTGCGCGTATTCCTATGCGGATGCTCTTCTGGAACGCCTTGCAGCCGTACATGTGTCTGGAAAGGGCGCCTCTGCGGAGGAGCTTGTGCGCACACGGTTTCAATTTGCCGAAGAGACTATGAATTATCTTAAGGCATACACCTACGGAACGGAACTGTTGGATCGGCTGGCGACGAGCTGAAGGAAAGCTGTTTGCAGCGAGAAAATTTAATACTTTTGTAATACTTTTGTGCTTGGTTTTGTAATAAACGAATTGTATTATCAATTACGAAAGCAGAGACAAATCTTCTTTTCATCAAAATCTTCCATCCAAAATAAAAAGTGGGGACGCAACGCGTCCCCACTTTTTATTTCCCGATGGAAAACAGCTGCCGGCAGTAAAATCCCTGCAGAAGAGCTGCAGCCAAAATGCCGAATAGATAAGGAAAGCGCTCCGGGGTACAGCAATCCGGAAGAGCAGTCAGACAAAACATGCTGCCGCACAGCAGTGAACCGGCGCTGCTGCGGGGCCTGGCCACAGTGCAGGAAGCACTGAACAGCGTATAACAGGAAAGTGCTGTGCAGCACAGGGCAGCCAGGAGCGGCCAGAAAGCCATCCAATTGGGATCGGATGCATGACGGATGAACAGAAAAACAAGGCAGGCTACGGCAAAAAAAGTGTGCTCCATCCAGCAAAGGCGGCTGGTGGTGCGGGAAAGCACCCATGCACACAGGGCCGTCAACAGGGACAGGAGCGCAAGGATAAAACAAGGCCAGGAGCCGTCCAGTCCCAGGGGCAGCAGTGTGATCCCCATCACAGCATGAAGTGCTGCGCAGAGTCGGTGTATGAGGCGGCTTGGTGTACCATAAAAACTGGAAAGAGAAACGCCGCGCATAACAGCCGGTAAACGGTGTACAAGCAGAATAGCAAAAAATAAGCCGATCAGTGATAAGGCGAGCAATCCAGCGGCAGGAAGAAAATGAGGTTTTGCCAGACCCGTTGCGCTTTCAAAACCGAATTGCAGCTGCAGGGCGCGCAAAAAAAGACCAATGCCGCCCAGCAGCAGGAAAAGCCGCCAAATGAACAGAGCTTGCCGCATTGCCATAAAACCATTCCCCCGCTTGCTGGAAAGATGAATTGAGTATAGCACGCTGAGCGGAGTTTGGCAATTGGAGAAGGATGCTGACTCGGGGAAAGGTATCTTTTCCTTTGGCAGTGAATATGGTAATATACCAATAAAACAATTTTACTTTTACAGGAGCGAACATCATGAGCCGAAGCGTACTCACTGCGTGGGTGTTGATTTTAATTGTGTTTGGCCTGGGGCTGGCGGGGCTTGCCGGCCGGAGCGTGCTGCGGGAAGAAAAAGAGCTGCAGGTTCCAGACCCCGGTGTGGCGGACAGCGCAGTCACCATCCGCGTTCAGGTGGATGGAACTGTGCAGGAAATGAATCTGGATGAATATGTGCAGGGAGTGCTGCGGGCAGAGATGCCGGCTTCCTTTGAGCTGGAGGCGCTGAAAGCCCAGGCGGTGGCGGCCCGCACAGAAACGCTCTACAAGGCGGAAAATGGACCGGTGGCCAATCACCCTGATGCGGATATCTGCGATGATATTCAGTGCTGCCAGGCTTATTTGAGCGAAGCGGAAGCGGAGAACGCCTGGGGGAAAAATGCGGATGAGTATGCAGCGAAAATTGCCACAGCGGTGCGGGAAACGGACGGCATGGTGATCCTGTATGAGGACAAGCCGATTTTGGCGGCTTTTTTCTCCTCGGCCAGTGGGCAGACCAATAACTCCGGTGATGTGTGGGTGAACGATTTGCCGTATCTTCAGAGTGTTCAGAGCCCGGAGGGGGAGGATGAGGTGCCCAATTACTACAGTGTGGCGACTTTCAGCGCTGAGGAGTTTAAGGAACTGTTTTTGGCGGAGTATCCCCAGGCCGATTTGGAGGGAGAACCCGAAAGCTGGTTTGGCGGGGAAACACGCAATGATTCTGATATGGTGCTGACCATGACTGTAGGCGGGGTAGAAGTGAAAGGCACAGCCATGCGTGCGCTTTTTTCCCTGCGCAGTGCTTCCTTTACGATTTCTGTGGAGGGAGATGAAATTACTTTCCATGTGACAGGATACGGCCATGGCGTTGGTATGAGTCAATACGGGGCCAATGTGCTGGCGCAGGAAGGGAAAGATTATCAGGAAATCCTGACCTGGTATTATACAGGGGTGACGATTGGCCCTTATTCGCCGAAAAACTTGGCATCTGCAGAATAATGTGATAAACTAAATTATTCAGCCGATACCTTTAATCCGTGGAAATATCCAAACGAAAGAAATGGAGGAGACAGCAGTGAAACGGCGTATCTGTAGTTTGCTTTTAACAGTTGCTGTAGTATTTTCTCTTGGTATGCCGTTGTTGTCGGCGCGCTCTGAAGCGGCAGAAAGCGTCTATTTTACTGCAGTGAATGAGCAGCTTTGCCCGTTGAATGACGAAACAATGCCGTTCTGGTCCGGAGGCAATTTATATGTGCCAAGCACCGTGTTTTCTTCCTATGATCTGGACGTTTCCTATGTCCGGGATACATCCGCGCAGACAGCTATCCTGTATACCAGCCAGCGTGTGCTGGAATTTGACTTGGTCGGAGGGGGAGCCAACAATAAAACTGGCACTTATTATAGTGCCAGCGCGGTTTCCCGCAATGGCTACATTTATTTCCCCCTGGCATTTGTCTGCAATTATTTCAGACTGAGTTATTCCGTTGTGGATACGGCATGGGTGCCCATGGTTCGGGTGCGGGATTCCAGCTCCGGCCTTTCTGACCGACAGTTTTTGGATGCTGCGTCTTCGCTGATGTCCTCGCGCTATCGGGCCTATCTGCAGAGCAAGCAGCCAACAGTGCCCCCAACGCCGGATCCCGATACAAACAATGCAAATACAAATACAGATGTCCCTGGCAATGAGACTCAGCCGCCGGAAAACGGCGATGAGGAAACTGAGAACCGCACGGAAGCGCAGGTGCTGCTGGGCATTCGGGCCGGGGATGACAATGTCGTTTCGGACATGCTGGATACACTGGATCAATATCAATATAAAGCCACCTTCTTCTTTGACCCTGCATCATTGGAGGGCCGGGAGGATCTGCTGCGGCGAATTGTGGCATCGGGGCATCGCATCGGTTTGGTGCAGCCTTCCGATGGGGATACGGCTGCTCTGGAAGAAGGCAACGATCAGCTGCGCCGGTGCACGGGTACAGTGACGCGCCTGGTGCTTTCCTCTACGGCGAAAAGTGCGCAGGAGGCTGGATATGCTGTTTATCAGCCTGATTTTTCAGCGGAATCCGTGGCATCGTCTTCTTCCAGCCGAGCCAACAGAATTTTGAGCCGGATTGAGGGAAGCACCGGTACAATTGGCGTTTTGCTGGGCGGAGACAGCGTGAGCGCGGCGGCGCTTCGCATTGTTTGCAGCACATTGGCAGAACAGGAAGGTTCTGTGCGGGCGGTGAATGAAACGGCTTGCACATAACGGCCTTTTTGTACGACATAGATGCATTTCAGGCGTTTTTTGAAAATGCTGAATTTACAGAATGTTCAAGAAAACGCGGGGAAATACCGTATAATAGAGAACATAAAATATATTGCTGTTTTGTGCAGCGATTTTAGATTAGAGAGAAGGAAGTGTCGGCTCATGGCGCGAAGCGTTTTGGTTGTGGAAGACGATAAAAACATTGCAGATCTGCTGCGGATGTATCTTGAAAAGGAAGGCTTCAATGTGCGTATTGCTGCAGACGGCGGCGCGGCGGTGCAGGAATTTGAAAAAAGCGCTCCGGATTTGATTTTGCTGGATGTGATGCTGCCGGTGCTGGATGGCTGGGGCGTGCTCAGCCGTGTGCGCGAAACTTCCAGAGTGCCTGTGATCATGCTGACGGCCAAAGGTGAAACCTTTGATAAAATCAACGGTTTGAACATGGGGGCGGATGATTATGTGGTCAAGCCCTTTGAAATGAAGGAGTTGCTGGCCCGTATCAATGCGGTGCTGCGCCGCACAGAGCTGCCGACGGATACCCGCAAAAAGCTCTCTTTTGACAAACTGATCATCGACTTGGATTCTTATGAGCTGCTGGTGAACGGACAAAAGATTGACACGCCGCCCAAAGAGCTGGAATTGCTTTATCACATGGCGGAATCGCCCAACCGGGTGTATACCCGCAATCAGCTGCTTGATGAAGTGTGGGGATTTGATTATTTCGGCGATTCCCGCACAGTGGATGTGCACATCAAGCGCCTGCGGGAAAAGCTGGAAGGCGTCAGCGACCAATGGGCACTGAAAACGGTCTGGGGTGTCGGTTATAAATTTGAACTGGCAGAAGGCGCAGAGCCGGCCGGCAAATAAAAAGGGCGGCAGTCCAAATGTTTTGTAGACAGAAAGGCGTGATCATTTGCGTCCCAAAAGCCTGTATTGGCACCAATTTATTTTAACGGCAGGCATGGTAGCGCTGGCTATGACCGTGCTGGCGGTATCGTTCTTTGCCTTGAGCTATAATTATTTTCTCAGCGAAAAACGCAATACCATGAAAAAGGATGTTGTGCTGATTTCGGAGCTGTCCCGGGATTATTTCGGCGGCAGTGACATCTATGGCTATGGAGATCTGAATTTTCGCAGTTTGGCGTCTTACGTTGCGGACCTTTCAGGGGACGATGTATTGATTTGCCAGACGAACGGGCAGGTGCTGCTCACTTCAGACGATCAGCTGGTGGGCCAGAGCCTGCGCTTGTCGGACAACATTGTCGAGGAAGTGATGAAGGGCCAGATATATTCCGGTATGACAGATTTGAATGGCGCTTATGAAAAGCGGGTGTTTATTGTCTGCATGCCGGTGGTTGACCAGTACAACGGGCAAATTATCGGTATTGTGGCAATGCTGTCGGATGCGACGGATCTCTCTGAAATGTGGCGTGCGTTTACAGGTATTTTTTTCTTCACGGCGCTCACAGTGATGCTGACGGCTGTGGTGGCTTGTTCTGTGGTGACGGCACGGCAGACGAAGCCCCTGCAGGATATGTCCAAGGCTGCGCGTCGTTTTGCCGGCGGCAATTTTGATCAGCGGGTCACCAAGTCGGGCAGCAGCGATGAAATTGATGAGTTGGCGGATTCATTCAATGCCATGGCGGATTCTCTGCAGCGTACGGAAATGCAGCGCAGAGAGTTTATCGCCAATGTTTCCCATGAGCTTAAAACACCCATGACGACCATCGGCGGCTATACCGACGGCATTTTGGATGGGACTATCCCGCCGGAAAAGGCGAATCAATATCTGCGTACTATTTCCGATGAAACCAAGCGCCTTTCCCGCTTGGTGCGCAGGATGCTGGATATTTCCCGGCTGCAGGCCAACGACGTGATCCGGGACAAAAAGCGTTTTGACATCTGCGAAAGCATGCGCAGAGCGATCATTTCCATGGAAAAGAAAATCACAGACCGGGGACTGGATGTGGATGCGGAAATTCCGGACGAACCGGTTTGGGTGCTGGGTGATCCGGATTTGATTACTCAGGTGGTGTATAATCTGCTGGAAAACGCAGCGAAGTTTGCACCGTCTGGGAGCACGCTCCGCCTGGCGCTGACTACCAGGGGCGGAAAAGCTCTGGTAGCAGTTCAAAACCAGGGAGAAACCATCCCGCCGGAGGAGCTGTCGCTGTTGTTTGAGCGTTTTCATAAGAGCGACAAATCTCGCAGTGAGGATAAAGACGGCGTGGGGTTGGGATTATATATTGTCAAAACCATTTTGAGCCAGCACAGAGAAGAGATTCGGGTAACCTCCGAAAATGGTGTGACCACCTTTACCTTTTCGCTGACTATGACAAAGTGAGGCACAGCGCATGAAGAAAAAAAGACAATCATGGTATGAGCGGTATGCCGACCGTCCGGTGAATCAGCGCCAGGCAGAACTGTGGCGGCAGCAGACCCAGTGGGCGCGGCAGGAAGAATTGCCTGCTTTTGCAGAAACTGCGGCCGAATCTGCCGGTGCTGTGGGCAATCCATGGATTGACAACCTCCCGCGCCGTTCTCAGCGCACGCATGGCGGTATCATTTTTTTCTTGTTGGTGGCTGCACTTGTGTCGGCGGTAGGCATTTACTGGGGGGTGTACGGCTTGCCGGAATATGCTGTGGCAGACAGTGCGCCCGGCGGATATGAAAATTTGCAGACCAGTGAGGAAAGCGTCACCATTCCCAGAGTCAGCGGCGGCGATACACGGCTGGTTATGCAGGAGGACCACGGTGACACGCTGAGTGCCCAGGAGATTTATCAAAAGGTCAACCCGGCGGTGGTTACGGTGTTGGCTTTGCAGAACGATGATTCTGCTGCTGTGGGCACAGGTGTGCTGTTTACCAGCGATGGTTTTTTCCTGACCAATGCCCATGTGATTGAAGGGGCGTCCAGCTGCATGATTTTGCTGGCGGATGGACAGCAATATGAAGCCCAGCTGGTGGGTTATGACAGCGAGCAGGATGTTGCGGTGCTGAAAGCCATAGACGCGGAAAACTTACCTGTGGCGGAAATCGGCGATTCCAATCAGCTTGTGGAGGGCGACCAGGTCTATGCCATCGGCAACCCTTTGGGGCTGGAGCTGCGCGGAACCCTGACGGACGGCATTGTATCGGCGATCAACCGTGATGTGGAGGTAGACGGCCGTACGATGACTTTAATTCAGACCAACGCCGCGCTCAACGAAGGGAATTCCGGCGGGCCGCTGATTAATGAATATGGGCAGGTCATCGGGCTGAACACTGTAAAGATGAGTGCCAATGCCGGAGAAACCGGTATTGAAGGGCTCGGTTTTGCCATCCCGGCGGATACGGTGATTTACCTGGCAAACCAGATCCTGGAATATGGGGAGACGCGTCCCACTTCTTTGGGCATTACAGTGCAGCCGATTAATGAGAATGGACGACAGGGCCTGCTTGTAGTGGAAGTAACGCCGGGAAGCTGCGCAGAAAATGCGGGGATTCGGGCGGAAGATGTGATCCTTTCTGCAGATGAACGGGAGACCCGGAGCACGTCGGATTTGCTGACAGTGCGCCGCAGCCACGTGCCGGGAGAGGAAATGACGATTACACTGCTGCGCGGCAGCGAAACGCTGACGGTTACTGTTGTGCTGGATGCGGCATAAATGAATATTGTGGTGTCAAAACAAATGCCCTGCGGGATCTCTGTTCCCGCAGGGCGATTGTTTTTTTATGGTCAATTCAGCGCTTTGCTGTCAACAGCCTGTTTGAGCATATCCTGGAATGCGGCCAGGCTCATGGCACCCAGATCCTCGCCGGAGCGCAGACGCACGGAAACGGTCTGGTTTTCCATATCCCGGTCGCCGACCACCAGCATATAGGGAATCTTTTCCAAAGTGGCTTCCCGGATCTTTTTGCCGACCTTTTCATTGCGGCTGTCCACTTCCACACGGAAGCCGGCTTCGTCCAGCTGGGCGGCAATTTGATCGGCATATTCTGCGGCCCGGTCTGTGATAGGCAGCAGCTTCACCTGCACCGGGGCCAGCCAGGCAGGGAAGGCACCGGCAAAATGCTCGGTAATCACGCCGATAAAGCGCTCAATGGAGCCCAGGACCACCCGGTGAAGCATGACGGGGCGGTGCTTCTGGCCATCCTCGCCGGTGTATTCCAGCTCGAAGCGCTCCGGCAGCTGAGAGTCCAGCTGCACCGTGCCGCACTGCCAGGTGCGGCCCAGGGAATCGGCCAGATGGAAGTCCAGCTTGGGGCCGTAGAAAGCGCCGTCTCCTTCATTGACCTCGAACTCCTTGCCCATTTCCGTGATAGCCTCTTTGAGGATGTTCTGGTTGTGCTCCCACTGCTCCACGGTGCCAATGTGATCCTCGGGCATAGTGGAAAGCTCGATGGTGTAGCTCAGGCCAAACACAGAATACACTTCGTCAAACAGCTTGACCACATTTTTGATTTCATCCTTGAGCTGCTCCTGGGTCATAAAGAGGTGGGCATCGTCCTGGGTGAAGCAGCGCACGCGGAACAGGCCGTGCAGCGCGCCGGACAGTTCGTGGCGGTGGACCAGACCCAGCTCACCCACCCGCAGGGGCAGGTCGCGGTAGCTGTGGGGCTCGCTGGCATAGACCAGCATGCCGCCGGGGCAGTTCATGGGCTTGATGGCATAATCCTCATCGTCGATGACGGTGGTGTACATGTTGGCCTTATAGTGGTCCCAGTGGCCGCTGCGCTCCCACAGCTGCCGGTTGAGAATGATGGGCGTGGAAATCTCCACATAACCGTATTTCTTGTGAACCTGACGCCAATAGTCGATGAGGGTGTTTTTCAGAACCATACCCTTGGGAAGGAAGAAGGGGAAGCCGGGGCCTTCTTCGCGCAGCATAAACAGACCGAGCTCCTTGCCCAGCTTGCGGTGGTCGCGCTTTTTGGCCTCTTCGATGCGCTGGATATAAGCTTCCAGTTCCTCTTTTTTGGGGAAGGCGATGCCGTAAATGCGCTGCAGGGTTTCCCGATTGGAATCGCCGCGCCAGTAGGCGGCGTTGCAGGCGGTGAGCTTGAGGGCGTTGCCTTTGATGCGGCCGGTGGAGTCCAGGTGGGGACCTGCGCACAGGTCGGTGAATTCGCCCTGCTTGTAGAAGGAAATGTGAGCATCCTCAGGCAGGTCGTTGATCAGCTCTACCTTGAAAGGCTCGCCTTTTTCTTCCATGAATTTGAGCGCTTCCGCCCGGGGCAGTTCAAAGCGCTCGAGCTTGAGCTTTTCCTTGCAGATCTTGCGCATTTCCGCTTCAATTTTTTCCAGATGCTCCGGCGTGAAAGCGAAGGGGGCATCCAGGTCGTAATACCAGCCCTCGTCAATAGAGGGGCCGATGGCCAGCTTGACCTCCGGCCACAGACGCTTGACAGCCTGGGCCATCACATGGGAGCAGGTGTGCCAATAGGTCTGGCGGTATTCTGGATTTTCAAACGTGTACTGGTTGTTTTCTTCTGCCATAAAAAAATTCCTCCTTGCTGATTTGGGGCGGAGGCATAAAAAATGCTTCACCCCTGTCTTTTCAGGGGTGAAGCACTGTAAAAGCTCCACGGTTCCACCCTGCTTGCGGTTCTTCTGAACCGCCGCTTGTGACCGCTGTATCGGGCGGGCCCGGCCCGGTCTACTGACCCCTTATCGGGATGTTCGGCGGGCGGCTCCGGGATGGTCAGACACCTGCGTTTCCTGCAAAAGACTTACACCATACTGTCTTTCTCTCTGGGCATTTCCCGCAGGGCAATTCCCGTCATTGCCTTATAATGTCACCATTATAAACACGCCGGTCCGGGGCTGTCAAGGGGCGGCGGAGAATTTCCTGCACAATCTTTTGCATGCAAAGATGCCAAATTCCGGTAAGGTGTGCAAGAGATGGAAAAAGGCGCTTTTATTCACTGAAATAGGAGAAAAGCAGCAGTGCCGCAATGGCAGCAAGCACCAAAACAGGGTGCACGGCGAAAAGAGGGAAGCGCAGAAAAATGCCGGCGGCAATGCATAAAAAGACCAGCACGAACAGCAGCACAAACCAGAGCTTGCTGCGGGGGAAGTCCTGGTCAAAACTGTGGCGGCAGATGAGTTCCACCAGGCCGGCGGCCAGAAGGGTGATGCCGGCAGCGCTGACCAGGTCGCCCACAGTCACGGTCAGGCGGAACCATTCGCCCTGGCCGGTGAAGGCCAGCAGCAGTTCCCCGGCCAGCCAGATCGCCGCTAAGATGCCAAGGCATGTGCCGGCAGTGCTTGCGGCACTCAGCAGCCGTGCAGAGACAGGGCGCTTGGGTATTTCTGAGAGCACATTGTCGCAGAAAATGCGATAATCTTCCCCAATGACGCTTTTGGCACCCTCGCCCCGGCGCTCGCCCTCCAGAAGCATCTGGGTGATATCCCGGCGGAGCAGTTCCTGCTGATAGGTGCTGATATTGGCGGCGCGCAGATAAGCTGTGATATCGGTCATCACGGCGCTGCCCTCCGGACTCAGCTGTGCATCCAGCGCGTTATTTTCTTTCAGCAGGCGGCGCGTCTGTTGTTTCATGGATTGTTCCTCCTTCCAGATCCCGCAGCAGCTGGGAAACTGCCCGGGTCAGCTCGGCATAGTTTTGCATAAAGGTGCGCAGCTCTTCGGCGCCGGCCTCGGTCAGCGCATAGTATTTGCGCTTGGGCCCTACCTCGGATTGGCGGTAGGTCGCACAGATCAGGGCATTTTTTTCCAGCCGCAGCAGCAGGGGATAGATGGTGCCCTCGGCTACCTTGCCAAAACCATAGGCACTCAGCTGCTGCGAAATTTCATAGCCATAAGTTTCTTCTTTGCTGATGATGGCCAGAATGCAGCCCTCCAGCGTGCCTTTGAGCATTTGGGATGGAATCATAGTGCAGATCACCTGACTTTGCTATCTTGCATTGCAATGTAGATTAACTATATTGTAAAACAAGGTAGATGTTTTGTCAATCTATTTTAGAAAAAATGCGCTGCATGCTGTCAATAAACAAAAGGCAGTCTCCGCGGCAAATGGAGACTGCCTTTTGTGTTGCTGCTTTTTTAGTTTGCACTGTTTTTACGGATCACACCGGCCGCAGGGGGTATAGCCTTCGGCGATGGCATCGGCGCGGTTGTCGAAGTAAACGCGGTTTTTCTCCAGCGGAAGGCCGGAGCAGGTGGTGCGGTGAAAGACCTTGGAATGGAGATTTCCGATATAGGCCCCTGCCGTATCCTGATCCACCGTGGGATTGGTCTGGATTGTGGGATTTTTGGCGGTGGTAAAGGATACGTTCTTTCCATCGCTGGTGCAGATGATGGTGCCCTGCAGATCGGTACGGTACAGCGTCACATCCGCGTCCCGCAGGCGGGACAGGGCTGCATCATGGGGGTGTCCGTAGCTGTTGCCGGTGCCGCAGGAGATCACGGCGTACTGTGGGGCCACGGCGCGCAGGAAAGGATAGGAAGTAGAGGTCTCGCTGCCGTGGTGGCCCACTTTCAAAACCGTGCTGGAAAGCTCGTAGCCAGCGTCGAGAATATCGGCTTCTTCATCCCGCTCAGCGTCGCCTGTAAACAGGAAAGAGGTGGAGCCATAGCTCAGGCGCAGCACCAGGGAGCATCCGTTGGCATCATCCACCATTTGAACGGGGCCGATAAACTGGAAAGCGGCGCTGCCCAGGGTGTATTGGCTGCCGATTTTGGGGACGGTAATGGTTTTGCCCTGGCGCTCCAGCCGGGCCTTGAAGTCCTGGAAGAACTGGGAATCATCCTCTGTGACAGAGCAGAAGGCGGTGTCCACGGCGGCGTATTCCAAGGCGCCGGAAAGGCCGCCCATGTGATCCTCGTGGGCATGGGTGCCTATGATGTACTTCAAATGGGTGATCCCCTCCTGCTGGAGATAGGCGTAGATCAGGTCAGAATCCGCGCGGTTGCCGCCGTCGATCAGCATGGCTTCGCCGTCGCAGATGACCAGGGCGGCGTCTGCCTGGCCCACGTCGATATAGTGCACTTCCAGAGTGCCGCCGGCAGCGGGCGTGGAGGTGCTCATCTGATTGTAGGCGCGCTGCAGGCGAGAGAGCACCACGCAGCTCTCTGCCCGGGTCAGTGTTTTGTCCCCGTTGAAATAACCGCCGTTTTGCCCTGTCAAAATGCCGAGACTGTACATGCGGCAGACTGCGTCTTTATACTGGGCGGGCAGGGTATCGTAATCCGGCATGACGGAGCTGTCGACCTTGGAGGTATCGTATGTATAGCCCGGGGCGTTGGCCAGGACATTGTTGGCCAGAACCGCCATTTCATAGCGGGTGATGCCTGCGTCCAGACTGGCCTGACTGCTATCGATGCCGCTCAGAGAGATGGAATGCTTAAATCCGCCGAACAGACTGAAGGCTTCCGCGCCGGTGTAATAGGGAGAGCCCCAATAGCCGCTGGCGGCGGGCGTGACGTCCCGGCCGGTTTCCTGCTCCAGAAGGCGCACGGTCATAGCCAGGAACTGCGCCCGGGAAAGCTGTCCGCCCGGGTTGAATTTGCCGCCGCCCACGCCGATGACCAGCCCGGCGGCGCGCATGTCCTGAATGGCGCCGTAGGCCCAATGGGACGAAGGAACATCGCTGAAAGCTATGCTGGCGGAAGCGGGCACAATGAGGGAGCATGACAGCAGCAGGCTCAGAATGAATGAGAGAAAGCGCCGGCAGAGGCGGCGAATAGTCCTCATGGGGGTATACCTCCTTTTATTTATTGTTGCCGACGCAGCTGTTGGCGCCGAATCAGATAGACCAGATTTGCCAGAAGATAACACGCAATCAGCGTG
>CAJFVV010000013.1 GCA_904420565.1 Candidatus Pseudoscillospira faecavium
ACGGCGCAAATGCGCCGCCGGCCAGAAGGCCGGTTGGGTGGTTTTCCTACAACGGTCCTGTCAATCCAAAATATCGATTTTAACCGTTCCTTCCACCAGAAAAGGACATCTGCTGAAAGCAGATGTCTTTCTTTTTGGATTCCGCGGGCCGTTGGCCCGCTTCACCCTCCGGTGATTCCAATGCTCAGCGGAAATGAATTCCGCCTGCGCCAAGATTTTCGCCTGCGGCGAAAACGTTTGTACGCCGCAAAAGCGGCACCGGCCAGAAGGTCGTTACAAAAAAGCCTCAACCTTTTTGGTTGAGGCTTTTTTAGTTTCGAAATCCGATGCGTATGCAGAACTCGGGCAGATGCACTGCCCGAAGCCCGGGGGTGGTTGCTGGCGGCAATCTGGGGCCGGCGCGGCGGAACTTGTTTACAGTCGATTCAAAAGCAGCATGAGAATGCCGGCTCCGCAGCAGAGGCACACAGGCAGCAAAAACACCACGCCCAGAATGGCCTCCGTGCGGCCCGGCGCCTCGGTTATTTTCCCGGTTTCCGGATCGCGGTAGAGGGTCACAGTCTGCCCCACGGTATAGGGACGGCGTCCGGTCACATTGCCCTCCACCTGCCGGGTCACGCCGCCGAATGTCACCTCATAGAGCGGATAATCGAGCGGATCCCCGTCGGAATCCTGCCTTTGGCGGTAGCCCCGAAAAATGGCGGGCACCGGGCGCAGTGTCTCGGATGCAATTTTTCGCTGAAGAACCCGCCGGGAATGCCAGAAAGCCAGGTCAATGACCAAAAATACGCCGCCGATGAAAAAGAGAATCCATGCAGCGGGGATATTGGTATCGTCAAGAGAGGGAACAATGCGCTGAAGCAGCGCGGACAAAGCGGCCAGGGCGGTAATGCCGCCGGCTCCGAACAGCCATATTTTTCGCCGCAGCCGCGGACTGAGCGGCCTGTGGCCGAGCTGGTCGGCCTTTGGGTTATAGGAAAGGCGGATGGTTTCCCCAACCCTGGGAATCTGCCTCCCTTTCACAGGTCCCCAGACCCGCTGCAAATATTGCCCTTCCCAGAAAAAGGTCACGGTCATATGGTATTCCGGTTCGCCCACGGTATCCTCGTTGATTCGGGGTTCCCGGTACTCGATGCTCACGACCCGGGCGTCGATGGGATGAAAACGCCTGGACTGGCGCCGCTGCCGCTGAAAAGGCAGAAAAAACAACAGCAGAAATATTGCCAGAACCACCAGAGCAGCCTCCATAAAGAAAACGCCCCCCTTCGCTGTCATTCCACTTTTATCCTACGTGTTTGCCGGCTGCTGCGCAATCATCTTTGTGTAAAAAGCGGGTAAAGTTTCTGGCACCACTGGCCTGAGTGGAGGGGGCCTGCCGCAATATGCGGCGGGATTGCCCCGGGCAGGCTGGCAGCGTGCACACATAAAAAAACGATTCCCCGCCAAAAGGAGGGGAATCGTTTTTCAGCAAATTGACCGTTTAGAACGCTTCCCCATTGTATAAGGGAAGTGTCAAGCGTGCTTTTTTTGCGTTACAGCAGCATATTTCGTTCCTGCAGACGGGCAAAGAGTTTGTTCAGGGGCGGAAAGAGCACCAGCACGATGGCAAAGTTGAACACACAGTGCAGCAAATCGAAGGGGATGCCCGCCACCCACCAGGAGAATGCCAGCGTCCAGCCGCCGATGAAAAAATAGGGCGGCGTGCACAACAGCCCGAAACACAGCCCGAAAAAGGCGGCCGTAACAGCCCAGAACAGGGCGCTGCGCTGCCGCCGCCCCAGCAGCATCACCACCGCCCACAGAATGGTCCACACATAGAGATACATGAACCACCAGATGCCAAAGCCATAGGTGACGCCCTCCAGCAGGGCAAAGGTGTAAATGATGTACAGCGTGCGCCTTCGGAAATACAGGGTATAGAGAAGGAACAGCAGCGTGACGCATTCGCCGTTGGGAATGCCGGCCAGGGCCACCTGCAGGGCAAACACCAGGGCGGCGCACACCGCCAGCACGGCGATGCCCCGTGCGCCCAGGCGGCGCCCGTCAGCCGGCATATGTTTCGTAAACGATGGAGAAAGCGTCGCCGTCATTCACCGGCTGCTGGGACAGGCCGTAGGAGCCGTATTCCCCGTTGACATAGATCGCCCAGTAGGCGTTTCCGGTATTGAAATCAGCGGTGACGCCGTTGACGGTATACAGGGTGTACCCGTACTCGCCCTCCTCGCCGTCGATGTCGGCCACGGCGTCCAGCGCTTCCAGCAGGTATTCCGCATCGGTGTCCAGCGTGTAATCCGTCTGGGCGCCGGTGTCATCCACAATGGAAATGGTGATGTGCTTTTCGCCCTCCTGGGCCTTGGGGGAAAAGTGGGTGTACACGCCCCAGAATACGGCGATGAGCACCGCCAGAGCCACCAGAGCGGGCACAATTTTTTTGAGACTTTTGATAAGATCAGATCCTTTCTGCCGCGCTGCGGCCTGCTTTTTCGATGAAGCAATTATAAGGGAAAAGGGGCGCCGATGCAAGGGGGAGGGGATTGCCTTCTCCCCGAAGGCGGGGGGGGGAGTGCGGGGCCTGCCCGGCCCCGGGCCCCCGGGTTTCTTTCTGTGCGGACAGAAAGAAACCAAAGAACCGCCCAGGGGGAAAGGGCCTTTCGCACGGCCCTCTCCCCCTGGGTACCCCCTCTTCCCCGGGCGACCAAAACGGGGGCTGCGGCCCCCTTTTTGGATTTTCCCCCAGCGAAATGCCACTGCTTTGTGGCATATGAAAAATTTTAGGGAAAAGGATGATAGAATAAAACGCATGACAAATAGCTTCTGCGTGCGTTTGAAAAATTTTTTATAATCGGAATATCCGACCAATTCGACAAATAATGCCAGTATAATCGCTTTACGAAGATAAAAAGCGAGGTGACGCTGTGAAAATTCGCGGGGCATATGGTGATAAAAATTTGATCGGTAAAAATGTTTATCGGTTGCGCAGAGCCCGTAAAATGAAACAGCGTGATCTGGTGGCACAATTACAGCTTCATGGGATCAATATCAATTACACCAGTTTATCAGATTTAGAGGGTCAGAATCGGGCAGTGACCGACAAAGAAATCCGAGTGTTGATGGAAATATTTCATGTTTCGTTTGAAGAATTGTGCAAGGTGGAAGAGGTTTCAGAAGATTCTTAAAAGGTAAAAAAGCCCCGGGGAAAATCCAAAAAGGGGGCCGCAGCCCCCGTTTTGGTCGCCCGAAGGAGGGGGATTCCCAAGGGGCCAACGGCATGTTAAAGGGCCGCTGCGCGGCCCCGGCGCGAGTGCGCCGTCACGAGCGTTTTGTCGTTAGGCAAAACCTCGGCGCAGGGGCAATTCATTTGCCCCGGAGCTTTTTGAATCCAGGGCTCCCGCAAAAGCGTAGCTTTTGTGGGAAAAGCGACCCGGGTCCGGGCCGGGCAGGCCCGGTGCTGACAAGTTTGCTCAAAACTTGAATTTTGAAAGAAAACCTTCCGCCGATAGACAGAAAGATCGCTTTCTCTAAAGCAAGCAACCCACCCCCGGGCCGGGGAGGCCCGCCCCTCCTCCGCCCGCCGGAGCAAAAGAAAGGAGCCCGCGATGGAAGATTTCACAAGGGACTATCTCGAACACGCCCGCTGCTACCAGTTGGGAAGGCATGTTCTGGAGCTTTTGGATGGGCTGGACCTGGGCGCCGTTGATGACGAGGTCAACCGCCACGCCTGGCGTGCCATAGAGCGCATCGGGGAGACGCTGGAGGACTACCGGCTGGACAACGAGACCTGTCTGGAAGCGCTGCAGGAGATTGTGGATGCCTATCGGGAGGAATTGGGGATTATCCTGGGAGAGGCGCGCTTTTGGGAGAGGGAGGAGCAAAAGCATCTGGAAGAGATGGCGCGCGGCATCAACGAAGCATACGGAAGTGAGCTTTGAAACAGCGGGAGCACGGCAAATGCCGTGCTCCCGCTGTGTTTGCTGAATGGTACGCTCAGCCGCGCAGCTTGGTGCGCATGGCTTTGAGGCGCTTCATCACATTGTTTTCGCCCCGGCCGAAATAGTCGTGCAGGGCGCTGTATTCCCGATAGAGGGTTTCGTAGACGGCCGCATTTTCGGGGATGGGAGTGTAGAACTGCTCTTTTTGCCGGCCCATGACGGCGGCGGCCTCGGTGATGGAGTCGTAGCCGCCGGCGGCTTTGCCCGCCGCCACTGCGGCGAAGCACGCAGCGCCCAGCGCGCCGCCCTGCTTGCCGTCGGCGATGTAGACGGGCAGATTGAGCACATCGGCATAAATTTGCATGGCCATGGCGTTTTTCTGGCTGATGCCGCCGGTGGCCACAAATTTGGTCACGGGCACGCCGTAATGGACGAAGTTTTCCACAATCATGCGGGTGCCGTAGGCGGTGGCCTCGATCAGGGCGCGGTAAATCTCCTCGGGCCGGGTGCTCAGGGTCATGCCCACCAGCAGGCCCGTCAGGTCGTAATCCGCCAGCACGCTGCGGTTGCCGTTCCACCAGTCCAGGGCAATGAGGCCGCTTTCCCCGGGGCGCTGCTTTTCCGCCAGCTCCGTGAGATAGACATGGAGATTTTTGCCCTGCCGGTCGGCCTCCTCTTTATAAGCGGCGGGGCAGCAGTGGTCCACAAACCAGGCGAAATGGTCGCCCACGCAGGACTGGCCGGCTTCATAGGCGTAATAGCCGGGGTAGACGCCGCCGTCCACCACGCCGCACATGCCGGGCACCATGCGCTCCTGCTCCGAGAGCAGGATGTGGCAGGTGGAGGTGCCCATGATTGCCAGCAGCTGGCCCGGCCCGGTGATGCCGGCGGAGGGCATGGCCACATGGGCGTCAATGATGGAGGAGGAGACGGGGGTGCCGGCCTTCAGGCCGGTGCGCGCCGCCATCTCCGGGGTGACGCCGCCCACCGCTTTGCCCAGGGGCGCGATGGGAAAGTTCATTTTTTCCGAAACGTAGTTGGCAAGGCGGGGGTCCAGAGCTTTGAAAAAGTCCTCGGAAGGGTAGCCGTCGGCGGCGCTCCAGGTGCCCTTATAGCCGGCGGCGCAGGTGTTTTTGCCCAGCACGCCCGTCAGCTGCCAGACGATCCAGTCGCCGCCCTCCACAATGTGGTCGGCGGCCTCGTAGACTTCGGGGGACTCGTCGAGGATCTGCCAGACCTTGGGGATTTCCCACTCGCTGGAGATTTTGCCGCCGTAGCGCGCCAGGAAAGCTTCGCCCCGCTCCCGGGCGATTTCGGTCAGCCGGGCGGCGTATTTTTCTGCGGCGTGGTGCTTCCACAGCTTCACATAGGCATTGGGCGTGGAGCGGAACTGGGGCAAAAAGCACAGCGGCGTGCCGTCTGCCTTGACGGGAAGTACGGTGCAGGCGGTGAAATCCGTGCCCACGCCGATGATATCGGCGCTGTCTATGCCGCTCTGGCGCAGCACGTCCGGGATGGTGGCATAGAGCACGTCCAGGTAATCCTGGGGATCCTGCAGGGCCCAGTCCTGGCCCAGGGGCGTGCCGTCCTCCAGGGCGGTGTCCATCACGGCATGGGGATAGTCCAGCGTGCTTTCCGCCACCACTTCACCGGTGTCGGCGCGCACCAGCACCGTGCGGCCGGACAGGGAGCCAAAATCGATGCCGAGGGTATATTTGCTCATAATAAAAGTCCCCTTTCCCTCTTTTTTTGGTGGTTCTGACAGCATCATACTGGATTTTTTGCGCGAAATCAAGGGAGCGGAGAAAAAAGTCCTGAAACTGTACGCTGTAAAAAAACGGATGTTTTTCCTTTGCGGACGGATTGCGGCCGTTTGGAGGAAACCGACAAAGGCGAAAAGAAATTCTTTTTTGTTTTTTGCCATTATATACAGCTAACTGCAGAAATGTATGTAGAAAATCGACAAAAAAAGAAGTGAAAAATTTATTTCATTGTGGAATTTTGCTTGACAATGGGACAGAGATAATTTACTATAAAGCTACGGTTGGAAGACCGAATCTATCAGATGAAGAGAGGACCTGATTACCATGAAGAATTCTAAGAGAATCTTCGCTCTGGGCGCGGCCACTTTGATGACCGTTACGCTGTTCGCAGGCTGCGGCCCCGCGAATAACAACACTCCTTCCAGCGGCGGAGATGAAAATGCAAACACCACCGACTATAAAATTGCCGTGGTGCCCAAGATGACCAACATCGGCTGGTTCCAGCGCATGGAAGAGGGCGTCAATGCCTACAACGCTGAAAACGGCACCGATTATGTCTATCGCGGCAGCGCTGAGGGCCCAGACCAGGCAGGCGTTGTTGAGCAGATGCTGGCAGAGGATTGGGACGCCATCTGCGTTGTTCCCTTCGACTCTGAGTCCCTGGCTCCCGTTCTGGAGAGAGCCAAAGAGGCAGGCATCGTCGTGATCACTCACGAGGCTTCCTCCATGGATCCTCAGTATTTCGACTATGACATCGAAGCATTCGTCAATGCCGACTACGGCACGCACTTTGCCGAAGAGCTGGCTACGCTGTGCAATGGCGAGGGTACTTACATTCAGTTCGTGGGCGACCTGAACTCCGTTTCCCACAATGAATGGTGCGATGCGGCCGACGCTTATTTTGAAGCCAACACCAACATGGTCAACGGCGGCCGCTATGAGACCGGCGACGACACCACCTCCTCCTACAACCAGACCAAGGAACTGCTGCAGGCCAACCCGGACATCGTTGCCATCCAGGGCAGCGCATCCACCGATGTGGTCGGCGCAGCTCAGGCTGTGGAAGAACTGGGCCTGACCGGCCAGGTTGCTGTTGTGGGTACTTCCATGACCTCCATTGCCCGTCAGTATGTGGAGAGCGGCACCATCGCCACCTTCTCCGTGTGGGATCCTGCTGAGGCAGGCAAGGCCATGATCGAACTGGCAATTGCGGTTCTGGATGCCAAGGCAGCCGGCACCGAGCTGGATCCGACCACGCTGTCCCTGACTGCTGTCGGTTATGACACGCTGACGCCCGACGAGAACACGCCCACCGTCCTGTACGGCAACGCCCGCGTTGACGTCACCACGGACAACATGGACGACTATGACTTCTAAGCAATTTTATAGCGTGTAAGGAATGCATATGGAACCCCCATGCGGCTTTCTGCGCCGCATGGGGGTTGCACAAAAAATAGACAAGCAAGAGACTATGTAGGAAAACGGGGGGCCGATACCATGTCTGAAGAGGTTTTTTTGAAACTGGAAGGCATTAAAAAATCCTTCGGCGGCGTCCACGCGTTAAAAGGGGTCGACCTTGAAATCAGAAAGGGCGAGATTCACTGCCTGGCCGGCGAAAACGGCTGCGGAAAATCCACTCTGATCAAGGCGATTTCCGGCGTGCATAATGCAGATGAAGGCTCCATCTGGATTGATGGAGAAAAAGTGGAAAAGATGAAACCCATGGATGCAATCAATCGCGGCATCCAGGTTATTTATCAGGATTTTGCGGTGTTTCCCAACCTGACGGTGGCGGAAAATATCGCGCTTAACGGGGAACTGAAAAATAAAGTTAAATTTGTAAATTGGAAACAAATTCACGAGACGGCAGCCAAGGCGATGGAGCAGGTCGGTGCCAATATCGACCCGGATGTCAAGCTGGAGCGCCTGTCCGTGGCAAATAAACAGATGGTGGCCATTTGCCGGGCTATCATCAATGATGCAAAACTTTTGATTTTGGACGAGCCCACCACGGCTTTGACTGCCCGCGAGGTGGATAAGCTGTGGGATATTGTCCGCGGGCTGAAGAAGAAGGGCATCGCTGTGATGATCGTCAACCACAAGCTGGATGAAATTTACCGCATCGCAGACCGGCTGACCATTCTGCGCAACGGCGCCTATGTATCCAGCGGGCCGATCAGTGAATACGATCAGGCGCGTTTCACGCGGGACATGACAGGGCACGACGTGAGTGAGGACAAATATCATCCCGCTGCGCAGGAAGAAGAAATCCTGCGTGTGGAGCACCTGACCCGCAAGGGTGCCTTTGAGGATGTTTCCTTCACCCTGAACAAGGGCGATGTGCTGGGCCTGACCGGCCTTTTGGGCAGCGGCCGCGGAGAAATCGGCGAGGCGCTGTTCGGTATTGCACCGGCAGACAGCGGCAAAGTAGTGCTCAACGGCAAGGAAATTACCATCAAAAGCGTGGCCGATGCCATGGCCAATGATATCGGCTATGTGCCGGAGGACCGCCTGACCCAGGGCCTGTTTATGGAGCGCTCCATTCAGGACAACACCATTGCATCTTCCATCCGCAGATATATGAAGGGCGGCCGCCTGGATGAGCAGGCCATGGAGGATGTGACCCGCCATTGGATTGATGAAATCGGCATTGTGGCGCCTTCGCCCAAACCCGCCGTGCGCACGCTCTCGGGTGGTAATGCCCAGAAGGTCGTCATTGCGAAGTGGCTGAATACGGAGCCAAAGCTGTTTATTCTGGATGGCCCGACAGTGGGTGTTGACGTGGGCGCCAAGGCGGAAATTCATGCAATTCTGCATAATCTGGCGCAAAAGGGAATCGGTATCATTGTTATTTCCGATGATTTGCCTGAACTGGTGCAGAACTGCAACAAGATTGTTGTTATGCGCGACGGCAAGGTTGCGGCGGCAATCGACAACAATATCGACGAGATCTCCCTGTCGAATCTGTTGATCGGCGCGAATGAAGAGGAGGTCGAGCAGAAATGATTGCAACAAAAAGCGAAAAACTCAAAATGGCGCTGACCAGCACACCGATGATCCTGCTGTATGTCATTGTGGTATTCTGTGTGGTGGCGGCCATTCGCCAGCCTGCATTTATCAGTCCTGCAACGGCCATCAATCTGGCCCGCGCCGGTATTTTCACCATGTGCTTTGCCATCTGTGAAATGGTGGTTATCATTTCGGGGGGTATCGATGTATCCTTCCCGGCCATCGGCTGCGTAGCCATGTATGTGCCCATGTATTTGAACTACCACGGCATGGCACCGGATAACCCGCTGTTCTTCTTTGCCCTGGCCATGTTCATTGGCCTGGTGTTCGGCATTCTCAACGGCGTGCTGGTTTCTTATCTGAAGCTGCCGCCCCTGATTGCCACGCTGGCCACCAGTTCCATTGCTTCAGGAGGGCTGGTCATGATTTTGGGCACCCGGGAATTCACGGTTTTGCCCGATTCGCTTCAGGCCCTGTATGAGGTTAATATGATTACCTATGCGGATCCGGCTACGGGCTTTACCTATCCGCTGACGGTTTTGTTCCTGGTGCCCGTGATTTTGTGTATTGCTGTGGCGCTGGTGCTGAAGTTCACCATGCTGGGCCGCGGACTGTATGCCATCGGCGGCGATGCGAATGCGGCGCGGATCGCAGGCTTTAATGTGCGCCGCCTGCAATTCATCGCTTATATTTTCTGCGGTGTGATGACAGGTGCCACGGCGATGATGTATACCACGCTGATGCACTCCTCCACGACTACGGCGATTATGGGCGAGGAAATGATCATCATTGCCGCCTGTGTCGTGGGCGGATGCCGCCTGACAGGCGGTCACGGCAATGTGGGAGGCACAGTGCTGGGCGTGCTGCTGATTACGCTGGTGCAGAACAATCTGAATATGCTGGGCATCCCCACCTGCTGGCAGACCTTTGCGGTCGGGCTGGTATTGCTGCTGGGCGCCATTATGACGTCGATCCAGGCAAAGCGGCAGGCAAGCCTGGGCAAGGTTTAAGGAGGTGCCACAATGAGTGCAAAGGAAAACAGATTGACTGCCGGGCGCAAGGGGCTGCCCGGTATTGGACAGGACACCCATGTCCTTACGATCATCGGACTGATGATTCTGGTATGCATCATTATGCTGCTGCTGCGGCCTGAGGCATATTTCACCGGGCTGAACCTGCGCTCGATGATTTTCCAGTTCCCTGAATACGGAATCCTGGCCCTGGGTATGATGGCCTGTATGATTGCCGGCGGCATTGATTTGTCCCTCGTGGGTATCATGAACTTCACCGGCGTTCTGGCGGCGCTGATTGTCAAGAATATGGTCATCATAGAAAACGGTGAGGTAACCAACCCTGCTATGGTGGTGCCGGCCGTCGTGCTGGCGTGCGCGGTTGCCATTGCAGTGGGCGCGGCCTGCGGTGCTTTTAACGGCTTTATCATCGGCTATTTCCAGCTGCCGGCCATGCTGGTGACCCTGTGCGGTTTGCAGCTGTATACCGGCCTTGCCTATGGCATCACCGGCGGCCCGGCCATCAACGGCATGTGTGATGCTTTTAAAAATATTGCCAACGGGAATGTGCCCGGCACACCCATTCCCTGGGTGCTGGTGATTTTCATTGCGGTGCTGGCCGTGGTGGTTTTCATCATGAAATGCACCGTGTTCGGCCATGAGATTTATTTCCTGGGCTCCAATGCCAAGGCGGCCATGTATTCCGGTATCAATACCCTGAAGGTCACCATTATGACTTACATGTTCTCCGGTATCCTGGGCGGTATTTCCGGTATTTTGATTACCTCTCACCTGAACAGTGCGAAGTCCTCCAATGGCTCTACTTACACGCTGCTGTCGCTGCTGATTGTGGTGCTGGGCGGCGTTCATCCCGACGGCGGCAAGGGCCGCGTGGTCGGCGTGGTGCTGGCGGTGCTGCTGCTGCAGATGATTGCCAACGCTTTCGGCCTGATGCATATGTCCGACAACGCCAAAACTTTTGCCAACGGCTGCCTGCTGATTGCGGCGCTGGTGCTGAGCGTTGTGCTGGATAAACGTGCGGCCAAGAAGGCTGCTGCAGCCTCCTGACGAAGGATTGAGAAAGGAATTGGTTTCAATGAAAACAATCAAAGTGCAGGAATTGACCCAGGAAGCCTTTGCTCCCTATGGTGAAGTGCTCACCACGGAGGGGCGTGAGGCGGGCGGCAATCCGGCCACCCATTTGTGGTATCCTCAGGCGGTGGTGATTGATGCGCCCACTTCGATCAATCTGATGCGGGTGCTTGAGCATGCGTTTGTGCTTAAGGATTTTGAAGCCCACGACCACACGACGGAAAACCTGATTGCCATGGACGGCGATCTGATTGTCGGCATGGCCGCAGCAGGTGATCTGAAGGAAGAAAATGTAACAGCCTTTTATATCCCCTGCGGTCTGGGGATTTCCCTCAAGCCCTCGGTGTGGCACGCAGTACCCATGGCCGTGGGCAAAGACGTGATGAGTGTGTGCATTTTCAAAAACAACACCAGCCACGATGACATTTATTTTGCTTCCCTGGAGGAAGAGATTGGCCTGATGCTGTAAGCTTTTTCAAGACTTTTGGAGGAGGAGATTCCCATGAAAAAAATTATCAATGCTCCTGAAAACTATGTGGACGAGATGCTCCAGGGCATTTACGCCGCCCACGGCGATCAGGTCAAATATGTAAACGACGATCTGCGCTGCTATTGCACGGCCAACAAGAAAGACGGCAAGGTTGCCATCATTACCGGCGGCGGCACAGGCCATCTGCCCCTGTTTTTAGGCTATGTGGGCGATGGTATGCTGGACGGCTGCGGCGTTGGCGGTGTGTTCCAGTCTCCCTCGGCAGAGCAGATCTATAACGTTTCCAAAGAGGTGGAAGCTGGCGCAGGCATCCTGTATCTCTATGGCAACTACACCGGCGACATCATGAACTTTGACATGGCGGCGGAAATGTGCGAGATGGATGACATTGAGACCCGCTCCATTGTGGGGGCGGATGATGTCAACTCCAATGCCAACCCGGATACCCGCCGCGGCGTGGCCGGCATCTTCTTTATGTACAAGTGCGCCGGTGCCAAGGCAGCCCAGGGCGGCACGCTGGACGAAGTGCTGGCCGCGGCCCAAAAGGCCAAGGACAACACCCGCACCGTGGGCTTTGCCCTGACGCCCTGCGTGATTCCCGAAGTCGGCCATCCAAATTTCACCCTGGGTGAAAATGAAATGGCCATGGGTATGGGCATCCACGGCGAACCCGGCATCTGGAACGGCCCCATCAAAACCGCCGACGAGTTGGCGGAGGAATCCTTGAATACGCTGCTGGGCGACATGCCTGTGGCGGAAGGAGAAGAGGTCTGCCTGCTCATCAACGGCCTGGGCGCCACCTCGGTGGAAGAGCTGTATATCCTTTGCAATTCTGTGCGCAAGATCCTGGATGGCAAGGGCATCAAGGTTTACCGCACCTTCGTGGGCGAATATGCCACCTCTATGGAAATGGCCGGCGCATCCATCTCCATCTGCCGCATGGCGGACGATGAGATGAAAGCTCAGATTGACATGCCGGTGAAAACGCCCTTCTATACCCAGGCATAAGGAGGCGCGGCAACCATGGATAAAATTACCTTTGCCCAGCTTCCGGAATTATTTGAAGGCGTGGCACAGATTTTTACGGAGAAGAAGGACGAGCTGTGTGATATGGACGCCCAGATGGGCGACGGCGATCTGGGCCTGACCATGCACAAGGGCTACAGTGCGCTGCCCGATCTGATCCGCGAAAATGCAGAGCCGGATGACATCGGAAAAACGCTGATGAAATCCGGTATGAAGATGGCGTCTGTCGTTCCCTCTACCATGGGAACGCTGATGTCCAGCGGTGTGATGGAGGGCGGCAAGGCCCTCAAGGGCAAGAGCGAAATCGGCCCTGCAGAGCTGGCTGCTTATTTGACGGCGTTTGCTGCCGGCATTCAGAAGCGCGGTAAATGCCAGCTGGGCGACCGCACAATTCTCGATGCAGTGGATGCCGCTGCGAAAAAGGCTGCTGCAGCAGTGGAAGCCGGCGCGGCTGATTTGGATGCGGTGATCAACGCTGCGGTGGAAGGTGCAACGGAAGGCGTGGAGGCCACCAAGCAGATGACACCGAAATTCGGCAAAGCTGCTGTGTTTGCTGCCAAAGCGATCGGCACGCCCGATCAGGGTGCAGTGGCAGGACGCTATATGATTATGGGCCTGCAGAGCTATATCTGCAAATAATTGGTGATAGGCAATCTTCGAGCCGCTGAAAAATTCGGAGGTTCGAAGCCCCTATATAGTCTTTGAAGCCCACGGTTTCCCCGAACCGTGGGCTTCGCCTTTCAGAAAAAGAGGCAGCGGGCGAAAGCATTGCTTTCGCCCGCTGCCTCAGAGTATGATGAAAAAAATATGAAAAAAGCAAACTTATTCTTCCGCGGCGATATAGGCTACGCCATAAGCCCCAATACCTACATGGGAGCCGATGCTGGGGCCGATGTTGAGATAGGCGTCTTCGCTGATTGTGTAGCCGCGGTCGGCCATGCGTGCGGCCAGAGCGGCGCAGTTGGCGCGGTTATAAGTATACAGACCAAAAAGGGGATAGGAGAGATCCGGGCGTTTGCCGTCCATCAGCTGGATAATTTGATCCATGGAACGCTTCTGCCCGATGCATTTTTTGCATACGGCTACCGTACCTTCGCTGGTGACGGTGATAATAGGCTTCATATTGGCCAGCGTGCCGATGCCTGCGGCCGTGCGGGACAGACGGCCGCCCTTGCACAGGTATTCCAATGTGTCCAGGCTGGCCCAGATACAGATACGCCCTTTCAGTGCTTCCAGTTTTTTGACGATTTCTGCGGCAGCCATGCCCTGGTCGCGCAGCTTGACAGCTTCCAGCAGCAGCAGCCGTTCGCCCACCGTGGCACTCAGGCTGTCGACTAAGAAAATGCGGTCATAGTCCGCGATGTTTTTTGCGATTTGTGCACCCTGGAACGTGCCCGACAATGCAGAAGAAACCAAAACGACGATCATGTCATCTCCGGTGCGTTTAGCTTCCTCAAAATAGCCTTCAAAGTCCGAAGGGGAAGGCTGGGAAGTTTGGGGAAATACGTCGCTGCTTTGCAGCAGCTCATAAAAATGATTTTTGTCCAGAGTTTCGCCATCGCGATAAGTTTCGCTTCCAAAGTGGATGCTCAGCGGGACGGCGGTGATGTTATAATGCTCCAGCTCCTGGGCGCTCAGGTCCGCGGCAGAGTCGGTCAAAATTCGGATCATGACAATTCCTTTCCTACCGTTTACAGGTCGGTTATTTTTTTCAAAGATTGGGCGATTTCTGTCACTGCTTCAGCGGTGCGCAGGGCTTTTTCTTCGCCGATGTCAGCAATCAGCCGATTTAAGATTAAAGTGATGGCGGCATGCTCAGCATCATAGGCGCGCTGGCCTTCTTCTGTCAGACGCAGGAAAATCTGGCGGCGGTCTTTTGTGGAACGCAGGCGCTGGATATAGCCTTTTTTCTCCATCTCAGAGAGGACCTTGTTCATCTGACTTTTCAGGAGCCGGGTGTGCTCACACAGGTCTGTGGCAGTGAGCGGATGATCCGGCGCCTCCTGGGCCTGATGGCTCAGCAGGTTGCAGACGAAAGCCTCGTTGAAGGTCATGCCGGTGACCACCCGTTCGTTCCACAGTGTGGAGGAGAGGGTGAGCCACGCGCTGAGCAGCTGCTCGCCGGCGTAGGTTTTGGAATCCATAAGCATACCTCCTGTAAAGGACTGCTTTTAGTTCACTTAATGAACTATACAGCGAAGAAAGGAATTTGTCAAGCATTCTTTTTCACAGCGGAAAAAGGAGCGGCAGCCCGGCGATAGCTGCAGCACAGGTTCCCCCTTTTCTTCTGTGCGCAAACGCAGTATAATATACCCAATATCGTAAACTGTTTTCGGACAAGGGGGAATCGCCCGTGCAGAGAGCGCATACCGTCATTGCGTGGCTGCTGCTGTTACTGCTTATTTTACATCTTGTGATGGGATCTGTCACCCTTTTAACGCCGGTTTTTCTCAACCAGCGCCTGTTTGCCTATGCTTTTTTCGGCGTTGTCTGTGTGCATGGCCTTTTGGCGCTGTGGAAAACGGTGCGCGGTAAAAGGGTGCGGCAATTGACAGCCTACGGCAGGAAAAACCGCCGCTATTGGCTTCGCCTGGTCAGCGGCATCGCCATTTTTGTGCTGGTGCTGGTGCACCGGACGCTGTGGACGCTGCAGACCCCCTTTGGTGTGCTGCTGCGGGAGTTTGAATGGCCCAGTCTTCTGGCTCAGCTTCTGCTGGTGACAGCGCTGGGGGTGCATGTGCTGGCGAATGTGCGGCCGCTGCTGATCGACTCCGGCATTGACCCGGCGCGCCGGGCAGGACGGTGGATGCGCGTGCTGGCAGTGCTGTTTGTGCTGCTGGCTGTAATGGGCGCATGTATGTATTTTGTGAGGGGGACGCTATGAGACCGGTTATCATCATCGGCGCCGGCATTGCGGGCCTCAGCGCCGCCATTGCCCTGGCAGAGCAGGGGCAGAAAAGCGTGCTCGTTTCCACCATGCCCTCTGAGCGGGCACAGTCCGTGATGGCAGAGGGCGGCATCAATGCGGCGCTGGATACCAAGGGCCAGGGCGACAGCCCGGAAGAACATTTCCGCGACACCATCCGTTCCGGCTGCGGCCTGTCCAATCCCACGGCGGTGCGGGCCCTGACGGAAGGGGCGCCGGCGCTGGTGCGCGCTCTGGCGGCGCTGGGGGTGCCCTTTCACCGCACCCGGACAGGAGAGATTGACCTGCGCTATTTCGGCGGTCAGAAAAAGCAGCGCACGGCTTTTGCCCAATCCAGCACAGGCAAGCAGATTACGGCTGCGCTGATTCAGGAGGCGCGCAAATGGGAAGGCCGGGGGCTGATCTCCCGCAGGCCCCGGCATATGCTGGTGGAGCTCACTGTGGACGGCCAGGAGCGCTGCACGGGCTGCATTCTTCTGGAGGAGACAACCAAGGCGCTGGAACCCCTCGCCGGACCGGTGCTTTTGGCTTCCGGCGGGCTGAACGGCCTGTTCGGAAAAACCACGGGGACAACGCAGAACACCGGCGCGGCCACAGCGGCTGCTTTTGCCGCCGGCGCGGCCTGCGCCAATCTGGAAATGATTCAGTACCATCCCACAACCACGCCCATCTCCGGCAAGCGTGCGCTGATTTCCGAGGCGGCCCGGGGCGAAGGCGGCCGGCTGTTTGTGCTGCGCGGCGGCGCGCGGTGGTATTATATGGAAGAGCGCTATCCGGAACTGGGCAATCTGATGCCCCGGGATGTGGTGGCCCGGGAAACGGAACAGGCCTGCCGGGAAACCGGGCAGAAGACCGCCTTTTTGGATATGAGCGGCGTTTCGGAAACGGCCTTTGCAGAAAAGCTGAGCGATCTGCGCCAGTTCTGCCTGGAATTTCTGAAGCTGGATCCGGTGCAGCAGCCCATTCCTGTTTACCCCGGCATCCACTATTTCATGGGCGGACTGTATGTGGACGCGGCGCACCGCACCACGCTCCGGCAGCTCTATGCTGCGGGGGAGTGTGCCTGCCAGTACCACGGGGCAAACCGGCTGGGAGGAAACTCCCTTTTGGGTGCGGCGTTCGGCGGCCGCCGGGCGGCCCGGACCATTTTGGAAGAGGGGGCGCACGATGCAGAGCTGCCGGCAGATGGCACAGCGCTGCAGCAGACCCTGGCGGCCATGGAAAAACGGAAGGAGCGCTGCTCCTGTGCTGCCGCGCAAAAACGCCTGGCGGAAATCATGAATGGCTGTATGGGCATCCGCCGCAGCGAAGAGCGCCTGGCTGAGGGGGCGGAGGCCCTGACGAGCCTGCTGCTTCTGCTGGGCCGCGGCCGGGACAGCCGGGTGAGCGGAGCGGAGCAGCTGCTGCTGGAGCGGCGGATACTGCTGGCCCGGGCCATGGTGGAGAGCGCACGCTCCAGAAGAGAAAGCCGCGGCGCCCATTGGCGCATAGACTATCCGCAGCGGGACGATGCCCGGTGCCAAAAAACTGCCGTGGTGCGCCTGCGTGGCGGAAAAACCGAGTTGAACTGGGATGCAATTCCGGAGGAGGGTGTGCCATGGTCTATCAGCTGAAAATCCTGCGCGGCACGGGAAATGTGCGCTTCTGGCAGACCTTCGACAGTCCCTGCACTTGCGCGGACAGCGTGGCCAGAGCACTGGAGGAGCTCAATGAACGCACGGTTTTGCGGGACAGCGCCGGGCAGGAAGCGGAACCCATCGCCTGGGAATGCGCCTGCCTGGAAAAAAAGTGCGGCGCCTGCGCGATGGTCATTGGAGGAACGCCGCGCCTGGCCTGCGCCACCCGCCTTTGCGAGGCGGCGGACAAAGGCGGCTGCATTACATTGGAGCCGCTGAAAAAATTCCGCCGCATCCGGGATCTGCAGGTGGACCGCGGCGAGATGTTCACTGCGCTGCAGGAAATGGAGCTCTGGCTGGAAAACGATGCGGAGCTTGTGGAAGAGGAGCGGCGGGCGCTGCATTACCGGGCGGCGTCCTGCCTGATGTGCGGTTTGTGCCTGGAGGTGTGCCCCAATTTCTCGCCGGGCCGGACCTTTGCAGGCGCTGCTGCCGCTGCCGCCGCTTACCGCGCCTTTGAGCCCAGTGCGGCGGGGGCGCACCGGGAGACGCTGCGGACGCAGTATCGAAAGCGCTTTTTCAACGATTGCGCAAAATCTTTGGCCTGTCAGGACATCTGCCCGGCCCAGGTGCCTGTGGAGCAGCTGCTGGTGAAAACGAATGCCGCCGCCATCTGGCGCAGGAGGGAGAAAAAACATGGAGCACGATGAGATCAGGCCCGGCCGCTACCGGCACTTTAAGGGCGGAGAATATGAAGTCCTGGGCATCGCCCGGCACAGCGAAACGGAGGAGCCCATGGTGGTCTACCGGGCGCTGTATGGCGACGGAGCGCTGTGGGTGCGCCCTGCGGCCATGTGGAATGAAACCGTGGAGCGGGACGGGAAATCCATGTACCGCTTTACTTATATAAAGGAGGAAGAAAAATGATGCAATTCAGTCATGTAAATTTGCGCGTATCTCAGCTGGAGCGGGCCGTTGCTTTTTATGAAAAGCAGTTTGGCCTGAAACTCTGCCGCCGCCTGGAGGCGGACGGCTGCAAAATGGCCTGGCTGCGCGATGCGGCCACGCCGGGATTTTTCCTGGAGCTGTCCGAGGGCAATGTTGTGCGGGGCAACAATCACATCGCTTTTATCACCGACGAGCGGGACAAGTGGTATCTGCAGCACCAGCGCGAGCGCCTCATCGACCGGGAGATCCGGGAACTGGGCATTTATTTTATGCACGATATGGACGGAAACAGCATTGAGGTCATGCCCCAAACGGCCATTGCGGCCCTGGGCGGCGAAGGCGCCGCGGTTTCATGCTGAATAAAGCCTACGTCGAAATTACCAATCAGTGCAATCTCCGCTGCAGCTTCTGCCCGCAGACGGCCCGGCCGCCCCGGCAGATGCGCGCGGCGGAATTTGAAACCATTGCCCGGGCCCTGAAGGGGCATGTGCGCTTTCTTTACCTCCATGTCATGGGTGAACCGCTGACCCACCCGGAGTTGGGGGAGATTTTGGACTGCGCCGCCGCCGAAGGCTTTCGCGTGTGCATCACCACCAACGGCACGCTGCTGTCGGCGCGCCGGGGCCTGCTGGAGGAAAAAGCCGCTGTGCTTCACAAAGTCAGTATTTCTCTGCATGCCCCGGAGGGCAGCGGCGCAGCGCTGGATCTGAAAGATTATCTTGCAGTGGTTTGGGATTTTTGCGCGGCCGTGCGCAGGAAGGGGGTGTACTGCGCCCTGCGGCTGTGGAACGGCGGCGGCGCGCAAAGGCGGAACGAGGAAATCCTGTGCTTTTTGCAGGAGAAAATCGGCGTGAATCCCATGAAACTGCCCAGGACCCGCAGCCGCAGCCGGGTGCTGGGCGAGAACCTGTTTTTGGAACTGGAAGAGCAGTTTTCCTGGCCGGATCTGGCCGGTCCGGAGCGGGGCGCGCAGTTTTGCTTCGGCCTGCGCGACCAGATCGGCGTCCTTGCCGACGGCACGGTGGTGCCCTGCTGCCTGGATCACGAGGGGGATATCCCGCTGGGCAATTTGTTTCAGACGCCGCTTTCGGAAATCTTGGCATCGCCGCGGGCCAGGGCGATTTACGACGGCTTTTCCAACCGCGCGCCGGCGGAAGCGCTGTGCCGCCGCTGCGGGTTTGCAACACGCTTTAACAAATGAGAGAACGGAGCACATCCATGGAAGAATCGCTGCAAAAACTGCATCGGCTGCCGCAGAGCCTGCTTGCCTGGTACGACGGCTGTGCCCGGGTGCTGCCCTGGCGGGATGAACCCACGGCTTATCATGTGTGGGTTTCGGAAATTATGCTGCAGCAGACCCGGGTGAGCGCGGTACTGCCCTATTACCAGCGGTTTATGGAGGCGCTGCCCGACGTGCAGGCCCTGGCAGAGGCGGAAGAGGGGCGGCTGATGAAGCTCTGGGAGGGTCTGGGCTATTACAACCGTGCGAGAAATCTGCAAAAAGCGGCCCGGATGATCGAGGAAGAATTTGGCGGCCGTTTTCCGGAACATTATGAAACGCTGCTGACGCTGCCGGGTGTGGGAGAGTACACGGCGGGGGCCATTGCCTCCATCGCCTTTGGACAGCGGGTGAGCGCAGTGGACGGCAATGTGCTGCGTGTGGTCGCCCGCATTACCGGCGACCGGGGCGATGTGCTGGATGCCCGGGTGAAGGCCCGCTTCCGCGCGTGGGTGGAGGAAATTCTGCCGGCGCAGCGCTGTGGTGATTTCAACCAGGCGCTCATGGAATTGGGCGCGGTGGTCTGTGTGCCGAACGGCGCGCCCCGCTGCGAACGCTGTCCCGCTGCTGCGTTCTGCACTGCCCGGGCCGAAGGCAGCTGGGAGAAGCTGCCGGTGAAAAAGAAAAAAGCGCCCCGGCGGCGGGAGGAAAAAACCGTGTTTGTCCTGCTGCGCGGACAAGCCCTCGCGCTGCGCCGCAGGCCGGAACAGGGCCTGCTGGCGGGATTGTGGGAATTTCCCAATGTGGAAGGCTTTTTGGACGAGCGCGCCGCAGCGGCCCAGGTGGAGCGCTGGAACCTTATGCCCAGGGCGTGGATGCGCCAGCTGACGGCCAAGCATATTTTCACCCACGTGGAGTGGCATATGCGCTGCTATCTGCTGCAGGCGGAGGGCGCCGGGGCGCAGGATTTCTGCTGGACAGATGCAGCCGCGCTGGGAGAACGGGCGGTGCCGGCGGCTTTCGGAAAATTTCTGGAAGCGGCCCGCCCTTATTTGACGGAGGAGGAAGAACCGTGAAACTGTACCTGCTGCGTCATGGGCGCACCCTTTGGAATGAAGCGGGCCGGCTGCAGGGCCGCACAGACGTGCCTTTGAGTGCGGCGGGGCGGGAAAGCGCCCGGAAAACGGCGGAGCTTTTGGCGGATGTGCCGTTTTCCGCGGCCTTTTCCTCGCCCCTTTCCCGGGCCAGGGAAACCGCGGAGCTGATCGCAGGGGGCCGCATTCCGGTGCGGACGGATGCGCGGCTGCTGGAACTGAGTTTCGGGGCGGCGGAGGGCATGTGTATTTTGGGATTGCAGAGAGAGGAGCGCCCCACGTTCCGCCTGTTTTCCGACCCGGAGCACTATGTGCCGCCGGAAGGCGGGGAAAGCTACCGTGCGCTGTGCCGCCGCTGCAAAGACTTTTTGCGGGAGGTTATCCTGCCGCGGGAACAGGATTGGGAGCACGTTTTGATTGTGGCGCACGGAGGTACGGTGCGGGGTCTGTTCAGCGCGATGTTCGGTGCGCGGGCGCAGGAAATCTACGGCTCGCATGTGCAGAAAAACTGCGCGGTGAACCGCATTGCCTGCGCGGCGGGAGCCTTTTTTCCGGAGCAGATTGCCCGGGACTATTGTGAGGAAGTGTGAAAAGAATGCAGTGTGAACTCTGTCCCCGCCGCTGCCGGGTGGACCGCAGCCGGACGGTGGGTTTTTGCGGCGCAGGGGAACGGCTGAAGGTTGCCCGGGCCGCGCCCCATCATTGGGAGGAGCCCTGTATCAGCGGCACGGCAGGTTCCGGCACGGTGTTTTTTTCCGGCTGCACCCTGGGCTGCTGTTTTTGTCAGAATCGCGCCATCAGCGCGGACGGCTTCGGCCGGGAGATTTCCACACAGCGGCTGAAGGAGATTTTTCAGGAGCTGATCGCCGCCGGCGTGCACAACCTCAACCTTGTCAGCCCGACGCAGTATACCCCCTGGATTTTGGAAGCGCTGCAGGAGCGCCCGGCGGTTCCTGTGGTGTGGAACACCGGCGGATATGAGCGCGTGGAAACGCTGCGCCTTTTGGAGGGCGCTGTGCAGATTTACCTGCCGGATCTGAAATATGTGTCGCCGGAGCGGAGCCGGCGCTACAGCGGCGCTGCGGATTATTTTGCTTATGCATCCCAGGCTGTTTTGGAGATGTACCGGCAGACGGGCCCCTATGAAATTGGGGCGGACGGTGTGCTCCGCCGGGGCGTGGTGGTGCGCCACCTGATGCTGCCCGGCGGTCTGGAAGATACCAAGCGGGTGCTTGACTGGCTTGCGGAACAGTTCCGGCCGGGCCAGATCCTGGTTTCCCTGATGAGTCAGTATACGCCGACAGACGGCGTGCCGCCGGAGATCGGCCGCCGCGTGACAAGGGCGGAATATCGGGCGGCCAGCGCCTATATGAAGGACTGCGGCATCTGCGAGGGATTTTTGCAGGAGCGATGCGCAGCCCGCGAGGAGTATACGCCGCCCTTTGATTTGACCGGCGTTTGAGAACAACGGCATCGGCAGCAAAGAAAAAGTCGCCCGCTTTTTTCAAAAGAGCGGGCGGCTTTGCTTTTTTTACGGCAGGGCTTTCAGTCTTTGGATGCCCTCTTCCCTGGTCGCGGCAAAAAAGAACTGCGTGCCCTGATTTGTTTCATAGATAAAATCCCGCAGAGGTTTGCTGGTGTAGCGGGTATAATCGCCGAAAATGGCGGCTTTGATGTGATAGTTGGTAAACTTTTGCAGGATTTCCCCCGCCAGTCCCGTGCTGAGGATAAAAAACGCGTCGCTGAGGATGCGCTTGTCTATGAGAAGCTTTTCTGCAGCTGCTTCATATTTTGCGCGCATGGCGAGTTCCAGCGCAGACTGCGTGTCTGCGATTTCAGCTTTTGAGCCGGATGCGACGGCGATGCGGGTGCTCTCATCTGTGATGATTTCAAAGTGCATTGTGTGTCTCCTTTCTGTGACTGGATGCAGTTCCGTTGAAAATAGGGATGCCTCGGGCCGACGATGAAAAAGAACCGGGGTCTTCTTATGAAAGCCCCGGTTCTTTGCGCTGTAAAAGAAAGTCAGGCGTCGGCAAAGATCGTGTCAAAATTCTGCAGCACCTGGGCAACTTCTGCCCGGGTGGCGGTGCCCAGAGGATTGAGGGTGTTGTTATTGCCCTGCAGCAGGCCCGTGCCCACAGCCCAGGACATGGCTTCCTGGGCCCAGCTGTGAATGGAGCTGCCATCGGTGAAGGTGCTGGTGTCGCCGCGTGCAGAGGTGTCATAGCCTGCATAGGCGGCATATTGATACAGGATCACTGCCAGCTGCTCGCGGGTAATGTTGTCATTGGGCAGGAATTTGCCGGCGCCGTCGCCGGAAACAATGCCGTTGCTGCTGGCCCACTCCACAGCGGAGGTAAACCATTTTCCGTCGGCAACATCAGAGAAGGCGCCGCTGTAGGATACGGCGGGAGTGCCTTCCTTGTTGTAAAGGATCTGGACAATCATGCTGCGGGTGGTGGTGGATGTGGGCGCAAATACCGTGGAGGACGTACCCTGCATCAACCCGTTGTCATAGACATATTTCACGGCGTCATAGTACCAGGCGTCCAGGGAAACGTCGGAAAAGGGCGTGGACTGTACGGTGACAGGGATGCTCAGCGTTTTGGTGCCGGCGGTGATGGTGATGGTGCCGGTGCCGTCCTTGGTGGCGGTAAAGACGCCGTCGGAGGTGATGGTACCGATATCGCCGGTCACGGAGAAGGTGAAGCACCGGTTCTGACTGATCAGGGACATGTGGTTATACGCGGCGGAAATCACCAGGGAGTGGCTTTTGCCCGCCTGCGTGGAGAGGGAGGTGACCACGCTGCCGTTTTCCCGGGCCACGATGGTGTCGGGGCTGGAGATAATTTCTATGGAGGCGGTGCCGCTTTGGGTGCCGTTGCTCAGGGTGACGGTGGCAGTGCCGCTTTGGGCGGGCGCTGTATACAGTCCGCTTTGGCTGACAGTACCCAGGTCGGTGGACCAGGTGGGAGAGGTGGTATCCTCCATGGGGATGTAATTGCTGTCCACCGCGGTGCCCGTCAGCTGCACGGTGGCGCCGGAGAGCAGCTGGGTGCTGACGGGTTCGATGTAATAGTGGTCCAGTTCACCGCTGGCCTGGTTGCTGGCCACCAGGAAGATCTGGGTGGACACGGCGCGTTCGCTCCCGTCGGAGGGGCTGTTGATCCGTTCCGAGGAGGTGCTGTCGGGCAGTGTGGCGGTCAGCGTGGTGGAGCCGCCGCCGTCCAGACAGATGGCAGTGGTGCAGCCCAGTTCCAGCAGCCGCTGGGCCAGCAGATTTTCAGAGGCGCCCACGCTGTAGCCGCTCTGGCGGCCGTCGATGGTGTAAAAAATCACGGTGCCGTCGGCTTTCATGCCAATGGCGGTGCGCGGCGCGCTGGAAGTACTCAGACCGCTGACGACCTGCCCGTTTTCAATCAGTTTTTTATAGCCGCTGGTGATGTATTCGGCATTGCACCACTGGCTGTTGGCTGCAGCTGTGGTGATGGTCACCGTATCCCCGGCTTTCAGGTTGGTCAGGGTTCCGATATAAGTCGTGCTGGCTTTGCTGTTGACGGAAAGCACAATTTTTCCCTCCGGCACCTCCGTGGCGCCGGTTTTGGAAGTGACGCTTTCCACGGTAAAGGTCTTGCTTTGGCCGATCTCCAGATCCGCATTGCCGCTGCCGTCTGTGGGGACCAGAACCACATCCACGCCCGCTTCGGTGCAGCCTGTGGTGCCCTTGGCGTTGAAGTCGTGGGTGTAAAGGTAGATGCCGCTGGTGTCCCGGGCCTTGTTCACGGTGTAAATGGACTGGGTTACTGTTTCTTCTCTGGTGATGGTTTCTGTTTCATTGTTATTTTCTGTTTCGGAAGAGGCATCTGTGTCCGTATCTGTATCTGTATCGGTATCGGTATCCGTTTCTGTTTCAGGGGGAACCGTTTCGGTTACAGTGTGTGTATAGCTCATCTTGATGGACAGCCGGGGATCGCCAATGATGGCGGAGCCATCCTCCATAAAACCGATGGCCCAGGTGTAGTTGTAGCCGGTGCGGATCACGCCGTCTGTTACAACCAGGCCCATGGGTACGCCGTTGCTGGTGTAATAGTAGTCGCCATTGATGCCGGCTACCACGCGATACCCCTGACTTTCCAGCGTTTTTGCAGCGCTGGAAACAGTGTTTGTGGACGTGACCTTGCTTCCATAGGTCACAATCGGGGTGACTTCATCGCTGGGGGTATAGGAAATATAGTTTTCGGTGCGTTTGTCGTTGGCTGTGGCGCCCCAGTAGACGCCGTGGGACAGCACGGTGCCGTTGTGAACTTCCGTATCGTATTCATAAAGATCACTGCCGATGACGGCAGCCAGGGGCGTGAGTGTCAGCGATGCGGCGGTGCCGACAGCGAGAAGGGCGGAAAGCAGGGAGCGGGGAAAGCGTTTCATATGTAGTGCATACCTCCAGTCAAAAGATCCAGTATTGGGTGACATAATACAATAATTAGCAGTATAACACAATTTGACGCGAATGTAAAATGGAAAAAATGGTCAGTTTCGCACGAGAAAATCGCCCCGGGCGGTGGCCTCCAGGCGGCGCTGTTTTTCCTGCGCCAAAATTTCCAGCAGTTCACCGATCAGGGTGTTGGAGAGCAGGAAGCCGCGGGGCGTCAAGTGCCAGGTGTTGTTTTCGCCCTGCGCGGCGAGGCCGTTCTGGGCATAGCGTTCCAGCGCCGGCAAAAAAATGGAAAAGCGCTGGCGAAAGGTATTTTCAAAATAACGGGGATCCATGCCTTGCACGGTGCGCAGTGAAAGCATCAGATATTCTGTGTCGCGGGTCCAGTCCGGCAAATCCTCGCTTTCCATGGGCATGGCGCTGCCGTGAAGCACCGCGTCCATGTAGGCCTGCAGATCCCGGTGGAAAGAATAGCGCACGCCGCCAAAGTCCGAATGGGCGCCGGGGCCGAAGCCGGCGTATTCGCCGAGCGTCCAGTATTTCATGTTGTGGCGGGAGGCAAAACCGGGCTTGGCAAAATTGGAAATTTCATACTGCACATAGCCGTGCTCCTGCAAAAAAGAAACCGCAAAAAGATACATGTCGGCCTGCAGATCGTCGTCGGGAAGGTCGATTTGGCCGCGGGTATCATACAGGGGGGTGCCTTCCTCGATTTTCAGCCCATAGCAGGAGATGTGCTCCGGCTGCAGCTGTACCGCTGCCTGCAGAGAAGCTGCAAACCGCTCTGCGGTCTGGCCGGGCAAGCCATAGATCAGATCGAGACTGAGGTTTTGCAGCTTGGCTTTGCGCGCAGCCTCCACAGCGGCTTCCACTTGAGCGAAGGTGTGGATGCGGCCGATGGCGCGCAGTTCGTCATCGTGGGCGGACTGCATGCCGATGGAAATGCGGTTAACCCCGGCGCGGCGCAGGGCGCGCAGCGCTTTCCAGTCTCCGGCGCTGTCCGGATTGGCTTCCAGGGTAATTTCCGCATCCCGTGCCAGGGCATAAGATTTGTCCACCGCAGCCAAAAGCGTTTTCAGCCGCTTTACACCGAGATAAGAGGGCGTTCCGCCTCCGAAATACACGGTATCTACGGTGTGCATGGCGGCCTGCGGCGCAATTTCTGCCAGATGGGCTGCCACAGCCCGAATGTATTCATCCATTTTGGATTCTGATTGGGTCAGGGAATAAAAATCGCAATAGGCACATTTCTGTGGACAAAAAGGAATGTGCAGATACAGTCCCAATGGGCGTTTTTGCTGCTGTTTCATGAGATCATCATCCGTTCTGTCAGTGGTTGCTGCCGGCGAAGCCGGATATATGGCATCTATTGTACGAGATTGCAGCGTAAAGTGCAAGAAAAGCAGCATAAAAAATAAAAAAGGAGAAAGGATAATAGAAATTTGCTGCGGAAGGAGCACGGAAGAATGGAACTTTCCAATCAGGAATATCAAATGTACGTAAACGGCCTGGCAGAAAAGTCGCCGCTGCTGAAAAATATGCTGCTGGCATTTTTGATCGGCGGGGCGATCTGCACAGTTGGGCAGGCGGTGCAAAATGGCTGGGGCGCGTTGGGCTTGGGAAAAACAGATGCGGGCACCATGACGTCCGTCACCATGATTTTTCTCAGCGCATTGCTGACGGGGCTGAATCTTTACAATAAATTGGCGCGCTACGGCGGCGCCGGGACACTGGTGCCCATCACCGGGTTCGCCAATGCCATGGTGTCGCCGGCGATTGATTTCAAAAGCGAAGGCCTGGTGACCGGTATGGCGGCGAAAATGTTTATCATTGCCGGCCCGGTTCTTGTCTGCGGGCTGATTGCCAGCGTCATCTACGGCATTATTTTGTGCCTGATTGGCGGATAAGGCGGCAGAGAAGTCTGCAAAATTCATTCAGGCGCTCCCTGAAGAGGGAGCGCCTGGCTTTTTATATACCATATTTTAGCGCCTGTTTGCTGCCCCTGCCCCGAGAAAACTGCGTGTCGAGGGATTTGCTGCACGATGGCATGCAGCAAAAATAAAAAATTTGTGAAGCAGGAGCACTTTATGGGAAGCGTTCACGGTGCTGGCCATTTGTGCTGCGCGCATCGTTTCGGATCTCCTGTTGTTTTATGGCTCCGTTTCATAGGGCCAGGTGTTGATGCCGCCGAACTCGTAAATATTGGTATATCCCAAGCCGGCCAGCGCTTCGGCCGCTGTTTTGCTGCGGTTTCCGCTGCGGCAGTATATCAGAACCACAGCATCTTTTTCAGGAATGACAGCGGCCGCGGTGTCCTCGTCAATGGTTCCCACCGGCAGCAGGATGGCGCCGGGAATGTGGCTGCTGTCATATTCATCCTGTTCCCGCGCATCCAGCAGGATGACCTCCTGGGTGTCCATCATGGTTTTGGCTTCCTCCTGGCTGATTTGCCGGTAGGTACCATCGGCTGTGTTCCCGCCGCATCCGGTCAGCAGCAGGAAAAGAAACAAAAGAATGGATACGGTTCGCTTCATTTGAGCACCTCCAAAAGTTTGGCAGCAAAGGCGTGGTGCCCCTGCGCCGTGAAATGAACGCCGTCATAGGAAAGCGGGATAGCCCAGTCTCCGGCATCGGCAAAGGAAATACCAAGCTGTTCGGCAAGCACCCGGCAGCATTGGGCGAAAGTATGGGAGCGGTCGATGAGCTGCTGCTCCTGCACCCATGTGCCGAAGGTCACAGGCGCCGGCGCAATCAGCAGGAGCTTTTTCCGAGCCAGGTTTATGCCGGTGAGGAGATGTTCCATGCGTCCTGCGGTATCCTGCGGCGTGTGTCCCTGCAGCAGGTCGTTGGTGCCCAGCATCACGATCAGCAGATCGGTATCCTCAGGGAAAACCGGCGCTGTGCGGGGAATCGTGCGGCCGTTTTGTCCCTGATTGCGTACGGCCCAGCCGGTTCTGGCGGCCAGGATGTCCACCCAGCGGCTGTCCGCCTCGTAGCGCTCGCCCAGCCAGGAGCGGGGGTCGTAACCCCAGGTGTTGGAATCACCGAAACAGATCACATGCAAGCAGGTTCCCCCCTCTTATCAGGTCAGATGTGCTCCGAAGCTGCAGCCTTCCCGTGCGGGCCGCTGGTTTTGTCTATTGTAGCATATTCTGGCCGGACCTGCCAAGCAAAAACCGGCCCTGCACATTGATGCTGCTGGGCCGGCTTTCAGGATGCTGCAAACTGTGAAAATTTGTAAAAAGAGCAACGTATGGGAAAAATGCGCTGCCGGGCACGGACGGCTTCAATCAGGCCGGGAGAACGCTCTGCGCGCTGCCTGTTTGCTGCGGTTTCGGTCGTAAACTTTGCGGCTGGGCACCACGCGGGTCACCGGCGAAATACCGTGCCAGCTGCCCCGCTGCCCTGCGTGATAGGCTCTCCGGGCCTTTTTGCTTTGCTTATCCAGTGGTACGGCGTTTTTCATCAAACAGACACCTCCTTTGAAAATGTGACAGTTTCTTTACAAATTGGCGCAGTCCCTTGCTTTTTGGCGGCCATTGGACTATGCTGAGAGAACCCCGCTGGGGGAATTTTACTGATGGAGGCGATTTCCATGCACCATAAGAGATTTCCGGTGATTGACCCGGTTGCCACTGGCAAGAATATTCTCCGTCTGCGCACGGAACGGGGCTTGTCCGTCCGGGAGCTGCAGGAGTATTTCGGATTTGAAGAACCGCAGGCGATTTACAAGTGGCAAAAGGGAAAGAGTCTGCCCTCCGTAGATAACCTGTATGCGCTGGGGGCGCTGTTGGAGGTCCCCATGGATGAAATTTTGGTTTCAGCAAGACCGGAACTGCATAAGATCGTTTGTGAGCAGCAGGCCGAAGCCTGCTGCTCGCCGCGTTTTTGGACAGATGCGGTGCAGTGGCTGTGGATGCGGCAGAGGCAAAAGAGCATCAGGACCCTTTTTCGCAATGTGGTTTTGCGGCCTTCCCGCACAGGGATCGGCTGCAGTTCCGGCATTGCGGCATGCGCCGCCTGATGCGGGCGGCTTGTGCAAATCTCATCCGTCCAACCGGACGGCGAGCGGGATGGAGAGGTGTGATGGCAGGATGTAACGGCGCATCGGTGCAGGGGGCGGAGTGTCGCTGCGCGGCGTGCTGAGAGAGGAGAAGGGGGTGCCTTCTTCGGTTCTCAAGACCGAGCGATTCTCCTGTCAATATCAATCAACTTTACAAATGTGCAGCGCTATAGTTCGTCTGCACCTGAACCGGTCGCTGCGTCCTTTTTCCTGCCGCATCCACAGCGGCTGCACCGCTGCTTTTGGCTGCGTGAAATCAGGCGGCTGTGCCGGTGAAAACTTCGAAAGCGTCTGCAAATGTGTCGTTGACGTCAAAGGGCGCTGCATAATCCACCGGCGTGTTCACCAGGGCGGCATCCAGCGCGGACGATACCGCGTCGGCCTTCCGGCTCAGGGCCGTGCACAGTTTCCGGATTTTGTTCCGGTCAAAATTGATGGTGGTGACCCGCTTAACGTCGCAGCAGTAGGAAACCTGATTGCCCTCGTTGTTGAAGCAGTAACCGGTGCCGCCGTCGGGGATCAGGACTTCAGAGCTGCGCAGGCTGGTCATCCGGCGGAACAGCTTGGCGATGTCCTGGCGCCGGCTGTTCAGGCTCACCTCGCCGTCCAGCCCCGCCGGCAGCGCCAGGGATGCCTTGGCCCGGCAGATGGAGACCGTCAGCTTCTCCCGCTCCTGCAGCAGATACACGAGAAATTCCGCCACCGCCGTAATTTGTTCGCTGTATTCTGTAGACGGTGCGTCCATCGTGGTTTCATCTTCAAAGCGCGCCATGACTTTTTTGCGCAGATAAGTGTTTTGCACTTTGGTGATATTGGCAGTGCTGCTGAGAATGGCCTGGGCCTCATCCATCAGGGACTGCAGCTTGTTCTGGAAGCGAAAGGCCTCTTTCAGGTTCATGGGCTTGCCCTCCTTTTCAATCGATCTTGCCTTTATCATAAACCGAAGGGGGCACTTTGTCATTGAACTGCTGGTTGAATGTTTTGTGTAAAAAAGAAAGGACATCCGTCAGGATGTCCTTTTGGTTGCTGCAGAATTTGAATGCGCTCTGGGGTCGGGATCTGCGTCCCCAAATATGATTATTATCGATGGTTGGCAATGTTTGAAAAAGCACAGAATGAGCGCCAAAAAAGAATTGGAGGATCTATTGACAAAAATATAGATCCGGAAAGCTATAAAAAAGCAGAGAAAGAATTGCAGCAGTATCAGTTACAAATTAAAAATGATAAATATTATGCTGTTCTCAATTTCCGGAATGCGGATGGGAAGCGCGTTCAAAAGTGGTTCAACCTCAATCTGCCTGTTAAAGGTAATAAGCGCCGGGCAGAAATGATATTGAATGAACTTTTGGTCAACTACCAAGGTTATGAGGCGATTGAACCAATGCTGCTGCTGTTATCCCAACACATTGCGCAATGGTTGGAAGCAAACCGCCCCAATATTGCGGTTACAACGTATGATCAGTATTGCAACATCCTTAATAAACATATTCGGCCGTATTTTGATCCCCGTGGCATCACCATCAGCAAACTGACTGCGGGTGACATAGAGGACTACTATGCTTATAAAATTGCAGAGGGGCTGAACCCTAATTCCGTTATTAAACACCATGCAGTAATCCGAACGGCACTTCAATGGGCTGTGAAACACCGTTATATTCGTGAAAATGTGGCTGATTTTGCTGAAAAGCCAAACCATGTTCGATACCATGGAGCGGAGCCATATACTATTCAGGAAATTGCAATGCTGCTCCAGGCTACAGTAAACGAACCAATTGCGGTTCCAATCTTTTTGGCGAGCTTCTATGGCTTGAGGAGATCGGAAGTGCTGGGGTTGCGATGGAGCGCAATCAATTTTGAAGAAGGGACATTCGGTATCTCCACTACAGTAGTGCGAGAGAAACATGAGAATCGAATTATAACAGTTGTGCGAGATCAAACAACGAAAACGGAATCCAGCATGCGGGTACTCCCTTTGCCCCTATACCTATCAGTATTTTTCAAATTTGCGGCAGTATCAAGCTTACCAAAAAAATTATGCGGCAATTGCTATGATACAAGGTATACGGACTTTTTGTGCGTGGATCAAATGGGGACCTTGTTGCAACCGGATTATATTACGCAGAAATTTCAGCAGATTTTGGTGAAGCATAGTCTCAGACGAATCCGTTTTCACGATCTCCGTCACAGCTGTGCTACTATTATGCTGTATCTGGGTTACACATTGAAGGATATTCAGACTTGGCTGGGACACAGCAACTATAGCTTTACTGCTGATACTTATATTCATTCCGGGGTTGGGGTTCATGAGCAAATGGCGGAACGGCTCTCAGAAGAATTGCAAATGCTTTTACCTCCGAACTTTGATTTGAGCTGAATTTTAAGCATGTGTTAGAAAAGTGTTAGAAAGGGTGCGTTTTAGGCAGATTCAGCGAAAAAATAAAACCCTTAGAACCGTTGTGGTTCTAAGGGTTTTCTGGTTGCGGTGGCTGGATTTGAACCAACGACCTCCGGGTTATGAGACGCCTTATATTTTTTATTTTTTCTGAAAAGTGTCGTATTTATGCCGTATTGCGCATAAATACGACAGGGAAAAGGACGATATCATCATGGCATTTGGGGGCCTGTTTGATACCGTTGTGCGCCAAATGTGCGCCAAATATACGCCGCGGCGGGCGAGAAAAGGGAACATTATCTAAAACAGCACGACTCTCAAACAAAGGCAGTGTGTTTGCCAATCGCGGATATGTTTGACTACCATCTAAAACAGCACGACTCTCAAACTACAGCATGAACAAGGCCGTGGAACTCATGGTTTGACTACCATCTAAAACAGCACGACTCTCAAACTGTCGCTGTAGGAGATAACATGGCTGACCTGTTTGACTACCATCTAAAACAGCACGACTCTCAAACTATCCACCTTGGATTCATACCCATCCATGCGTTTGACTACCATCTAAAACAGCACGACTCTCAAACCCCTGCCGGATGCCACGCCATCGGCGCGCGGTTTGACTACCATCTAAAACAGCACGACTCTCAAACATCTGGGCCGAAATTCATTGATTACAAATTGTTTGACTACCATCTAAAACAGCACGACTCTCAAACGCATACAGGCTCTTTTGAGTATTCATTACAGTTTGACTACCATCTAAAACAGCACGACTCTCAAACAATACCTATGACGCGCTGGCAAGTGCAATCGTTTGACT
>CAJFVV010000014.1 GCA_904420565.1 Candidatus Pseudoscillospira faecavium
ACTACTGTTAAAGCCATACGAATGGCCCTTAAGTGCGCCATACGGCAGCACCTTGGAGGGAGGGAAAACAATGTCTGAAATCCGCGTTAAAGAAGGCGAGTCTTTGGAAAACGCTCTGAAGCGTTTTAAGCGGAGCTGCGCCAAGTCCGGCGTTTTGGCCGAGGTTCGCAAGCGCGAGTGTTATGAGAGCCCCAGCGTAAAGCGCCGCAAGAAGTCTGAGGCTGCGCGTAAGAATAGAAACAAGAGATACTATTGATTCCGTGGAAAATGCCCTGTACGGTATCCGTACAGGGCATTTTATATCTTGGGTGCTCTAAAAAGACGCACTGGGAGGAATAAGCATGCAATGGATCAAACTGCGTGAAAAGCCGGATTTGTTGGAACCGGCAGCCAAGTGGTTTTCCGGCCATTGGAATATTGATGAAGAAGAATACCGCAGCAGCATGCGCTGCTGCATTTTGCAGCAGTGCGGGGCTCCGCAGTGGTATGCAGTGCTGGATGATCAGGGAAACCTCATTGCCGGGGCAGGCGTGATTGAAAATGATTTCCACGACCGGAAGGATTTATCGCCCAATGTATGTGCTTTATTTGTGGAAGAAGCTTATCGCGGCCGCGGCCTGGCCAAGGGACTGTTGGAGTTGGCTCGCCGGGATATGGGTGATATGGGTTGTGAACAGCTGTACCTGGTAACAGACCACGAGCATTTTTATGAGACTTGCGGCTGGCAGTTTTTCACCATGGTGCACGATGAAACGACCGGGGAACCGGAGCGCCTGTATACGGTGCGGACACTGCGCTGACAACGGCAGAAAAACCCTGTATCAGCGAAGGCTGGCTGCCAAATCGGAAACTTCCGAATAGAGTAAAAATGCGTAGCGCAGCTCCAGCGCGGTGCCCAGCTTTAATTTGAAACGGATGGTATCGGCGTCATCAAATAAAACAAAATGGGTCCGGCCCTCTTTTTGGTAAGTGAAATATTTGGCACACAATTCGTGGGAGAAGAAAACACTGGGGGCGCATTCCTGATACAATGCCTCAAATGCCTCCTGGCTCAAGGCGGTTCCTTCGCCGCTGGGAGAGGGCAGGAGAAAATCCATGCGCAGCCGTTCAATATCCATGGCGATGCGCTGGCGGCCGAAAGTATAGGCTGCATCAGAAAGCATGGCGCGCAGTGTTCCGCCGGAAAGAGCGGTGTTGATCAGCACATAGGCCGACGGCACATGCCGGCCATAGGCAGAAGAAACGAAGAGTTTTCTGCTGTTGCGGTGCAGCAGGGGACTGAGCTGTTCCAGAAAAGCAATGCGGTCCGGCGTGGTGGCAGTGCCAAAATCAGCGTGTACGCCATCAAAGCCGCGGTTTGTGCATTCGCGCAGAATTTCACGGCAAAGCTGAGTGCTGTCTTGAATGGGCGGCGGGGCAGTGTCACTGATGGCCATCAGCCCATTTTGCGTCTGCCTGGAAACGATACCGCGATGGAGATGATTGTCCGGTCCAATTTGATAGGCCAGGTGACACAGGCGAAAGCCAAGCCCGGCGAGCGGGCGGTACTGATCCGGTGCGGCGGTCATGTAAAGCTGCAAGTGGATTCCCCCTTGTTTCGATTCGGCATCAATGGTATACTTAACCTCAAGTGATCCTGCCATAAAATTATGTTTCCAAGGAGCCGTTTATGAGTTTTTTGCTATTTCCGGATTTGATGTTTGACCGTTATGACGAACTGACACCGGATTATTTGAAACAAAAAGGTATTCGACTGCTGCTCTCGGATCTGGATAACACGCTGGCTCTGCATGAAACGGCACGGCCCACGGAAGCGGTGCGGGCCTGGATTCAAGCCTTGAGCGATGCAGGCATCCAGGTGATGATCGTTTCCAACAATCGCAAACCTGACCGGGTGCGTGCCTATTGTCACGATTTGGGGATTCCCTATGTGGGACATGCGGGGAAGCCCAAGCGCGGCCGGCTGCTGGAGGCTATGCGCCGTTTTGATGCTGTCCCGGAGACTACGGCGCTTTTGGGAGATCAGATTTTTACCGATGTTTTGGGAGCACGCCGCTGCGGCTTCTGGTCCTTCTGCGTGGAACCGATCTGCGGCCGTGACAGTTTGTGGCACTGGACGGCTTACTGGCTGCAGAATCCCTTTCGCTTGCCCGCGCGTTGCAGGCGGCGGCAGGAACTGCGGAGCGGCAGAGCGCTCAGAGGGAAAAAATAAAAACTGCTGTGCTATATGCACAGCAGTTTTTTCATAACAACGGTCAATGTTCCATAATACGATAGCTCAGCGTCAGCAAACTGTCGGCAAAATGGATATTTTCCACCACAACGCCGGGATCCTTTGAATCCAACTCCACATTGGTAAAATTCCAAAACCCTTTAACACCGTAACGCACCAGCAGATCCATGGTGCTTTGGGCGACGCTGCGGGGAACAGTCAAAACGGCCACATCCGGCTTGCATTCCACTACATAGTCCTCCAAAGCCTGCATGGAATGCACGGTAATGCCGTTGATTTCGTGATCAATCAGGGTAGGATCGATATCAAAGGCGGCATCCAGGGTAAAACCGCTTTTGCTGAAGTAAAAATTCTGAATCAATGCCTGGCCCAGGTTGCCTGCGCCCACAACAATCAGCTTGTGATAATGGTCGACGCCGAGAATCGAACCGATCTCCGTGCGCAGAATCTCTACATTGTAACCATAACCCTGCTGGCCGAATTCGCCAAAACAACTCAGATCCTGGCGGATTTGGGAAGCAGTAATACCCATTTTGCTGCCCAGAGAACTGGAAGAAATGCGCACGACATTGTTATTGTACAGGTCATCTAAGTAACGGTAATACCGGGGCAAACGGCGAATCACTGCATCGGAAATTTTTTGCTTTTTCAAGGAAAGCGGCCTCCTCTTGTTGATCTGAAATCACGGGATACTGATTCATAAACTCGCCCTATTTTATCTCGAAATAGCAAAGTTGTCAATTTTTTTAACAATCATTTATAAAAAAATTATAATACAGCGCCGGATGTTTCAGAAATAGTTACAAGGGCAGATTTCAAGCGATGTTCAGCGATTTGCAGCACTTCGATATGCATTTGCTCATAATCTATGGAGAATGTGCTCCCGTCTTCTGGAATAAAACCATATTGAGCAAATACCAGGCCGCCGAAGGTATCGTAATCGTCGCAGGGAAGGGAGATGTGCAGCGCCTGTGCTACCTCGGTTAAGTCTGCGCTGCCGTCGATTTTCCAGGTGTTGGCATCCACCTGTTCGATCATCGGCTGCTCGTTTTCGGCGGAGGCAGGGTCATCGTCCAGTTCGCCGACTAATTGTTCCAGCAAATCATTGATGGTTACCACGCCGGCGGTGCCGCCGTATTCATCCAGAACGACCGCAAAGTGCCGGCGGCTTTGTTTCATCTGGCGGAACAATACATCGGCGCGCACGCTTTCCGGTACATAAAAGGGCGAATGTACTGCATAGGCCATCACATTGTCGTATGTCTTGTCATGCAGGGCAAAATAGTCCTTTACATTCAGAATGCCAATTACATGATCCAGGGAATCTTCACAGATCGGATAGCGGGAATGACGCGTTGTATGGATAATGGTTTCCCACTTTTCCATGCAATCTCCTTTGCGCAGAAAAGCAATTTCCGTGCGGTGGGTGCAGAATTCTTCAGCGGTGCGGTCATCGAATTGGAATACATTCTGGATGAATTGCTGCTCCTGGGCGTCAAAAACGCCCTTGCGTGTGCCGGCATCCACCATGGTCTGGATTTCTTCCTCGCTGATTTCCTCTTCTTCTGCATTGGGATCTATGCCAAGCAAACGCAGAATGCTGTTGGTAGAAATGGTCAATACCCAGACAATTGGGGCAAAAAGCTTCGCAACAACCGTCAGCATGGCGGACATGGCCATGGCAAGTTCCTCGGACTTTTTCATAGCCAGCCGTTTGGGCACCAGTTCGCCAAAGATCAGTGTAAAATAGGAGAGCACTACGGTGATCAGAATAACGGAAATGCTGTCTAAAACCTTGGGAGACAAGGGAACACCGGCTGCCAGCAGTCCTTCGGTCAATATATCGGAGAAATTGTCCGCGGCAAAAGCGCTGCCCAGAAAACCGGAGAGCGTGATGGCCACCTGAATGGTAGCCAGAAAACTTGCCGGCTGTTCCGCAAATCGGCGCAGCCGTTTTGCGCTGCGGTTGCCTTCTTCTGCCAGCCGGGCAATTTTATTGTCGTTCAATGAGATGACGGCAATTTCAGCACAGGCAAAGATGGCGTTGAGTACAATTAGAATAACCTGCAGCAGTAAGGGAAATAGAAATGTGTCCAAGAAAAAAACCTCCTGTTTTTATAAATACATCTGTAAAAGAAAATTTATACTGTCAACCATGATAAAAGCGCAAAAACGCACACCCCTATTTGTCCAAAGACAAATACAGGTATGCGTTTCGTATTAAAACAATGCCAGATCGGCGATGAAAAATGATTATATTGCCGGCAGTACAGTCGCTGTCGTCCATAAAGCTTTAACGATTCCTTCCTTTTGGTTTGATTGTACTATACAGGAAGTACCGGTACTTGTCAAGAGCGGGAAAAAGAAAAGTATATCATCAGAAACCGCAGAAAGATTTTAACTGTTCTCGATCCAGGACTGTCAGACCGCGTCCATTCGTGCGGATGATGCCAAGGGCCTTGAATTCATTGCAAATGCGGCAGATGCTGGAGCGAGAGCAATTTGTGGCGGCGGAAAGCTCCTGCTGGCTCATCGGCACTGTATTACTGTGATTGGATTCCACATACAGAAACAGGAAATTGGATAGACGGATTTTTGCATCGTTGATGCTTTGGCTTTCGGCGTCGAAGCAAAGCTGACGCATGACCTTTGCGTAATACACCATTAAATCATAAGAAAAGTCGGGCGCTTCTTGTATGATGACTTTTAGCATATCCGGCTGGAAGGGCGTTACCCAGGAATCGGTGATACACTCGATGGTGACGATAGAGGGTTGCCCTGGATCCAAACAATCCAAGCCGCAAATACTGTCTTCCCCCAAAAAAGCGAGCAGCCGTTCGCCGCCGCGGGAATTGCAGGTGTAAATTTTCACGGTGCCCTGAAAAAGATAATACATCCATCCCTGGGTGACGCCTTTTTTGCAGATACAGTTCCCTTTCGGCATCAGCATAGGTGGTGGGCAATGGGTTAAAAACAGCTGGCGATAACGAACAAAATCCATGTGAAATAAATAGCTGGTCATTGCTTTGATCTCTGCCCGCATGTCCATAGAAATGCCCCTTTCCAGCTTATGCCTTTTCTACGATTCAAGATAACAAAAAATTGGTGAAGTTGCAATATAAATCAAGTTAAATTTGAATTAATTTGTGAAATTGTATTATATGACACAATTTTAACAATCTATTTGCGCGTATAGACGATAGATTTTTCACTGAAACTTGTGCCAGGGGCTGTTTCTCGAATGAGCATGGGCCATTATGATAAAAGACAGAAGAAGGGCATGGAAAACCTTGTCAAAACGAAAAGGAGTGTGAAATTATGCATAAACAGTTTCCCCATTTGTTCAGCCCCGGAAAAATCGGCAATGTAGAAATCAAAAACCGTATCTGCAAAGCGCCGCAGACCACAGGCCTGAGTCACATGGACGGGTCTGTTTCTGAAAGGCTTGTCCGTTATTATGAGGATTTGGCCTGGGGCGAAGTGGGTATGATCATTGTGGAATACGCTTATATCGACCGCCTTTACAGCAAATCTGCTTCTAATCAGCTGGGTATCTGCGACGACGAGTTTATCGTAGGCCTTGGATGGCTGGCCGATTCTATAAAGAATGCCGGTTCCGTGCCCTGTATTCAAATCGAGCACTGCGGCCGCCAGCGTTTTTTGGGTCCGCCTATGAAATCTGCGTCCGCAAATCCGTGGCCGCTGATGTATGAGCGTTACGGCAAAATTGCCATTCCAGAGGCATTGACCATTGATGAAATCCACGATATTGTTGAGGCCTTTGGCAAAGCTGCCTGGCGCGCGAAAACGGCAGGGTTTGAAGTGGTGGAAATTCATGGTGCGCACGGATACCTGATCACCAATTTCCTTTCCCCCTTTACCAATCAGCGCAACGATTGGTACGGAGGCAGCCGGGAGAATCGTTTCCGGTTCCTGGAGCAGATTTTCAAGCGCTGCAAAGACTATGTGGGTGAGGATTTCCCGATTATTGTGCGTTTGAGCGGCACGGATTATGAACCCGGCGGCATGACGATTGAGGATACCATTTATTATGCCAAGCGGTTGGAAGAAATGGGCTGTGCAGCGATTGACGTCAGTGGTGGAGACCATCACCAAATGGTCCATCAGGTGACGCCGATGCAGCTGTCCAAAGGACATAATGTCTGGGCTGCGGAGGCGATTAAACAGGAAGTATCCATCCCTGTGTTTGCCACTGGCTCTATTACATTGCCCCAGTATGCCGAAGAGATTCTTGCCTCCGGCAAGGGAGATTTCATCAGCATGGGCCGCCCGCTGCTGGCAGATCCTTACTGGGGGAAAAAGGCCCTGGAAGGGCGGCCTGAAGACATTGCACCCTGTATCCGGTGCAACGAAGGCTGCCTGGACCGCGGCAACCATCTGGGCAAATCCATCAATTGCACTATGAATCCAACGCTGTGCTTTGAAGATGCACTGGCGATCCATCCTGCGCCGGAAGCGAAAAAAATCGCCGTAGTGGGCGGCGGTCCGGCGGGCATGCAGGCGGCGGTTGTAGCGGCTCGGAGAGGTCATGAGGTAACGCTGTTTGAAAAACGGAAGCTGGGTGGTTTGCTCCACGAAGCGTCTATGCCGGAATTTAAGGCGGATATTCGAAATGCGCTGGCCTATTTGACCACCCAGGTGGGGAAGGCCGGTGTGCATGTTGTGAACAAAACCGCGCAGATCGAAGATTTGGCCGGATTTGACGGCGTGATCCTGGCTACAGGTGCAAATCCGGTAACGCTGCCGCTGCCTGGCGCCGATGCGCCCAAAGTACAGTTGGCGGTGGATATTCTGAATGAAAAAGCAGCCGCTGTCCGGGGCAATATCGTCGTGATCGGCGGCGGCCTGATTGGTACGGAGACGGCAGTTCACCTTGGCCTGCAGGAAGGCAACCGGGTCACAATTGTGGAAATGCTGCCGCAGATCATGAAGGATTGCAGTGACTGTGACCATATTGTTTATACACAGATGATTCAGGAGCATCAAATTCAGGTGATGACTTCCGCCCGTGTGGTGGAAATTACCGAAGAAGGCGTTGTAGTGGAGAAAAACGGCCGGCAGACAATTGCTGCTGACCATGTGCTGGTAGCCGTGGGCCTGAAGCCGAACCGAGCGCTGTATGATCAGCTGAAAGAGGCGGGCGTCAAGGTGATTGTTGTGGGCGACTGCGGGAAAGTCGGCAAGATTTATGATGCCATCCATTCTGGTTACAAAGCTGGCCTGAAGATCTGAGCTGTGAGCTGACGCTATTATCTGCCGCGGCACGGGAAAGAAAACCTCCCATATCATTCCCGTGCCGCGGGATAGGGAGGAATTCCATGACAGGAAAACCGATTGATTATGTTTGGGCTTTTGTGATTGGCGGAATTTTATCTGTGGTGGCACAGATGGTGTTTCAGTTGTTGCTTCCCATTGTTCAGGATTTTTCCTGGACGATTACATATATGCTGGCTGTCATGGCCACGCTCAGCGGACTGCTGACTGTTGCAGGCCAGTATCAAAAACTGGAAAACAAAGCAGGTTTTGGCGCTATGCTGCCTTTTACAGGATTCTCTGCCGCTATTATTGAATTTACAGCCGCTGCACTGGACGAGGAAGCGGGATTATATGCGGCGGCAAAACGCGGCCTGAGAGCTGCATTTATTATCTTTGGCGTTGGGTTGCCGCTGGCCCTGGTTGCCGCGTTGCTCGTGTGGCTGCTGAGCTGAGAGGAGGAACGGCATGCTTTATGTGAATGCATTTCTTTTGGGCGGCGCACTGTGCCTTTTGACTCAAATTTTATTTCGCCTTTCTAAGCGGTCCGTGGTTGCCATCCTGACATTCACCCTTTGTGTGGGTATCGTATTGACTGCACTGGGCTGGATGGATTGGTTTACCGGATTTGGTCAGGCAGGTATGTTTCTGCTGCTTTATGGTGCGGGCGAGGCCGCCTATTTGGGCATGGCCGGCCTTTTTGAAGGGCAGTTTGTTCCGCTTCTGCGCTATCTTGGCCTGCTGCTGTTCTGTTTTGCTATCGGTGTGGGCGGCGGCGTGCTGCTGCACAAAAGAAATAAAACGATGAGAAAAAAACTATAATAAAGTTCAAATCAATGGGACATGGGATTTTCAGCGTATTGGCACAAGTCGCCGCAATCAGTTTTGTTTGCGGCGACTTGTGCTGCCGTCAGCTGAGAAAAACAAAAAGGCACGACTTGCGTCGTGCCTTTTTGGGAAGAAGCGTTCAAAACCGGTGTTCCAAAATTTCAAAAGGGCAAAGAAGAGCCTCCAACCGGCCCTCCGGCCGGTGCGCTTTTGCGCCATATAAGCATTTTGCCGCCGGTGAAATTTGCGCAGGGCGAAATCACTTCGTCCGAGCATATTCGTCAAAAAGAGGGGAGAGCCGCCCCCGGTGGCCGAAAACAAAAAAGAAGAACATCCGGTAAGATGTTCTTCTTTTGGTACGCCCGGCTGGATTCGAACCAGTGGCCTACAGAGTCGGAGTCTGTCACTCTATCCAACTGAGCTACGGGCGCATGGGATATTCAAAACAAAAATATTATAGCAGAGAATATCCACCTTGTAAAGAAAAAATCTGTGAAAAAATAAAAATGAAAATGCTACTAATAAGAGTAACAAAGGGTAAACCCCTTGTTACTCTTATTTTTTTATGAAAAACGGAGGTGAAAGGACCATGAGCAACAAATATTTGGGACCCGCGGATCGGCAGCTGATTGCGGAGAAGTGGG
>CAJFVV010000015.1 GCA_904420565.1 Candidatus Pseudoscillospira faecavium
GCTGAACGGCGGATTTCCACTGCCGCTGGAAAAAATAAAAGCGTATGTAGTTGACCGGTGCAATCTGCCGGATGGATATGATGTCAATACCTATGAAATTTTTCAGGGAACGCCGGCCAAAGTGCTATATGGAGGCGAGACCATAGACATCGGGGGAAGAAGTATAGAAGTTTTGCATACGCCGGGACACGCTCCGGGGCATATGTGTTTTTGGGAGCGCGAAAGAGGTTCTCTCTATACAGGTGATTTGGTCTATAAGGGTCCGCTCACAGCATGGTTTCCGTCCACAGATCCATGTGCCTATCTGCAATCTCTTGAGAAGGTTGCAGGACTGCCTGTAAAGCGGGTGTTCCCCGCACACCATTCCCTGAACATTCAGCCGGAGCTCATCTCTCGTATGCAGGACGCGTTCAGGCAGCTCCAAACAAATGGCCAGCTTCATCATGGCAGCGGAATCTTCCGCTATGGCGATTGGTCAGTATGGCTGTAAATCAGCTCCCCTTTGATCGGAGTGCGGCAATTCCAACCGGGGCCGTCCATGGCTGAAATGAACGGCGCACAAGCGCTCTGCCTGGTATCGCCCTGGTAAAACCGCAAGGGTGCCTGATCGCCTTTTTTTGTCCTTTAAACGCCAAAAGCAGCGCAGTGCTTACCGCACTGCGCTGCTTTTTTATCAGCTTCGCTCAAAGGTCCTTCTTGCTTTTCCAGTTCAGCAGCAGGGCAGAATTGATGATAACCACAACAGAGCCAGCGTTATGAACTAAGGCGCCGACCACCGGATTCAAAATGCCGGTGATGGCCAGAATGATCGCCACAAAATTGAGCGTCATGGAAAAGGTCAAATTGCACTTGATGGTCAGCATCATCCGTTTGGACAGGCGGATCAGATGCGGCAATTCCTTAATATCGTCGTTGACCAAAGCAATATCCGCCGCATCCACGGCAATGTCGCTGCCCACGCCGCCCATGGCGATGCCCACACAGGCTCTTTTCAAGGCCGGCGCGTCGTTGATGCCGTCCCCTACCATGCAGACCGGCTCTCCCCCCTCCTCACTGCGGGCAATCCATTGCAGCTTATCCTCCGGCAGACAATTGGCCTGCAGCGCCTGAATATCTACGCAGCTGGCAATCTGTCGGGCCGCATTTTCATGGTCTCCCGTCAGGAGTATCGGGACAACGCCCGTTGCCTTGACCCGCCGAATCATATCCGCCGCTTCCGGGCGCAGCGTATCCGCCAGCGCCAGAAATCCGGAAGGCTTTTGATCTACAGCCACATAAATCACAGTACATCCTTTCTGTAAAGACTCTTCTGCCAAGGCGAGCTGTTTTTCTTCAAAACGGACATTGCGCTCCTTCATCAGTTCGGCGTTGCCCGCCAGCACTTCTCTGCCTTCTACCAGTGCATAAACTCCGCGGCCCGGCAGCATTTCAAAATTTTCCGTCTCCGGCAGCACCGCACCCACGCCGTTTTGATAACAACGCACAACAGCTTTTCCCAAGGGGTGTTCCGAACGCTGCTCTGCCGCAGCGGCACAGGCGTAAAGCCTTTCTTTCGGAAACTCTGTCCCAAAGCTGTACACCTCTGTCACCTGGGGCGTCCCAAGGGTCAAGGTTCCTGTCTTATCAAAGGTCACGCGTCTCACCTTTGACAACCGTTCCAGCGCATCGCCTTCGCGCACAAGAAAGCTGTGTTTTGTCGCATTTCCGATGGCTGCCATAATGGCCGTAGGGGTCGCCAGCACCAGCGCGCAGGGACAAAACACCACCAGAATGGTAACGGCACGGATGACCTCGCCTGTGATCAGCCAGGTCAGCACCGCTGCGCTGAGGGCAATCACCACAATCCAGGTTGCCCAACGGTCCGCAATCCCCACAATTTTTGCTTTCCCGGCATCGGCGGATTGCACCAGGCGAATCATGCGCTGGATGGAGCTGTCCTCTCCGACTTTGGTCGCTTCCATATCAAAAGCGCCGAACTGATTGACGGTGCCGCTGAATACCTCATCCCCCACCGTTTTATCCACCGGCAGGGATTCTCCCGTCATCACCGCCTGGTTGATGGAAGTCTGCCCTGCCCGAATCACGCCGTCCACGGGGACCGTCTCCCCGGGCAGCACCCGCAGCAAATCGCCCCGGCACACTTCCTCGGCGGGAATCACGTCTTCTTTTCCGTCGCACAGACGCCGGGCGGTGCGCGGCGTCAGATGCACCAATTTTTCGATGCCGGCTCTGGCCTTTGCCACCGTCAAATCCTCCAGCAGCGCGCCCAGCTGCATGATCAGCGCCACTTCGCCGGCCGCAAAGTCTTCACCAATCACAATGGAGGCAATCAGCGCAATGGACACCAGCACATCTGCCTTGATATCGAATGCCGTGACAAGGCCGATGATCGCTTCCAGAATGATGGGAACACCGCAGAGAATAATAGCAATCCATGCTGCATCAAACGGCAGCGGCAGCGGTACAAACAGACTGATGGCCAGCGCAATCGCCGAAATCACAAGAAACGCAATCTCTCTTTTGAGCCCGCCCCACTCCAGCAGCCTTTCCAGCGTTTTCATAACATACCTCCGCTCTCTCTTAAATTTTCTCTATTATACCTATAGGGGTATAGGTTGTCAAGCGTGAGATCATGCTTTCACGTTTGGAAACAAGGCCGCTTTTGGAACAGATTCTCATGGAACATTATAGGCGACGCAAAACGGAGGCGCTTTTGAAAAGCGCCTCCCGTTCCAAGCGTGTACGCCGGCCTGTTCCAGCGGCACCGCCATTAATTCATATTTGCAAACCGCTCTACCGCTTTGGTAAAACTGGCAATGGTCTGGTCCGCATCTCCATGCTCAATGCCATCGCGGACACAATGCTTGATATGCCCTTCCAGCACCACCTGTCCAGCCTTGTGCAAGGCAGACTTCGCCGCATTGATCTGTGCCAAAATATCCTCACAGGGAACGTCCTCATCCACCATGCGGTCAATGGCCTGCACCTGCCCGATAATCTTTTTCAAACGCCGGTGCAGATTATCCGCATCCATACACTGTCTCATAGTATACCCTCCCCTATTTCAGGCGCTTTTTCATTTTATTGTAAATACTTCTGCCGTTTTGTCAAGGTATCTTCCGCGCACAAACAGCGGTGCAAAAGGGCCGCGGCGCAAAAAGGAATCACGCCGCGGCCCTTTTGCCGCCCGCTTTATGCACTTCCCGCCGCGCCGCCAGACTCCTCCTGTTCCAGGGCAGAAAACTCCGCAAAAGTCACTGTAAAAACCACATCGTTTCCCACCAGCACCTCAGCCCGGGCAGGCGTGTGGTCTGCGCGGAACCACACCGCATAATCAATCTTTCCGCCCCTGGGCCCCGTTGTGTCAAACAGCAGCCGCAGGCAGTTTTCTTCCCCGATCTGTTCAGCGCCCTTTTCCTGAATATACCCGTCGCAGATGCCCTGCATCAGCATGGGCAGCACCTGGGCAGGCGACAGCGCTTCTTCGCTGACCGGCCCTGCCGCGAGACTCATATCCTCATAAATCAGGGTCAGTTCTTCGCCGGAAAACGCCGCCTGAATGCCTGCCAGTTCCTCCGGCGCCAGAACGGAAACCACTGCCTCTCCGTCTGCCGTCCAATCGCAGTGCAGCGTGTATTCCTCTACCGCATCAGCCCGGTCACAGCGCACTTCCGCTGTCATGGAGCAGCCGTCCAGCGACTGATACTCCGCCTGCAGCAGCTGCGCTGCGTCCTGTTTCTTTTCTCCGCCGTCGGCAGGGCCGCACGCGCCCAGTGTCAGGCAGAGGCTTATCATCAGTGCACAAATGCATCGTTTGCGCACGGGGGTACCCTCCTGTTTTTACAAAAGTGTTAAAATAGCCGGGGCAATCTGGTCGAGCAAATCCGAGGGCGTCATAGAATATTCCCCCCGCTGGGCAGCAGCCAGATCGCCGGCATGGCCATGCAGCCACACCGCGGCGCAGGCAGCCTCAAAGGCCCCGGCGCCCTGTCCCAAAAGTGCCAGCACCATGCCGGAGAGCACATCGCCGCTGCCCCCCTTTGCCATACCGGAATTGCCTGTGGTATTGATCGCCACGCGGCCATCCGGCGCTGCAACAATGCTCCGATGCCCCTTGAGCACCAGAATACAGCCGTATTCCTGGGCAAAAGCGCGGGCCGCTTCCATTCTGCTCATCCGCCCCAAATCGCCGCCCAGGCGGGCAAATTCCCCGTCGTGGGGTGTCAGCACAGTCACACGGCCGGCGCGCCGCCGCAATCTATCTATATGCGCCCCCAGCGCATTTAGACCATCGGCATCCACCACCAGGCTCTGCGGCAGCTCCTCAATCAGCCGGCACACCAGCGCATCGCTCTCTTCGCTGCGTCCCAACCCCGGGCCAAGCAGCACCGCCGACGCTCCTTCCACTTTTTCACAAATCGCCCCATAGGCGCCGCTTGCCAGTTTTCCGCAGCAGTCCGGCAGCGGATAGGGCATCTCTTCCATACATTTGCCCGCCACAATCGGATAAACGCTTTCCGGCACGCCCAGGGTAACCAGCCCTGCGCCGGTGCGAACACAGGCCCGGGCGGCAAAGACCGGCGCACCCGTGAATCCCACACTGCCAGCGAGAATATAGTCCTTTCCAAATGTCCCCTTGTGCCCGTCCGGCTGCCTTTTTGGCAGAATTTCCCGCACAAACTGCGCATCAATCGTCTCGTCGGTCAATTCCTGCTGCCACAGAATTTCATCGGGAATCCCGATATCATGCACAATCAGTTTCCCCGTATACAAACTGCCCTGATCTGCAAAGTGGCCGGGTTTTGCCAGGGAAAACGTGACCGTCACCGCCGCGTGAACCGCGATGCCCAGCACCTTGCCCGTATCCGCAGACAGGCCGCTGGCAATATCCGCCGCCACAGTGGGAATCGTTTCATAACTGTTCATCAGCGCGATAGCCGCGGCAAACAAGCCGCTCACATCCCGGCACAGCCCCACGCCGAACAGCGCATCCACAAACACTGCACAGCCGGCACACCAGGCATACAGCCCGCAAAGCTCCGACATATCCGTGGGAAAGGGCTGCAGGGAAAGGCCTGCCTCCGGCAGCCGCGCCGCCATAGCGGCGCAGTCCGGCGTCAGTTTCGAGGAATCCCCCACCAGAAATACACGCACCTCCCAGCCGCCATTGGCCAGCAGCCGGGCGGCGGCCACACCATCGCCGCCATTGTTGCCGGGCCCCACAAATACCGCCGCGCGTTTTCCATTGTTTCCAGCGCCGCTCTCCACGGGAAACCGCTGCTGATTCAGGACTACTTCTCCAGAAGCTTGCGGCAGAAAACGATCTGCCCGCGCTTCCCACAGCTCCTGCACAGCGGCCACAATTCCTTCCGCCGCATGCTCCATCAATGTCACGGATGCAATGCCGCGCTCTTCAATGGCAATGCGGTCCATTTCCTTCATCTGCGCACTTGTCGCCAACTTCATGCCGTATGTCCCCCTTACCGCACCGGTGTGTAATCGATTTCCGCCACCTGATCCGTGGCTTCCAGCTTGAAAATCACGGGGCGCAGTCCATCGTTGCAGCTGCAGATCGCCACACCCTGCCTGCGAATCCAGTCTCCATAATAAAACAGCTCTTTTTCCGCGCCGTGGGCCAGAGCAAAAACATATTGATAAATCGCTTTCCACGCTTCATCACACAATCCCTCCGGCTTTGCATAATCGGCGTAAAACACCTGGCCCTCCCGGAGCATCGGGCATGCTCCCAGGCCCGGCACACCATATTCTTCTGCCAGTTCCCGGTCCAGGGTTGTTTTCAAAACCGTAATTTTTACTTTTTTCATTGCACAACGTTCCTCCCCTTGTCGTTATCGTGAACTCCCGGTTTCTGCCGCACGGGCTTCACGGTTTATCATTTTTTCTTACAGTCAGCTTATTTTCGAAGAAATATGCCCCTGCGTTGGGCATGCAGCACGCATCTCCACGGTGCTGTTTTTTATTTTACTTATTTTCTCCTTGCATTTCAATGTTTTTTATGCTATAAATGGTATTTGTTATCGGCAATGAACGGGAAAATAGCGCTTGTAGCATCCAAAGAGAGCAGCGGCCGCCGGCTGAAAACCGCTGTGATGCAGTGCGCTTGGTTCGCCCGGGAGCGGCCTGTGAGAGCAGGACGGTTTCGCCCCCCGTTAGCAGGGCATAAGTGTTTGCGTTTTTGGCGCAAAAATGCGGGTGGTACCGCGGAAGTTTTGCCTTTCGTCCCAGCTTTGTGGGATGGAGGGCTTTTTTGCTTTTCATTAAATAAAAGGGGGAAACATTATGATCATCACTACGACCAACAGCGTGGAGGGACGCCAGATTCAAAGCTATCTGGGAATTGTTTTCGGCGAAGTAATCTCCGGAATGGACTTTATTAAAGATTTCACCGCCGGACTGACCAACTTTTTCGGCGGCCGTTCCGGCAGCTACGAAGAAGAGCTGCTGCACGCCCGGGAAACCGCTCTGCGGGAATTGGAAGAGCGTGCCGCCCAGCTGGGCGCGGACGCTGTGGTGGGTGTCAAAATGGATTACGAGGTTCTCGGTTCCAACAACGGCATGCTGATGGTTACCGCCAGCGGCACTGCAGTCACGCTGGCATAAAACACAACAATAGAGAATGCAAATTCCACAAAGGAGCAGAAAATATGAAAGAACAACTGGCAAAAATCCGCAGCGAAGCCCTGGCGGCCATGGAAACTGCCCAGTCTGCCGCTGAACTAGAGACACTGCGGGTACAGTATCTGGGCAAAAAAGGCGAATTGACCGCTGTGCTCAAGCAAATGGGACGGCTCTCCCCCGAAGAGCGCCCTGCCATGGGCCAGCTGGCCAACGAAGTGCGCGCTGCACTGGAAGCTGCACTGGAAACCACCGGGAAAAAGCTGGAGGCGGCCGCACTGGAAGCACGCATGAAGGCCGAAGCCGTGGACGTTACCATTCCCGGCAAGCCGCATAAAATCGGCCACAAGCATCCCATGTACATTGCACTGGACGAAATCAAGGACATTTTCATCGGCATGGGCTTCACCGTTCTGGATGGGCCGGAAGTAGAGCTGGCCACCTATAATTTTGACAAGCTCAACGCCGAGGAAGGCCACCCCTCCCGCGACTGGTCCGACACCTTTTATTTCGACCAGGACAGCCGGGTGATGCTGCGCTCTCAGACCAGCCCCATGCAGGTGCGCGCCATGGAAACCATGGAGCTGCCCATCCGCATCATTGCCCCCGGCCGCGTTTACCGCAAAGACGAGGTGGACGCCACCCACTCCCCCATGTTCCACCAGGTGGAGGGCATGGTTATTGACAAAGGCATCACCATGGCCGATCTGAAGGGCACGCTGAACACCGTCATGGAACAGCTTTACGGCAAGGGTACCGTGACCCGCTTCCGTCCGCATCATTTCCCCTTCACCGAACCCAGCTGTGAAATGGATGTGCAGTGCCACAAGTGCGGCGGAAAAGGCTGCCCCACCTGCAAGGGCGAGGGCTGGATTGAGGTGCTGGGCGCCGGTATGATTCACCCCAACGTGCTGCGCATGGCCGGAATTGATCCCAATGTGTATTCCGGCTGGGCCTTCGGTATGGGGCTTGAGCGCATGGCCATGCGCAGTTTCAAAATCGCCGACCTGCGTCTGATTTTTGAAAACGACGTGCGGTTTTTGGAGCAATTTTAGTTCTTAAAAAGGGGACTTCGTCCCCCTTTAGATTCCCCTCACCAGTGACGTCGGTTACTGGTGAATGCCGCCCTATGCGGCTGAGTCGGGAAATTTTCGGCAGGCACATGTCCTGCCGAACATGATTGGATATTTTTCACGCTGGCAGCGTGAAACTCTGCGAGGCTTTTGCGGGGCGCTCCCGCATTCCGATATAAAGGAGTTATAGAAGATATGTTACTAAGCAGAAAATGGCTGGAGGAATTCGTCCATGTGGACGCCAGCGACAAAGACTTTGACGAGGCAATGACCCTGTCCGGCTCCAAAGTGGAAACCACCGCCGATTTGGGTGCGGAGATTTCCAATGTGGTTGTGGGGAAAATTCTGTCCATGGAGCGCCACCCGGACAGCGACCATATGTGGGTTTGCCAGATTGATGCAGGCCAGGATGCCCCGGTGCAGATCGTCACCGGCGCATGGAATATCCACACCGGGGACATGATCCCGGTTGCTCTGCATAAATCCACCCTGCCCGGCGGTATTAAAATCGAAAAGGGAAAACTCCGGGGTGTGCTCTCCAACGGCATGCTGTGCTCCCTGAAAGAGCTGAATCTCGATGAGCGCGATTTCCCCTATGCTGTCATCACCGCCGCCGCTCTTTTGAACGACTATCATCCCCTCGATAAAAACAAACCTTCCATTCCCGCAGACATCAAAGCCGGCGACAAGGTGTTCGGCCCTGTGGTTTGCGCCAGGATACTGGAGGTCGCACCTCTGGAGAACGGTACTTTCCACACCTGCGCAGATATCGGCGCAGACACCGTCTCTCCGGACACCATCTGCTCCAATCTCCACGAAGGGGATCTGGCTGCATACAACACTCAGACGGGCAGCTATTGCACCCTGGCCGACCTGCGGGCAGAGCAGGCGGAGTTCCCCCACTGCATCAATGATGGCATTTTCATTCTGCACGAGGACTGCAAACCCGGCGACGACATCAAGCCCGTTATCAACGCCGACGACCATGTGGTGGAATTTGAAATTACCCCCAACCGGCCCGACTGCCTGAGCGTCATTGGCCTGGCCCGGGAAGCCGCAGCCACCTTTGACCAGCCCCTGCATCTTCACACCCCTGTGGTGAAGGGCGGCGGTCCCGGCGTCCTTACAGAACTGCTGGATGTGGAAACCCCCGATGCGGATCTCGTTCCCCGCTACACCGCCCGGATGGTGCGCAATGTAAAAATCGCCCCTTCCCCCAAATGGATGCGGGAGCGCCTGCGCTCCATGGGCGTGCGCCCCATTAACAATATCGTCGATATCACCAACTATGTGATGCTGGAATACGGTCAGCCGATGCATGCTTTCGATTACCGCTATGTAAAGGGCGGAAAAATCATCGTCCGCCGTGCCGAAGAGGGCGAAACCCTTACAACCCTGGACGGCAACGTACGCACACTGACCCATGACCATCTGGTCATTGCAGACGACACCCGTGCCGTGGGCCTGGCAGGTATCATGGGCGGTGAGAACAGTGAGATCGTGGCAGATACCACCGACGTGGTGTTTGAGTCTGCCAACTTCGACGGCACCTGCATCCGCAAGGGTGCCCTGTCCCTCGGCATGCGCACGGAGGCCTCCGCCAAATTTGAAAAGGGGCTCGACCCGCTGAACACCCTGCCGGCAGTGGACCGCGCCTGCGAACTGGTGGAGCTTTTGGGCGCCGGCGAAGTGGTGGATGGTACAATTGACATTCTGAATTTCGTGCCGCAGCCCACCGTGCTGACGCTGGAGCCTGAGAAAATCAACGCTCTGCTGGGCACCGATGTCTCTGCAGAGGAAATGGTTCGCATCCTCAAAAAGTTGGATTTCCAGGTGGAAAACAACAAGATTACCGTTCCCTCCTGGCGCGGCGATGTGAAAGAAATGGCCGACCTGGCGGAAGAGGTCGCCCGTTTCCACGGCTACAACAACATCCCCACCACGCTGATGCGCGGCCAGACCACCCTGGGCGGCTATTCTGAAGCCCAGCAGCTGGAACGCACACTGGGAGCTGTATGCCGCACCTGCGGATACGATGAAATCATCACCTATTCCTTTATCTCCCCCACCTATTATGACAAGATTCGCTGGCCGGAGGATGCGCCCCGGCGCCAGTCTTTCAAGATCCTCAACCCTCTGGGCGAGGATACCTCCATCATGCGCACCACGACCCTGCCTTCGATGCTGGAGATTTTGACCCGCAACTATAACTACCGCAACAAATCCGCACAGCTCTACGAACTTGGGCGTGTCTATCTGCCCGGCGGTGCGGACGGCCTGGCCATCGAATCAAAATACCTGACATTGGGCGCCTATGGCCCGGACATGGATTTCTTTACCATGAAAGGCACAGTGGAAGCTATTTTGCAAGAAATTCGCGCTGCGGATGTGCATTTCCAGGCCATCCAGGACAATCCCTCCTATCATCCCGGCCGCTGCGCCGCCGTTTGGGCCGGCGACCAGTTGATCGGTGTTTTTGGCCAGATTCATCCGCTGGTGGAACGCAACTACGATGTAGACGGTGCATTCTACTGCGCAGAGCTTTCCTTCGACGCACTGATGGCCTGCCGGGGTGCAACTCCGGAATACACGCCGCTGCCGAAATTCCCCTCCGTCAGCCGCGATATCGCTGTCGTCTGCGATGAAGCCGTCACCGTCGGCACTTTGGAGGAATGCATCCGCAAAGGCGCCAAGGGGCTTTTGAAGGAGTGCACTTTGTTCGACATCTATCGCGGCAAGGGGATTGACGACGGGAAGAAGAGCGTTGCTTTCAACCTGGTGCTGCGTGCCGATGACCGCAGCCTGACCGCTGAAGAAGCCGACGCCGATGTGCAAAATATCCTGCAGGCACTGGAGCAATCCCTGGGTGCTGTTCTGCGCAGCGGAAACTGATTCTTTTCCAAAAATATCCAGATCTCCGCGGAATTCTTAAAAGACCTTAAAGAATCACCAAAAGCCTTTGACAGCGCACAGCAAAGTGTGTATAATGGGTAAGTAATCGGAAAAAGACGCATTTTGCGCCGCTACGAAAGGTGGAATCCATATGGTAGATCTGACCCGTCAATTTAATATCAACGAGGAAAAAGACGCGGAAATCAAGGAAATCATGACAACGGTCTATCATGCGCTGGAGGAAAAAGGTTATAACCCCATCAACCAGATTGTGGGCTATATTCTTTCTGAGGATCCAACATACATTACCAATCACAATCACGCGCGCACACTGATCCGCAAGATCGACCGCGATGAATTGCTGCAAGTGCTGGTGAAAAGCTATCTCCAGCGTTGACCCGATAAAAACCAAAACAAGCTCTGCCGCTTTGCGCGGCGGGGCTTGTTTTTCTTTTGCAACTATTGATGACAAAAAATTGCATGGCGGTAACATTTTTTCTGTTCTCAGATTCTCATTTTCTTTTGATTTTTTTATATTTTCTTGTCCAAAATGCTGCAATTACATTTGTTCTATAAAAAATATTTATTTTTTTCGCAAAATAGTTAATTCTTTTTTATTTCGTCAAAACTTGTTTTTCTTTCCTCTTCACATTGACAAAGCGGTAAAAATCTGTTACAATTCGGTTACAAACTTTTTTGTGAGGTGTGCGCATGGCAGCAACGAAAACCGCAAAACCCGAAGGCCTGATCTATAACGGTCATCCCCTTCGCAGAAAAGATAATCTGATTTATTATGGCACAATGTCCGATAAATATATTATCCAAATGCAGATTTTGGAGAGTAAAAAAGTAAAAGATTTAGATGTGGCTACCAAGGTTGCCGTTCAGCTTCAGTTAACGGATCCAACCTTGAGCACCAAGCGCCGCATTGAAAAGAAAACCGAAAAAGACAGCCTGTTTGCTGCGATGGATGTGGCCGCCGTGTGGCTTGACCGTGCACTGGCAGGTAAATAATCCCCCTATTCCAATGAATTACAAAGGAGAGAGTTGAGATGAATTTGTCCGTTTCCAAGGTTTTGCTTTCCACAGTGGTCACCGGCGTTCTGGTCTGTGTGATGGCAACCACCGCTTTTGCCGCTGAACTTACTGCTGGTGTCGGCACAGTCGCCGCTTCTGCATTGAAGCTGCGCGCTGAAGCCTCTACCTCTTCCACCTGCCTGACGCTGCTGCCCAAGGGCACCACCGTTGTTGTGGAAGATGACTCCATTGCAGGCTGGTACAAAGTCAACTACAAAGGCGACACGGGATATCTCTCCTCTGAATATGTTTCCTTCTCTTCCAAGAGCAGTGCAAGTCTGGGCAACGGTCTGGTCACCGGCGACTCCGTCAACGTGCGCAGCGGTGCCAGCACCAGCGCTTCCAAGGTCGGTATGCTGAACTCCGGCGATGTGGTTTCCATTGTCGGTTTTGAAAACGGCTGGTACAAAATTTCTTACAGCGGAATCACCGGTTATATCCGCAGTGATTACATGGAAGTGACCAAAAAGGCGCTTTCCTCCCGCGGCAGCACGACAACTGCTTCTTCCAGCAGTGCCAAGGGCAACGAAGTGGTTTCTTACGCCAAGCAGTATTTGGGCGTGAGATATGTTTACGGCGGTGCTTCTTCCAGCGGTTTTGACTGCTCCGGTTTCACCATGTATGTGATGAAGCACTTTGGTTACAGCTTGCCCCACACCGCTACCGGGCAGATGGCTTATGGCACGTCCGTTGCCAAGTCTGCCCTGCAGGCCGGCGATCTGGTGTTCTTCTGTGATCCCAGCATTGCAAACGGCAAAGCTGCTTCCCATGTAGGCATCTACATGGGCAATAACCAGTTCATCCATGCTTCTTCCGGCAGCGCCAAAGTGAAGATTGACAGCCTGAGCAGCGCTTACTATGCAAAGTACTACGCCGGCGCAAGACATATCATCAAATAACAACTTCTCCTTAAAATACATAAAAGGTCAGCGGCCGCAGGAACGATTTCTGCGGCCGCTGTTTTTTCTCTCAGGAGACCTGTGCGTCAATTCGCAATAAAGCCGACTAAACAGCAAAAAACACGATGCAGCATGAAACTGCATCGTGTTTTTTATGGATCATTCTTTTTAGAACAGCCCGGTAATCACACCGTTTTCATCCACATCGATTTTCTCTGCCGCCGGAACCTTCGGCAGGCCGGGCATGGTCATAATATCACCGGTCAACACCACAACAAAGCCTGCACCGGCAGAAACTTTGACCTTTTTCACCGTTACGGTGAAATCCTTGGGTGCGCCCAGCTTGGCTGCATCATCCGACAAGGAGTACTGTGTTTTTGCCATACAAATGGGCATGTGACCAAATCCCAGCGCCTCCAGCTTGGCCAGCTCCTTCTCCGCCGCACTCTCATAAACCACATCTTTGCCGCCGTAGATCCTGGTCACAATGGTCTGAATCTTTTCCTTCAGAGACAGCTCATCGCCATAAGAGAACTGGAAATGGTTTTCTCCCTCTTCCACCAGGCGTACAACTTCCTGGGCAAGCTCCCTGCCGCCCTCACCGCCGTTGGCCCACACATCAGACAGCGCAACCTTCACACCATATTCTCTGCAGGCATCCGCAATCATCTGCAGCTCGGCGTCAGTGTCGGTATAGAACTTATTGATCGCCACCACAGCGGGCAAACCATAGACCTTCGTAATATTTTCCACATGCTTGAGCAAATTGGGCAATCCCTTTTTCAGCGCTTCCAGATTTTCCTGGTTCAAATCCGCTTTCGCCACACCGCCGTGATGCTTCAGCGCACGCACCGTGGCCACAATCACACAGGCGTCGGGCTTCAGGCCCGCCAGACGGCATTTGATATCCAAAAACTTCTGCGCACCCAAGTCTGCGCCGAAGCCGGCCTCCGTCACCACGTAATCGCTCAGCTTCAGCGCGGTGGTCGTTGCCTCCACGCTGTTGCAGCCATGGGCAATATTGGCAAAGGGCCCGCCGTGAACAATGGCCGGCGTTCCTTCCAAAGTCTGCACCAGATTGGGCTTGATGGCATCTTTGAGCAAAGCGGCCATGGCGCCTTCCGCTTTCAGGTCGTGGGCAGTTACAGGCCGATCATCATAGGTGTAGGCAACGATAATGCGGCCCAGCCGCTCTTTCAAATCCATCAAATCCGTGGCCAGGCAGAAAATCGCCATCACCTCGCTGGCAACAGTGATGTCAAACCCATCTTCCCGGGGCACACCCTGCATTCTGCCGCCCAGTCCATCCACAATATTGCGCAGCTGCCGGTCGTTCATATCCACACAGCGCTTCCAGGTGATCTTTTTCACATCGATCCCCAAAGCATTGCCCTGCTGAATATGGTTGTCCAGCATGGCGGCCAGCAAATTGTTGGCTGCACCGATCGCATGGAAATCGCCGGTGAAATGCAGGTTGATATCCTCCATCGGCACTACCTGGGCATAGCCGCCGCCGGCCGCGCCGCCCTTCACGCCGAACACCGGGCCAAGAGACGGTTCCCGCAGCGCCAGCATGGCATTCTTCCCGATTTTGCGCAGGCCATCCGCCAGCCCCACGCTGGTGGTGGTTTTCCCCTCGCCTGCCGGTGTCGGATTGATGGCCGTCACCAGGACAAGCTTGCCTTTCATGGGTCGGTCCTTCAGCGCCGTGATATCCAGCTTGGCCTTGTATTTTCCATAATACTCCAGCAGGTCCTCTTCGATGCCCGCCGCAGCAGCTACCTCACGAATGGGCAGCATCTTGCATTCCTGGGCGATTTCAATGTCACTCTTGAACGTTGCCATGAATATCCTCTCCTTTTTTTAATCAAAATAAAAAAAGGGCGCACCAAAACAGGCGCGCCCAGACGGTCGGCATTTCTCTGCTATACTCCATGTGGTTTTCCCACTTCCGTCAGTCATATAGCATATTCAAAATAGCACATGGAAAACCACTTTGTCAAGGGGCAAAACGCTCCTGCGGCTTCTTTTCCTTGTCAAGGTGCGCTTGGGCCGCCGTGAGCGTGTTTTTCATCAGAATCAGCCGCGTCATCGGCCCCACGCCGCCAGGCACCGGTGTGATATAGGATGCCTTGGCCGCCACTTCATCATAAAGGCAATCGCCGCACAATTTGCCTTCGGCATTGCGGTTCATCGCTACATCAATGACAACTGCCCCATCTTTTACCATTTCCCCTGTAATGGTGCCCACTTTTCCCACGGCAGAAACCAGGATATCCGCCCGCCGGGTCTGATCAGTCAGCTGCGCAGTTTTGGAATGGCAGATGGTAACCGTTCCGTGTTCGCGCAGCAGCAGCAGCGCCATGGGTTTTCCCACAATATTGCTGCGGCCCACAACCACGCATTCTTTGCCTGCAATTTCAATTTGATATTCCTTCAAAAGTTCCATAATGCCGGCGGGCGTGCAGGGCAAAAAGCCCGCCTCTCCCGTCACGATTTTTCCCACATTGAAGGGGTGAAACGCATCCACATCTTTATCCGGCCGGATGGCGTGGATGATCTTCTGCTCAGAAATATGTTTCGGCAGCGGCAGCTGCACCAAAATACCGTCCACCAGATCGTTGTCGTTGAGCACGCCGATGAGCTCCAAAAGCTGCGCCTCCGACGTTTCCTCCGGCAGCCGGTACCCCTGGCTCAAAATGCCGCACTCCACACAGTCCTTTTCCTTGTTGCGCACATAGACCTGGGAAGCCGGGTCCTCACCCACCAAAATCACTGCCAGGGTCGGCCGGCGGGAAAGCCGCGCCGTTTCCTCCCGGATTTCCCTGCGCATTTTTTCCGCCAGCGCTTTCCCATCCATTTTAATTGCCATTTCTCTTCCTTGCCTCCTTGCTCACCTGATTGACATACAGCGCCGATGGTTCATGCCGCCGGAATTTCAACTGATAAATCAGCAGAATAAGGGCTGTAATGCACAGCACCACCGAAAGCAGCTGCGAAACCCGGATAGGTTCTCCGAAGAGCGTCCAGTCGAACAGATACAGGCTGTCAGTACGCAGCCCTTCAATCCAGGCGCGCCCCAGGCCATACCAGAACAGATAAAACAGGAAATTTTCTCCGTCGAATTTCCGCCGCTTTTCTATGACCAGCACGATCAGCAGCAGACCGACAAAATTCCAGAAGCTCTCATAGAAAAAGGTCGGATGCACTTCAATAAAATGATCCGCGCTTTCCCAAAGGCGCATGCGCCAGGGCAGGGTTGTCTCCGCGCCGAATGCTTCCCGGTTGACAAAATTGCCCCAGCGGCCGATCATCTGGCCAATCAGCATTCCCATGCAGCCCAAATCCAGCATGGCGCCTACCTTAATCTGTTTATGCCGGCAGAAGAAAAACACTGTGAGCACCGCCACAATAACGCCGCCATAGATCGCCAGACCGCCGTCCCAGATGGCAATGACCTTTCCAAAATCGATGCCGCCATTCTCTCCCCGAAACAAATCAAGGTAAAAAATGACATAATACAGCCGGGCGCCGATGATGCTCAGCGGTGTTGCAATAATTAAAAGGTCATAGAGATCATCTTTCTGAATGCCGTATCGGCGGGCCCGATGGGAGCAAAACAGCACCGCCAGGAAAAAGCCAAAGGCGATGATAATACCATACCAGTAGATACCGTGGCCGATATGCAGCGCCACAGGATCGATGTTAATTTCAAGATTGGGAAACAGCCCCGGAAAACTGATCGGCATTTCCCTCATAAAACTATTCAATATACTTGCCTCAACTTTCTGCTTTGGGATGAATGATGGAAATGGCTGCCCGGTCGGGCGTTACAAAGGCAGCAAGAAACCGCCTGAGATCTTCCCGATCAATGGTTTCAAAAATTTCCGGAAAACGGAAATAATCATAACTGTGAAAGGCTCCTTCCGTCAAGGAGACAGCTGTTCCCTCAAAGGAATTCAGCCCCCGGAGCAGACTACCGTAGGTTGATTTCTGCACCTGCTGCCACAGTGCCTCGTCCACACCTTCTCTGGCGATGCGCTCCGCTTCTTCCACAATGGCCAGGTGCACTTTGCGGGGGCTTTTACTCTCGCCGCCAACCGCAATGAAAGAAATCCCGGGCAGCAAATTGTAACCGCCGCCAAACTCGCCGTTGATCAGGCCCTTGGCATACAGCCGGTTATAAAGGGGACTGGATTCGCCAAACAGCACATCACAGGCCATACTGCCGATCAGATCCTGCCGCAGGCTCTCTTCCCCGTCAGCCACGCCGGCACATTTGTAGCCGCACAAAAACAGCGGCAACGACACTGCCATCGTCGTCTCCACCGCAGGCGAAGCGGCTGCGTCCGACTCCTCTGCGCCGTAATCGCGCACAATCTGCGGATGCGCACTGTCCGGAAGCACCTCATTGACAATCTGAAGAATCCGCTCCGGCGCCACATCGCCCACAATGCACAGCGCCATGTTGGACGGATCATAAAACGCTTTGTGGCAGTCATAGAGCGTCTCCGCAGTGATCTGCGCAATGGATTCCACGCTGCCCGCCACAGGGATGCGGGCGGGATGATTTTGATACAGCCCGCGCAGCAGATTTGCATACACCTGCCATTGAGGATCATCCTCAATCATGCGGATTTCCTGGCCGATAATCCCCTGTTCCTTGGCCACGCTTTCCGCCGTGAAATACGGCACCGAAACAAAAGAGAGCAGAATACGCAGGCTTTCTTCAAAATGCTCCGTGCTCTCGAAATAATAGCCTGTTATGGCATCACTGGTGAACGCATTGGGCTCTGCTCCCAACTTGGCCAGTTCCTGCAGCGCATTGCCCTCCTTGGTATCAAACATTTTATGCTCCAAATAGTGGGCCACGCCGGCAGGGGTTTCCTTCCGCACGCCATTGAGGGAAAAATGCATGTCCATGCTCCCGTATTTTGTGGCAAAAAATGCATAACATTTGCTGAAGCCACGCTTGGGCACCAAAATCAGGCGCAGCCCGTTGGCGCAGGTTTCCCGAAAAACCCGTTCCTCCAAGCGTTGATATACCGTTTCCTTCACGGCGCTTCCACCTCCCCGGACTCTTGATTTTTCAGGAAATACACGGTATCCAGCGCAATGCCCCCGCCAGCCGCCAGCATACGCTCCCGGGTCACGGCATCCAGTTCCGCGCTTAGGCTCTCAATGGTTTCCGCTGTTCCGGCAGCCGCCTGGCCCAGATAAAAGTCTTCCATCTGCCCAAGGCTGTCGCCCATGGCACGCAGGGCATGGCGCATCGTGCCCCGTGCGCCCGCCTCTTCCCAATCGGCGATCTCGCCGCGCTGAGCCGCCGCCAGCTGCGCCATAATTTCATCGAATGCCCTATGATAATTCTGCACCTCAATGCCGCTGGACACAGTGATCAGATTTTTCTGCCGGTGCAGCACCGATGCCGCATAATAACACAGGGATTCCTTTTCCCGCACATGCAAAAACAGCTTGGAATTGGCACTGCCGCCATAAATCATATTAAACAGCAGCAATGCCGGATAGTCCGGCGATGTACTGGAAAATCCAATGGCCAGCTTACCCTGGGTCACATCCATCTCTTCTGTCACATAGCGAGGTTTCTCCGCCGGCACATGGGGCAGCGTCTGGGCTGCTTCCACCAGTTCTGCGCGGGGCAACGTGCTGAACGCAGAAAGCAGCGCCTGCTCAATGCGGTGCAGCTCCGCACTGCCGCAATAAAAGAGCTCCAGACGCGCGGAGGCCAGCAGCGTGGTATATTGCCCATACAGCTTTTTGGGCCCCAGCTTTTCCGCTTCCTGGGCGCTGCCCAAACGGCTCACGCCATAGGGCTCGGCGCCGCACATCTCCTGCATCAGGCGCAGCGATGCATACGTGCGTTTATCATTGACCTGCCCGCGAATCTGGTCAACCAGATTGACCCGTTCGCCCCGCACATATTCCGGGATAAAGCGGCCGCTGCGGGTAGCAGGGTTGCAAATGAGATCACCCAGCAGCTCCGCCACCGGCTCCAGCAGCTTTTCTCCACCCGGCACAATGCGGTCATCAATAAAGCTGGCCACAAAGCCAACACACTGGTTTTCTCCCTTTTTGCGCACCGTGCAGTCGATCCGCGCGCCATACAGCCGGTCCAGCGCAGCCGACAACGCCTGCATGTCGGGATAACGCGCCGTGCCGCGGCGCAGCACCGCCGGCAAAAGCGCATTGGCGGACGCTGTTTTTTTGTTCAGCGGCACGATCAGCTGTGCAGACAAGACATTGGTTTTGAATTTATGCTCCTGAAGATACGTCAGGCAAACGCCGGGCAGCAGCCTCCGGCGAATCATCTCCATGGTTTCACTCCTCCTGCAGCGCCTGTTGCGCTCGTGTTTTGATTGCATACGTGAAGTATTATACCGATTTTCGCCGCGTTTCACAAGCCATTTCAAAGAATCTTTGCAAATCGACCGGCGAAAGAAGCAAAAACACGCTGGATTTTTAAAAAAAGATGGTTTTTTCTCCAACTTCCCCCTTGACAGTGCCATGAGATTTTAGTAAAATACAAAACGTTGTAAAGCTGATTCGCTTTACAGAAAGAGGGGTGCTCTCCATGAAAAACCAAACGTATCGCATGACGATGCTTTTCGATTTTTACGGAGAATTACTCACTCCCCGGCAAAAAGAGTTCTTTGATCTCTATTATAATGAAGATCTTTCCCTGACAGAAATTGCTGAAAATTACGGTATCTCCCGCCAGGGTGTGCGGGATGTGATTGTCCGTGCCGAAGCGGTGATGACCGATGTGGAGGACCGCACGGGCATCATCCACCGGTTCATGCGCTCACGCCGCGCGGTTGCCGCCATTGAACAGGCAGCCGCAGAGATCGAAGCCATCAACCGGCATCAATACGACAATGAACAGATTACCGAGAAAACAACGACGATTCTCTCATCGGTGAAAACGCTGAAGGAGCAAGAGCATGGCATTTGAAGGTCTGAGCGAAAAACTGAACGCCGCGTTCAAAAAACTGCGCGGCAAAGGCCGCCTTTCTGAAAACGATGTCCGTGAAGCAATGCGCGAGGTGCGTCTGGCCCTGCTGGAAGCGGACGTCAGCTATAAGGTCGTCAAAGATTTTGTGGCTGCGGCAACGGAGCGCTGCGTCGGCAGCGATGTGCTGGACAGCCTGACCCCTGCCCAGCAGGTTATTAAAATCGTCAACGAAGAACTGACCACGCTGATGGGCGGCACCAACGCAAAGCTGGCCATGGCCTCCCACCCGCCCACGGTTGTGATGATGGTGGGCCTGCAGGGCGCCGGCAAAACCACCAACTGCGCCAAGCTGGCCGGTTTGATGCGCAAAACCTACGGCAAGCGCCCGCTGCTGGTCGCCTGCGACGTCTATCGTCCCGCAGCCATTGAGCAGCTGAAAGTGGTCGGCGCACAGCTGGAACTGCCGGTTTTTGAAATGGGGCAGAGCGACCCCGTGGAAATTGCCAAAGCGGCTATCCGCCATGCAAAGGATTACGGCAACGACATCGTTTTTCTGGATACGGCAGGCCGTCTGCACATCGATGAAGTGCTGATGGACGAACTGAAGAACATCAAGGCTGCTGTCCATCCCAATGAAATTCTGCTGGTGGTCGACGCCATGACCGGTCAGGACGCAGTCAATGCAGCCTCCGCCTTTGACGAGGCGCTGGGCATCGACGGCGTGGTGCTGACCAAGCTGGACGGCGATGCTCGCGGCGGCGCAGCTCTTTCCATCAAGGCCACCACCGGCAAACCCATCAAATTTGCCGGCACCGGCGAAAAGCTGGATATGATCGAGCCTTTCCACCCAGACCGCATGGCCTCACGCATCCTCGGCATGGGCGATGTGCTCTCTCTGATCGAAAAAGCGGAGCAGACCATTGACCAGAAGAAAGCGGCAGAGCTGGATCGAAAGCTGAAGAAAAGCCGCCTGAGCCTTTCTGATTTTCTCGACGAAATGCGGGAAATGAAAAAAATGGGCGACCTCTCCCAAATTGCATCCATGCTGCCAGGCGGCGTGGGCAAGCAGCTGGAGGGCGCTGAGCTGGATCCCAAAGTGCTGAGCCACAGCGAGGCCATCATTTTGTCCATGACGCCTTACGAGCGGGAAAACCCCAATGTCTTGAACGCCAGCCGCAAACGGCGCATCGCTGCGGGCTGCGGGCTGGAGGTTTCCGATGTCAACAAGCTGCTGAAGCAATACGACATGATGAACCAGCTGGCCAAGCAAATGTACAAAAACCGCGGAAAACTCGGCGGATTGGGCGGCTTCGGCGGCGGACTGCGCGGTTTTGGCCGCAAAAAGCGCCTGCGCTGACAGGCCCCGACATGATAAATGTAGCTTTGATCTTTATGATCGACGCATTTATATAAGAATTGATGGATCAATCATTTGGAGGTGAATGTATCATGGTTAAAATCAGACTGCGCAGAATGGGCGCAAAGAGCGCACCGTTTTACAGAGTAGTAGTCGCCGATTCCCGCTATCCCCGCGATGGCCGCTTTATCGAGGAGATCGGCACTTATAATCCCTGCACCGATCCCGCTGAGATCAAAATCGATCTGGAGCGCGCAGAGGCATGGATCAAGACCGGCGCTCAGCCCACCGAGACCGTCAGAGGCCTGCTGAAAAAAGCAAAGGCTATGTAATCTGGAGGGATTGGCATGAAAGAACTGTTGCTCTACATCGCCAAAAACCTGGTGGATCATCCCGACGCCGTCAGCGTGACGGAAATTCCCGGCGACGAAGAGGTGACGCTGGAATTGCGCGTCGCCCCTGAGGACATGGGCAAGGTCATCGGCCGCCAAGGCCGGATTGCCAAGGAAATTCGCACATTGATGCGTTCCTATGCACAGCGCACCGGCCTCAAGGTTTCGGTTGATATTGTAGAATAAACACAATTGGGCACGGCCAGCATCTGCTGGCCGTGCCCAACTCTTTCCGCCAGAGAATCGCACCGCTTGCAGCACGGCATGGTTCTCTGGTTTATTATATATAATGATACCGCTTGCGGAAAATCACCAGACAAATCACAGAAACCAGAACACCCAGCCCCTCTGCTACCGGCAATGCAATCCAAACACCGTTCAAATCAAAGAATACCGGCAGCAACAACACCGCGCCTGCTTCAAAAACAATCGTGCGCATAAAAGAAATAAACGCAGACACCGCACCATTGCATAACGCCGTGAAAAAGGCAGAAGCAAAAATATTAATACCAACCGCAGCAAAGGAGATGGCAAACAGGCGAAAGCCCCACAATGTCATTTCATATAAGCTTTGCGAATCCGCAAAGACGGCAACCAGCGGACCTGCTGCCAACTCAGACAGCGCAAACATGCAGAGGCATGCAGTAACGATAAAGGTCATGCAAATGCGGAACAAGCCTTTCAATTCCGTTTGGTTCTGCGCACCATAATGATAACCGATAACCGGCGCGCTGCCCACAGAGAAACCAATCATTACTGCAATGAACACAAAGTTGACATATTGCATAATGGTGATGGCACTGACGCCTGCTTCTCCCACCAGCCGCATCAGCTGGATATTAAACAGGAATGTGGTCAGTGCCCGCGAGGCATTGGACACCATCTCCGAAGAGCCATTGCCTGCACTGTGCAGCAGCATCCGCCAATGCACATGCGGCTTGACAAAATGCAGCCGGCTGCTGTTTTTCCGCGCAAAATACAACAGCGGAAGAAAACCGCCCACTGCATAACCGATGGATGTTGCCACAGCCGCACCGGCAATCCCCCACTGAAACACGACAATAAACAGCCAGTCCAGCACAATATTTGTCACACCGCTGGCAATGGTCAGCACCATGCCCAGCTTCGGCTTTTCCGCTGTGATAAAAAAGGTCTGGAAAAAGGTCTGCAGCATATAGGGGATATTGCCGATCAGGCAGATAGTGCCGTAGATCACACAATCTTCAATCAGCAAATCACTGGCTCCCATAAAATAGCTGAGGGGCCGGATAAAGAAAATGGTAGCTGCTGTCAAAATTACGCCAAGAATCGCCACGGCGATAGTCAGCGTTGTAAAGTAGCTTTTGGCATCATCTTCCCGGCCCTCTCCCATAGTTTTGGCCACTTCCGCACTGCCGCCGCTGCCCATCATAAATCCAAAGGCACCCAGAATCAAAAACATGGGCATCACAATATTGATTGAAGCCAGCGCATTGCTGCCTACAACATTGGCTACAAACAAGCCATCCACCACACTGTAAATGGAGGTGACCACCATCATGACAATGGACGGCAGCGTAAAACGCAGCAAACGGCGCATGGTAAAATGATCGGATAATTGGATTCTCATAATTTCCCCCATAATGATTCTTTCTCTTGCAGCATCTGCCAGGCAGTGCAGGTCCGTTTCCTATTTTATAGTACGATTTCGGACTAAAAAAGCATATCATTTTTCCACTTATTTGTCAATGTTCGATCACTCCGGGTATCGCCATTACACATCAACACGAAACCCTTTAATACTTTGCCACTGTTTTCAGAACTTTTCCGGCAAGGTAATAAATCGGTCCCTCCATCTGCCGCTGAACCTCCCGCAGCCCCTTGCGGATCTCAAGCCCCTGCGGGCAATGCTGTTCACATTTGCCGCAGCCGACACACAACGCAGCATTGGTCGGCGTTTTTTTCAAAGTGGTACACATCAAATATTCCTTGATGCCTGTATACCAGCCTTCACTGCAGCGATCATTATAGGCCCGGAAGCACACCGGAATATCCACTCCCGCCGGGCAGGGCATGCAATAACCGCATCCCGTGCAGCCGATCTTCGTGCTTTTGCGGAGTATCCGGCGCACTTCTTCAAACATAGCCTGATCCCGCTCCGTCAGCTCCCCTACAACGGCACTGTCCGCTGTCGCCGTATTTTCCAGAATCTGGGTGGTATCATTCATGCCGGAAAGCACGCAAAGGATTTCCCTTTGATTCCACAGCCAGCGCAGTGCCCAATCCGTGGGCGTACGCTGCTGCGGTGCCCGGGCAAACGCCGCTTTTGCCGCTTTGGGCAGCTTTCCGGCAAGGCGTCCGCCCCGCAGCGGTTCCATCACCACAACGCCGACGCCCTTTTGGGCGGCATAATGCACTCCCCGCACACCAGCCTGGCTGGTCTCATCCAAATAGTTATACTGCAGATAACAAATGTCCCAATCGTATGCATCCAAAATCTGTTGAAAGTGCGCTGTCCCACCATGAAAAGAAAATCCCACATGGCGGATTTTTCCGGCCGCCCGCTGCCGGGCAAGCCACGCTTCCAGTCCCAAATCGCACAGGCGGCGCCACTGGGCCGGATCATTGAGCATATGGAGAAGATAATAATCAATATAATCGGTACGCAGCCGCTGCAGCTGCTGCGCAAGGCAGCGGTCAAATGCCTGAAGATCTTTCAGCATATACTGGGGCGCTTTGGTCGCCACATATACTTTGTGCCGATAACCCTGGCAAAGCCATTTCCCCAGAGCCTCCTCGCTGCCTGGATAAATATAGGCGGTGTCATAATAATTAACCCCCTGTTCAAAAGCAAGCGTTAATTCCCGCTCCGTTTTCTTCTGGTCAATGCCCAAGCCGCTCTTGGAAAAGCGCAGGCAGCCATAGCCCAAAACCGAAATGCGCTCTCCTGTTTTATCACATATACGATACTGCATAAAAGGTACTCCTTCACTGCAATTTGCTTTTCAGTATACAGGATCAGTCGCATAAAATCCACGCTGACAGCCATACTTTTATATAACCTACAAAAAAGTGCCGGCTGCTTTCAGCAGCCGGCACTTGCTTTGCAGAAGATACGACCGGAGCTTATTCAATGGCAATCCGGCTCGGATTTTCAATAACAGCGACGTCTTTCTTGGGAATCGTCAGCTGCAGCACACCCGAATCATATTTGCACTTGATCTCCTCGGGCTTGAGATCCCCGACATAAAAGGTTCTGCTGCAGGAGCCGGCATAGCGCTCCTGACGGATGTAACGGCCGTTCTGGTCGTTTTCACCCTTATCCATGTTCTTGGTTGCATTCACTGTCAGATAGCCATTCTTCAGATCCACAGAGATATCTTCCTTTTGGAAGCCAGGCAGATCCATCTCTACCTGATAGCAGTCATCGTGCTCCTTCACATCAGTCTTCATCAATGCCTTTCCGGCATCCCCGCCAAAGAAATTGCGGTCAAACGCATTACCAAAGAAATCATCAAACATGTTTCCACCAAAAATGCTAGGCAACATAAATCATTCCTCCATTCATTCTTTTCAAGATTGCCCGTTCGGAGGTCCTTTTGAGGCCTTCTTTCTTGGTACATCTTTATTATATCCCGAAAATTAGCACTGTCAAGGAGAGAGTGCTAATGTTTACAAAAAAGACATATTTTATGCAAAGAATGTTCATATTTATGGCCTGAAAACAAGTTCCATAACCGCAGCAGAAAACGCTGCTTTCCCTGCTGCAGCCTTTTCTGCACTGCTTTCCATACACCGGATTTTCACTCAAACCACGCGACGGCCCGCACGGGTGAACCATCGCTATTTTCAAGCTTCAGTGGAAAGCAGCTGAACCAAAAAAGATGGGATCCGCACAATTCAAGGTTTTTTAGATTTTCAATATTGATGATTCTGTTGTTTTGAAACAGCTTCTTATGACGCGGCAGTGCAGCGTCAGCAATGGGATCCAACCCAATTACATCAAAACCAATTCCCTTATATGCTCCGCACACAATAAAATCAAGGACCTCTTCATCCACACAGGGATAATCCTCAAAATAAGAGGCAGTTCCCCATCGTTTATCCCATCCAAGGTGAAAAAGCAGGAATTCGGCGCATGTGAGCTCTTCCCCATAGCCTTTCAGAACCTCCATGGTAATGGCATCGCCCTGCTGAAGTGCCCGGCAGTCGATCACCAATGCTTTTCCGATGAACTGACTGACCGGGAACTGATCCAGTGTCATTCCATCTGCATACAGATGGGCAGGCGGATCCAAATGCGTCCCCGTGTGTGTGTACATTTGCAAAAGTGTTTCTTTGAACCCATCGCGTCCATAGGTGTTGGCCGGAATAAAGCGGGGCTGCTCTGTGCCAGGGTAAACCGGCATGTTCTCCCGAATTGTGTGTGTCAGATCAATTACCTTCATAGCCTCTTTTCCCCTTTTCCAAGATCGAATGTTTTTTATTATACTACGGACGACTATTTTTGCAAACACCCGCCGAATGCTTCTGCAGATCCACCCTTGCCGAAATCTGTTTTTCCTTATATAATAAAAACACTTATTTTTAGATTCAGACAAGGAGTTCCACCCATGAAGCTTACTTATATTGAAGTCGGCCAAATTGTTAATACCCATGGCGTCCGCGGTGAATTAAAAGTGCAGCCCTGGTGCGACAGCCCGGAGCAGTTTCTGGATTTTCACACACTCTATCTTGACGGCGCGCCCGTAACGCCTGTCAGTGTGCGCCTGCATAAGGGCAATGTGCTGCTGACCCTGCCCGGTGTGGAGGATATGGACGCTGCACTCCATCTGAAAAACAAAATCCTGTCCGTGCGGCGGGAAGAGATGCATCTGCCGGAAGGCCGCTATCTGAATGCAGAACTCATCGGCCTTACGGTGCTCGACAGCGCCACAGGCGCGGCAATCGGCAGCATTACCGATGTTCTTGTTTATCCCGCCAACAATGTGCTGGTGGTCAGGGGTGCAAAGGAATATCTGATTCCCGCAGTGCCGTCTGTGATTGCAGATACCGACCTGGAGGCCGGCACAATGACCGTACACCTGCTGAAGGGGATGGCAACGGATGAGAATTGATATTATGACTCTGTTCCCGGACACAGTGGGAGATGTGCTCAACGAATCCATTCTCGGCCGCGCGGCGGAGCGCGGCTACATCCGCATTGAGTGCCACCAGATCCGGGATTATACCCGCAACAAGCAAAAACAGGTGGATGACTACCCCTATGGCGGCGGCCGGGGCGCCGTGATGCAGGCCGACCCGCTGTATCAATGCTGGAAGCACATTTGCGACGAGGCAGGCCAGCGCATTCACACCATTTATTTCTCCCCTTGCGGCCAGACCTTCCGTCAGGAAACCGCCAAGCGTCTGGCGGCAGACTACGACCGCCTGCTGCTGGTCTGCGGGCATTATGAAGGCATCGACGAACGCTTTATTGAAGAATGCGTGGACGAGGAGATTTCCATGGGCGATTTCGTGCTCACCGGCGGAGAGATTCCCGCCATGGCCCTTGCAGACGCCGTGTGCCGTCTGGTGCCAGGTGTACTGCCTGACGCTGAATGCTATATGGAGGAATCCCACTGGGACGGCCTGCTGGAATATCCCCAATACTCCCGGCCGGAGGAATGGCACGGCCGGCACGTGCCGGAAATTCTCCTCTCCGGCAACCATCAAAAGGTCGCCGAGTGGCGCAAAAAAGAATCCTACAAACGTACCCTCCGCCGCAGGCCGGACATGATGGCAGATTTTGACCCCGCCACACTGGATAAAAAAGGGAAAAAAATCTATGCTGCTGCGCTGGAAGAATTATCCCAGGAAGGATTTCAGAAAAAATAAATGACAAATTCTGTTCAAGCTGCGCCTTACGGCGCAGCTTTTTCCTTTATTTTCCAGTTCAATTTTTTCTTTTCTGCTGATTTATTTTTAAAAAATAAAGAATTTTTTCCTTTTTCCCTATTTTTGATAACAGGTTACCATAATTTAATTTTTCTCATTCGATTTGTAATTATTTTGTAACTATTGCATATACTTTTAACAGAATTTTCATATAAGTTTACAGCATTTTATGTCAAAGTGGGGGATAAATACTGTTTTATATCCCATAAACTTGACAAATGTGGAGTTTGAATGTATACTATGGCTTGTATTTGAGCCAGGTAACAAAAGTTACAACTTTGTTTCCGTTTGATTTGCACCAAGATCAGCAGTTTCCAAATACTGGAAACTATGGTTTCAGTACTCTGCGCAGCGTTTGTCTGCACAGAACATTCAGGAGGTTTTTTATGTTGAAACACATATCTGCCGGCCGCACTTCCACACGTCCGGTCCGGCGTATCGTTGCATTCGTCCTGATGATGGGCCTGACGCTGGGCGCCGCCTCCGGCATCGTCAGCGCAAAGGCCGTGTATATCATCGACGACGGCACCACCCGCACCACAGTGGAGAGCAGCAGTTATTCTCCTTCTTCGGTGGTAGAGCATGCCGGAATTGAGGTGTCTTCTTCCGATAAGATCACCTCCGAAAGCAACGCAGACGGCACCGTGGAAATTACCATTGTGCGCGGTCAGGATGTCGCCATCCGTTATCTGGGCGCTACACTGCATACGCAGGCCTGTGATGAAACCGTCGCAGAGCTGCTTGCGCGCATGAATATCCCCGTCGGCGAAACAGATGAAGTTTCCGTTGACCTGTCCAATTACACGGAAGACGGCATGCTGATTGAAGTCACCCAGTACACCTATGGTACCGCCGAGGCCGTTGAACCCATTACCTACACCACTGAGCGCGTAGCCAATGCATCCATGACAAAGGGCAAGGAAAACGTGAAGCAGGAAGGCAAAAACGGTTCCGCTCTGGTCACATATTCCATCACCTACAAAGACGGCGTGGAAATTTCCCGTGAGCCCGTCTCCTCAGAAGTGATCACCGCCCCCACTGCAGAAATCGTGGAGTACGGCACCAAATCCGCCACCATCTCTTCAAGTGACCGCATCGCTTCCGATGCCCGCAACAGCGACGGCAGCGGCGTTCTGACTTTCAAGTCCGGCAACACGCTGACTTATTCCAAGGTCATCACTGCAAATGCCACCGCATATACCGCCAAGGCCGGCGCCCACACGGCATCGGGCCGCGTTGTTTCTGTGGGATGCGTGGCTGTGGATCCCAAGGTCATTCCTTTGGGCAGCAAACTGTATATCACAACCCCCAACGGCAGCATCGTTTATGGCATGGCTGTGGCAGCCGACACCGGCGGCGCCATCAAGGGCAACAAAGTGGATTTATTCTATAATACCTACGGCGAATGCGTCCAGTTTGGGCGCCGCACATGCACCGTGTATGTGCTGAACTGAATTTGATATGAAAAAACAGCCTCCCGGCGCTGCCGGGAGGCTGTTTTGCGTCGGATGTTATTTTGCCTTTGCCTGTATACAGAAACTATGCTATACTATCCCCACCAAAGGACAGACAGGAGCGATAACATGGATCTTTGCAATCTGAAAGACATCCGCGCCTTGCTGGATCGGCATGGTTTTCATTTTTCCAAAGCGATGGGGCAAAACTTTTTGATCGATGCCAGCGTGCCGTATTCCATCGCTGAAAACTGCGGTGCAGACAAAAGCTGCGGCGTACTGGAAATCGGGCCGGGCATTGGCTGCCTGACCGAGCAGCTGGCCAAGCGCGCCCAAAAAGTGGTTTCGGTAGAGCTGGACAGGCGGCTTCTGCCCGTGCTCAGCGAAACCATGGCGCCATATGAGAATGTGACAGTCATCCACGGTGACATTCTCAAACTCAACCTGCCTGCTCTGGCCGCGGAGCAGTTTTCCGGTTTGACACCCCTTGTCTGCGCCAACCTTCCCTACAATATCACCACGCCGGTTTTATCTGCCCTGATTGACAGCCAGTGCTTTGAGTGCCTGACGGTGATGATTCAAAAGGAAGTGGCCCAGCGCATCTGCGCGGTCCCGGGCAGTGCAGCCTATGGGGCATTTTCTGTCTACATGCAGTTCCACACCACACCAGAGCTGCTCTTTGACGTCCCGCCTCACTGTTTCACACCGCAACCTAAGGTAACCTCGGCGGTACTGCGCTGCACCCTGCGGAAAAATCCTCCCGTGGATATTGCAGACTCTGTGTTTTTTTTCCGGGTGGTACGCGCCGCCTTTGCCATGCGCCGGAAAACCCTGGTCAACGGTCTTGCCTCCGCTTTCGGCACCCAGATCCCCAAAACGGAGCTGGCCGCGCTTTTGGACTGCTGCGGCTTTTCCCCTGCTGTCCGCGGCGAAACCCTGGGACTGGCAGAATTTGCCCGGCTTTCCAATGCTTTACAGGAGCGCCTGCAGGACAGCCATCGGTAATTTGATTTTTCATCGATAAATTTTTTCAATTTTTTTCATTTTTCTATTGACATTTCCTCAGAACACGCTATAATAAGTAACGTTCTGCGGAACACAGCGGGTTTGTGTAATGGTAGCACACCGGACTCTGACTCCGTTTGTGAGGGTTCGAATCCTTCACCCGCTGCC
>CAJFVV010000016.1 GCA_904420565.1 Candidatus Pseudoscillospira faecavium
ATTCACCACAACAAACAGGTTCTTCATCAGCAGATCCATGCTTTACTCTCCTCTCCGCTGCCGCCGGTAGCTTTCCGCCCGCGCCATACGTTCTTTCTGGATATCCGCGTCGATCTGACGCTGGGCCTCCGGGTCATACTCCCGCAGACGCAGCATGTGGCGGAATTCCCCGGGGTAGGGGAACTCCAGGTCGTAATCCGCGCCGAAGCGCACGGTGATGCGGCCGTTCTCCACCGCCATCACCGTGCCCCGGCCCCGGTATTCATGAATCACTTCTTTTCCGACGAGCATATCCGTCCTCCTCATTCTGCCGGAGCATCCGGAAAATACTTGTAATACTGCGCATTCAGCCACTCTTTCAGCGCACTCAAATCGCCGTTTTCAATGGTAAAGGTAGCGCTCTCTACATCTGTTGCCTTCTCGTAGCACCATTTGGTGTAGGTGGCAACCTCCACTTCATCGGAATCAAATTCCATATGGAAACGATAGCGAAAATCGCCGATAGACCCAGTGTAAACAGACGTCACCCGCAGCTCATGCATGGAAAGGGCCGCAATTTCCCGCTTCATCCTTTGGTTTCTTCCAAAAGATTTTTCACACCGATCACAATGCTGCCGTCATCTTTCAAAAAGCAGGGAATGCCGATGCCGCCGTTTTTCTTCACTGCATCAAATTCCTTGCGCGTATCCCGCAGATGCAGAAATTCCCGCATTTTTGCGATGTCCACGGTGATGTCGGCATATTCAAATTGAATGCCGGCAGCGGGCAGCCATTCCCGGGCCTCCACACATTCCTTGCAGATCATGGTTCCATAAAATTTCATCATAGCTTTATTCCTCCATTGTATCTAAATTTTCTAAATGGACGATGATTGGTTCGTGATGCACCGCGGGCAGATAAATCTCCAAAAGATCCCGGGTAGCCAGCTTTAAACTGCTGGTGTTGATGCAGGGATGGCAGCCGATAAAAGGATCCTTGAGCACATCCTCATCGATGAGAAGCTGCACATGGCAATCCGGATCGTTCATCAGCCCCATCACACTCACGCTGCCGGGGGTAAGATCCAGCAGACGCTCCATCGCTTCTGCTTTTCCAAAGGACAGCCGGGCCACGCCCAGCTGCGCAGAAAGCTGCTTGGTTTTGAAAGGCTTATCTCCCGGCATCATCAAAAGGTAAAACTGCGTTTCCTGCCGGTTGCACAAAAATAAATTTTTGCAGATTACAACGTCTAAAACCGCATCAATATCATTGCACTGGGCAATGGTCTGCGCCGGCTCATGGTCGGTGCGCCAATAGGCAATGCCCAGGCTGTCCAAAAGGTCATAGGTGCGCCGCTCTTTTTCCAGGCGCTGTGCCGCATCCTCCGGGCGGCCGCGATATAATTCCATGCTGCTGCCTCTTTCTTTTCTTTATGCTGGTGTGGGCCGGTAATCATTGCGGTAAGTCACCGATGAAACCTTGTAGGGAACTGCCCGGTAGGAGCTGCCCTCCACCGCGCGGCTCTCCAGCCCGACGGTAAAGGTCTGCTGGAAAATCAGGCAATTTTTGTCAGCAGGATTCCGATTCCCGCCAAAGGAAAGATTTCCCAAAGAATAGGCAATCTGTTTGCCCTTGTAGGTCTCCACCTCCTGCACCACATGGGGATGATGGCCGATGACCAAATCCGCCCCGCTGTCGATGCAATAATGGGCAATGGCGCGCTGGGTGGCGTTGCTGCGATACTGCCGCTCCTCGCCCCAGTGGAAATTGAATACGATGATCTCCGCGCCTTTTGCGCGCAGATTCGCAATGGCATTGGTAATAAACCGCTTCTGGCTGGCATCAAAGCTCCAGCCCAGGTTGGAAGCAAAGCCCACCTTCACGCCCTTCACTGTCAGCACCGGCTGATAATCGTAACCGGATACCGCCACATAGGGCGAAAGATAACGGATGGTATCCGCAAGGCCCTGATCGCCGTAATCCCGGGCATGGTTGTTGGCGATGCACGCCACATCCACACTGCCCGCTTCCAATATTTTCGCGTATTCCGGCCGGCCTTTGAAAATAAATTCTTTCTGTTCCCGGGGCTGATCAGAAGTTGTCAGCGCTCCCTCAAAATTGACCATCGTCAAATCATCGCTGTGAAATTCCTTCACATTGCTGAAGAAATAGGCCGCTCCCTGTTTGTCGTACATCTCATCGAACGAACCTGCATAAGCACCGCCGCGCATGCGGCCGAAAGTACAGTCTCCGCCAAAGGACAGGGTAACCTGCACCGTGTCATACCCCGGCGCATCTCTCCAGCCGTCGTAAACCGTATCCACACCCAGAGATTCATAGCAGCGCAGCAGTGTGATAATCGCCTGCTCCACAGAATAGGTGTTCTGGGGCAGAAATTCCCCCCAAATGCCGCCCATCAGGGCCTTTCCATCCGCTGTGGTGCGGCCGGAACTGTATTTGACGCCCTCCACGGCCCAGCGCGGAATCATATAGGCATCGGAAAACCGCTTTGGCACAGCATTGGCCTCACCGCGTCCCAAAAACGCCATGCAGCGCTGCAGCATAACAGCAGCCTCTGCCCGTGTCAAAAGTCCCTCCGGCCGAAAAGTGCCGATGTTGCTGCCCTTTGCAATGCCCAGTTTTGCCGCCAAAAGCACATAGGGATCGTCGGTGTCGCTGAATATCGGTGCAGTGCCTGCGTCTTCCGCCGGCTGCGTCTCTTCTTCCGAAACGGCAGCAATCCCATATTCCTCCAGCATGGCCTCCGTATCGGTTCCCTGGCAAAAAGCAACCAGCTCCACCGCCAGCCTTGCGAAATCTCCGCGGCGAATGCCGGCGCTGTAATCCATATCCCAATCCATATCCGATGGGACAAACCCATATGCATAGGCACTGCACACCTCCTGCAGCGCCCAGTCGCTGATCACCGCTCCAGCGGGCACAGTTTTTTCCGGAACCGTTTCCGTTTCCTCCGCCAGCGCTGCAGGACACAGGCAAAAAATCAACACCGCACACAGAAGCAGTGCTGCAATTCGTCTGCCCAGAATATGTATCATATTCCAAACGCTCCCCTCACCGTACCACAAAGGGCCGGTGCAAATTTTTTCCTCTCTCTGTGAACGTATTATAGCAAATCGCAGCCGCACATGCAATGGCACAAATGCGACAAAAAAGCCCCCTTCCTTTTTATGGAAGGGGGCCCCGGCTGTTAAACCGCCTGATTAATCGTTCTTTTAATATAGGTTGTATGCAGCAGATGATGGGCCCGCTCGCTGCCCGGCTCTCCCAAATAATTTTGATACAGCTCCTGAATATCCGGATTCTCGTGGGACTTGCGCAGGGGATTTTTCGCATCCAAATCGTAAAGCACTTTGGCCCGCTCGGCTCGAATATCCACAAAATTGCGGACGCTGTAAGGCACCTGCGGCTGGCCGCCGCCGTTGACGCAGCCGCCGGGGCAGCCCATAATTTCGATAAACTGATACTCTGCCTCTCCGTTTCTGACGCGATCCAGCAGCGTGCGGGCATTGACCAGGCCGGAGGCAACCGCCACCCTGACCACACCGACGCCGGCAATCTCATAGGACGCCTCCTTGATGCCTTCCACACCGCGCACTTCCTGAAACTCCACGCTGGGCGCGCTTTCGCCGGTGAGTTTCTCCACTGCAGTACGCAATGCCGCTTCCATTACACCTCCGGTGGTGCCGAAAATTACCGCCGCACCGGTGCCGCTGCCCAGCGGCGCATCAAAATCTTCATCGGGCAGCTGGTCGAACTCAATGCCGGCACATTCAATCATACGGCCCAATTCCCGCGTGGTCAAAACAATGTCCACATCCGGCACACCGTTGGCATTTTCATCCGGTCGGGTAATTTCAAACTTTTTCGCCGTGCAGGGCATAACGGAAACCATCACAATCCGCTTGGGATCCACGCCCATCTTTTCCGCCCAGTAACTCTTTGCCACCGCACCAAACATCTGCTGGGGCGATTTACAGGAGGAGAGGTTGTCCGTCATCTCCGGGTAATAATGCTCACAGTATTTGACCCATCCCGGGGAGCAGGAAGTGATAAGCGGCAGATTTTTCCGCTGCTTCATGCGCTCAATGAATTCATTGCTTTCTTCCATAATGGTCAGATCTGCACCGAAATTGGTATCAAACACTTTGTCAAAGCCCAGGCGGCGCAGTGCAGCAGCCAGTTTACCCTGCACATCTGTACCGATAGGATAGCCGAAACACTCACCCAAAGCGGCACGCACAGCAGGCGCCGCCTGTACCAAAACGATTTTGTCCGGATCGTTGAGCGCCTCAAACACTTCATTAATATAATGTTTTTCCTGCAGCGCGCCGGTGGGACACACAGCAATGCATTGCCCGCAGGAAACACAAGACGTTTCTCCCAGCCCCATTTTGAAGGGGGAGCCGATATGGGTCTTGAATCCGCGCATATTGGCACCGATTACGCCGATCCCCTGCACTTCTTTGCACACAGCCACACAGCGGCGGCACAAAATACATTTGCTGTTGTCACGAATCATGTGCACGGCGCTGCTGTCAATTTTGCTGGGCGTTTTATCCCCCGCATAGCGTTCTGTTGTCTCAATGGCATATTTCCTGGCCAGATTCTGCAGCTCGCAGCGACCGCTGCGCAGGCAGCTGAGACAGTTACAGTTGTGGTTGGACAGCATCAGCTGCAGTGTCTTTTTGCGCGCTTCAATCACACGCTTATTGTTGGTGCGGATCTCCATGCCATCCCGGTCACAGGGATAAACACATGCTGTAACCAGCGTTTTCACCCCGGCAACCTCCACCACGCACATGCGGCAGGCACCGATTTCATTGATATCCTTCATATAGCATAGTGTGGGAATATCAATTCCCGCTTTGCGGGCAGCTTCCAAAATCGTGATGCCCCGGGGTACGGCAAGTGCTCTTCCATCAATTTTAATGGTAATTTCTTCCATAGTAATCCCCCTTATTCCTTGGAAATTGCACCAAAGTGGCACAGTGTCAGGCAGGAACCGCACTTGACACATTTGTTGACATCAATGGAATGCGGCTTTTTGACCAGGCCGGAAATAGCGCCCGAGGGGCAGGTGCGGGCACACAAAGTGCAGCCGCGGCATTTGGAGGGGTTGATAACAAACACCAGCAGATCCTCGCAGACCCGGGCAGGGCATTTCTTGTCCACAATATGGGCCACATATTCATCACGGAAGCATTTGATGGTGGAAAGAACGGGATTCGGCGCTGTCTGCCCCAAGCCGCACAGGGCGTTGTCCTTGATATACTCGCACAGCTCTTCCAGTTCATTCAAATCCTTCATCGTTGCCTCGCCGCGGGTGATCTTGCTGAGCATCTCATACATACGCTTGGTGCCGATGCGGCAGGGTGTGCACTTCCCGCAGGATTCATCCACCGTAAAGCCCAGGAAGAATTTTGCAATATCCACCATGCAGGAATCCTCGTCCATCACGATCAGGCCGCCGCTGCCCATCATAGAGCCAATGGCGATCAAGTTGTCGTAATCGATGGGCACATCCATTTTTTCCGCCGGAATACATCCACCGGAGGGGCCGCCGGTTTGCGCCGCCTTGAACCTTTTCCCGTTGGGAATGCCGCCGCCGATTTCCTCAACAATTTCCCGCAGCGTCGTGCCCATGGGAATTTCCACCAAACCAGTATGGTTGATTTTTCCGCCCAGGGCAAATACTTTTGTCCCCTTGGACTTTTCCGTTCCCATGGCACTGAACCATGCGGCACCCTTCACAATAATCTGGGGAATATTGGCATATGTTTCCACATTATTTAAAATCGTGGGCTGTCCAAACAGGCCCTTCACTGCCGGGAACGGCGGGCGGGGCCGGGGCTCGCCGCGCTTGCCTTCAATCGAGGTCATCAGCGCCGTCTCCTCACCGCAGACAAAAGCGCCGGCACCCAAACGCAGTCCAATGTCAAAGCTGAAATCCGTTCCAAAAATATGCTCACCCAAAAGGCCGTATTCATGCGCCTGTTCGATCGCCGTTTTCAAATGGGCCACCGCCAGCGGATACTCCGCACGCACATAGATATAACCCTGGCTGGCACCGATGGCATAACCTGCAATGGCCATAGCTTCCAAAACTGCATGGGGATCACCTTCCAGAACCGAGCGGTCCATAAAAGCGCCAGGGTCGCCTTCATCGGCGTTGCAGCAGACATATTTCTGCACATGCCCCCGGTTGCCGGAGGCAAATTTCCATTTCATGCCCGTGGGAAAACCTGCGCCACCGCGGCCGCGTAGGCCTGCGTCCAGCACCGTCTGGATCACCTCGTCAGGCGTCATTTCCGTCAGCGCCTTGCCGAGACCCTGATACCCGCCCCGGGCAATGTATTCATCGATATTTTCCGGATCGATCACACCGCAGTTGTGCAGGGCAATGCGCACCTGCTTTTTATAGAATGACGTATCCTCCAGCGCAGTGATCGGCGCATCATCCACATTGGGTGCCTCTTCATCGGCATACGTCATGGTATATTTACCCAGAGGATGGCCGTCGCGCAGATGTTTTTTGACCACCTCTTCAGCTTTCTCCGGATTCATCTTGATGTATGTAATCTTCGGCTGGCCAGGTGCCAGAACCTCCACAATGGGTTCATACTGGCACAGGCCGATGCAGCCTGTGGAAATAAGCTCCACATGCTCCAGGTTCAATGCCTGACAGCTGTTTTTCAGCGCTTCCATCACCTTTCCCGCACCGGAAGCCAGACCGCATGTAGCCATGCCCACCAGCACACGGACTGTGGAGGCTTCTGCCGGGCGCAGGCCCACCGTATCTTTCAGCTGAGCCTGCATCTCTTTCACTTTATTCAATGTCATTTTCATGCCAATTCTCCCCCTGCCCTTTACTGGTTGCGATATTTCTGCAGAATATCATGCAGATGGTCGATCTCCACACGGCCGTAGACCTCATCGTCTACCAGCATCACAGGCGCCAGGCCGCATGCTCCCACGCATCGGCAGTCATCCAGCGAAAACAAGCCGTCCGGCGTACATTCGCCGCCTTCAATTTCCAGCAGCTCCTGCAGCTTGTCAAACACTTCACCTGATCCTTTGACATAGCATGCCGTGCCCAAACATACGGAAATTTTATGTTTTCCCTTGGGATTGAGATTGAACATAGAATAAAATGTTGCAATGCCGTAAATCTCCTCCAGAGGATGCCCCGTCTGGTCAGAAATCATAGTTTGCACCTGGATAGGTAAATACCCGTAAATCTCCTGTGCTTTTTGCATAATCGGCATCAAAGAACCCTTTTCATCTTTGATGGATGCAATCACCGCACGCAGTGCCTCAGCCTGTTCCGGTGTGCCCTCAAAGGGCACCGTTGCTTTTTGCTCTGTCATTTCACAACCTCCTGTTTTCTTCTGTGTCTTTTCTCCCCAAAACCTATACACTTTTTTTATATTATAAAAGTATCCGCTCCATTCGTCCATACGCGTTGCGTTAAAAATCTGTTTCTCTTTTTTGTTTTTTTATACATACTTCCATCAGCATCCCAGCTGATTGTATCATTCTTTCACAAAGAAGCCCCGTTTTCGCCGGATTGACGCAGTGGAAAACTTTCGTTATACTTGGTAGAAAACCAGGCGGAGGCGATGTAGCATGCAAAAATCGGAACTGGACACTCTGCGCGCTACTCTTTTATTCTCCGGCATTTCCACAGAAGAAATCGGCCGGCTGTGCCGGCTTCTGCACGCTGGGGAGCGGCATTATGCGAAAGGTTCTTTCCTCATCACCGCCGGAGATCCGATCAGTGCTTTTGCCCTGCTGCTGTCCGGTGCTGTTCAGGTATTTATGAATGATATGGACGGTAACCGCATTGTGATGGCCAATGTGACACCTGGCACCCTGTTTGCCGAGGCTCTGGCCTGTTCTGACGTTTCCGAATCGCCCATTTATGCTGTATCCACGCAGGAGAGCACCGTTTTATGGCTGCAAAGCGCCTTTCTCTCCAATCCGGCTTTTTTTGCCGATCCCCTGTGCGCCCGTTTCGGCGCCAATTTTATCCGTTCCATGGCCGACCGCAGCCTGCGTTTTAACGATCGTGTCCAAATTTTATCCAAAAAATCTATCCGTGACAAACTCATCACATTTTTCTCCCAGCAGATTCATCAACAAAAATCCCGGCAAATTGTCATTGATATGGATCGCAGCGCCCTGGCCGACTATCTCGGTGTGGAACGAAGTGCTCTGTCCCGGGAACTCTCACGTATGCAGCATGCCGGTATCCTGCAATTCCACAAAAATCATTTTACAATCTTTCACACATGAACACGCGCTGCACAGGAAAAATAATTCCTATTGCGCCATATTGTTTCGTTGCGTCTGCAACGAAATTCCATCAAAAGTGCAGTATACTAAATTATATTTTTTATGCAAAGGACACGGGAATCTGATATGTCCACACAACAGCTCATTCATCAGCTTGCGCGCACGCAGTTTCTTTCCGCCGCACAGTGGCAAACCCTCTTCGCGCAGCATACGCAGGAAGATGCAGCCACCCTGACCGCCCTGGCACAAAACACCGCAAAAACATATTTCGGAAACCGCATTTACACGCGGGGACTGATCGAATTCAGCAACTATTGCAGAAACGACTGCTATTACTGCGGCATCCGCCGCGGCAATCGGCTGGCCAGACGCTACCGCCTTACCCCGGAAGATATTCTCGCTTGCTGCCGCGAGGGGGATCGTCTGGGCTTTCGCACCTTTGTACTGCAAGGCGGAGAAGATCCCGGTTTTTCTGATGACCTGCTCTGCCAAACCATAGAGCAGATAAAGGCCCGCTTCGTCAGCTGCGCCGTCACGCTTTCTGTGGGAGAACGACCGCGCAGCGTTTATCAGTCTTTTTTCGACGCCGGTGCGGACCGCTATCTTTTGCGCCACGAAACAGCCAATGCGCAGCACTACCGCCGGCTGCATCCTCCCGGCCTGTCTCTGGAACACCGCAAGGAATGTCTTTGGACTTTAAAGGATATCGGTTTTCAGGTGGGTGCAGGCTTTATGGTCGGCTCCCCCGGGCAGACTGATGCAGATCTCGCAGAGGACATGCTGTTTCTAAAAGAACTGGAACCCCACATGGTGGGCATCGGTCCCTTTCTCCCCCACAGCGCCACCCCCTTTGCCGCCTGCCCGCCGGGGAGCACGGAAAAAACATTGTTCCTGCTCTCCTGTATCCGTCTCATGCTCCCACAGGTGCTGCTGCCCGCCACCACGGCCCTCGGCACCGCCGCGGCCGACGGCCGGGAACGCGGCATTCTGGCTGGTGCCAATGTGGTGATGCCGAATCTGTCCCCCCTGTCCGTGCGCAAGAACTATATGCTCTATGACAATAAAATCTGTACCGGCGAGGAATCTGCTCAAAGCGTTGCCCAGCTGCAAAAGCATCTGTCCGCCATTGGTTATGCTCTCGCTGTGGACCGGGGCGACAGCCCCCTCGTCAAATTGAAGAAAAAGGAGTCTTAAAAGATGTACGATGCAAAATCCCTCCGTGCCGCAGAATTCATCGACGACGCCGAGATTCGTGCCAGCCTGGAATGGGCAGAGCAAAACAAGCACAACAAAGCCCTTGTGGAAGAATTGCTCGAAAAAGCCCGGCAGTATCGCGGATTGACCCACCGGGAAGCCTCGGTGCTGCTAAGCTGTGATTTGCCTGAAGAAAATGAAAAAATTTTTGCGCTGGCCGAGCAAATCAAAGAAGATTTTTACGGCAACCGCATTGTGCTTTTCGCCCCCTTGTATCTCTCCAATTACTGTGTCAACGGCTGCGTATACTGTCCCTATCACGGCCAGAATCAGCATATTCCCAGGAAAAAGCTGACCCAGGAGGACATTGTCAAAGAAGTTGTCGCTCTGCAGGATATGGGCCATAAACGCCTTGCCATCGAAGCCGGTGAGGATCCGGTCAATAACCCCATCGAATACATTTTGGAGTGCATCAACACCATATATTCCATTAAACATAAAAATGGTGCCATCCGGCGCGTCAATGTCAATATTGCCGCCACAACCGTGGAAAATTACCGTAAGCTCAGAGACGCCGGCATCGGTACTTACATTCTTTTCCAGGAAACCTACAACCGTGAAAACTACGAAAAGCTCCATCCCACCGGCCCAAAACATGATTATGCTTACCATACCGAAGCGATGGACCGGGCCATGGAAGGCGGCATTGACGATGTGGGCCTGGGGGTTTTGTTCGGGTTGGAGCAGTACCGCTATGAATTCTGCGGGCTGCTGATGCATGCCGAGCATCTGGAAGCCGTACACGGCGTTGGCCCCCACACCATCAGCGTACCCCGCATCTGCCCGGCCGATGACATCGACCCCGGCACATTCACCAACGCTGTCAGCGACGATATTTTTGCCAAACTGGTGGCGTGCATCCGCATCGCCGTTCCCTACACCGGTATGATCGTCTCCACCCGGGAGAGCCAAACATCCCGGGAGCGGGTGCTGCATCTGGGCATTTCCCAAATTTCCGGCGGATCCCGCACAACCGTGGGCGGTTATCAGGAAAAAATTCGCCCTCAGGACACCGCGCAATTTGATATCTCCGATCAGCGCAGTCTGGACGAGGTAGTGCGCTGGCTGATGGAACTGGGCTATATTCCCTCCTTCTGTACCGCCTGCTACCGCGCCGGCCGCACAGGTGATCGCTTTATGTCTCTGTGCAAAAACGGCGAAATTCAAAACTGCTGCCACCCCAATGCTCTGATGACCCTGAAGGAGTATCTGGTGGACTATGCCTCTGAAGAAACCCGCAAAATCGGTCTTGAAATGATTGATCGGGAAGTGCAGCGCATTCCCCGAAAACTGGTGCATGATCGTGTGATCCAATACTTGGGCGAAATCGAACAGGGTGCCCGGGATTTTCGATTCTGATCTCATCTGCTGCAAAGCCCCGCCGTCTTATTGGACGGCGGGGCTTTCTGGTAAAGCTGCCGTGCCTTTCTTCTCTGTCACAAAATATGTTTTCTTGTCACAGCAAGCAGATATTTCTAATTTTTCTTCTATTTTTTATGCAAAACAGAAAAAATACAGAATAGATATTGACATTTCCGTGCAAATATATATTATATAGAATATAGATTGTTAATTTGTTAACAACTTTGCTGTATCAGGTTTTCTTCGCTCTTCCAACCAGAAAATCCAAGTTTTTATGAAAAGCGGAGATAGCGGAACAACGCTGTTCCCTCTCCGTTTTTCGGTACAGCAACACTGATATTTTGCTCTCAACACCTTTCATTTTACTCTCTCATTTTCTATCTGTCACACGGAAAAGCGGCCAATGAAATTCATTGGCCGCTTTTCCATGCTCATGCTGGTGGCAGGTCCGCTCTTTTAGATACCCCCGCTTCTCCGGCAGAAATCACATCTTCTCCCCGCGCAAATTTTATGAATTTATTCTATTGCAGCCAACACAAAATCTTTTTATAATAGATACATTGCAAATTTTTCCGGAAGGGCGCGCATCAATGTTATGTTGACAAATTTTTTAACAGTTGGCCAACAGGTCATCATTTTGTTTTTTCTGATTGGCGTCGGTTTTATCTGCGGACGAACTAAGTTTCTAGCGGACAGCGCCGTCACCGGCATCACCGATTTTGTATTGTATGTGGTTACACCCTGCGTGATGATTCAAAGCTTTCAGCGCACTTTTGAGGTCTCCCTGGCAGGCGCCTTTCTTCAATCCCTGATCTTCGCCACCGTGGTCACTGTCATTTCCTATTTTATTGCGCGTTTCACCCTGCGGGATAACGACAAGCGCCGTGAAAGCGTTTACCGATTTGCCGCAATTTTCTCCAACTGCGGTTTTATGGCCCTTCCTTTGGAAAGCGCCCTTCTGGGAGCAGACGGCATGTTTTTCGGCGCAGCTTTTCTCGCAGTGTTCAATATCTTCGGCTGGACCCTCGGTCTGCAAATGATGACACACAACCGACAGCTGCTCTCGATCAAAAAACTGATTACAAATCCTGGCATTCTCGGTGTATTCTGTGGCCTTCTGCTGTTCTTTACCTCAACCACACTGCCGGAACTGATCGCAGCACCTGTAGATTATCTGGCCGCACTGAATACGCCGCTCCCCATGGTCGTTATCGGCTATCACCTGTCCCACGCCAACCTGCGCGCCATTCTCTGTGATGCCCGTGCATGGCTGTCCATGGCAGAGCGGCTGATTATCATTCCCCTGGTGGGGCTGGCCTTCGGTTTGTTGATCGGCATGAACACCACAGCCCTCTGCGCCTGCATGATTGCGCTGTGTACTCCCACCGCCGCCATGTGTACCATGTTTTCCGTCATCTACGGCCAGGATTCCGAGTTGTCCGTCGGTCTGGTATCCTTCAGCACCGTGCTTTCTATCCTGACCATGCCGCTGATTATCGTTTTAACGCAAACGCTTTCCGGATAATGCAACGCTCTGCGCCGGCAGATTGCCGGCGCAGAGCGCTTTTTTACCTGTTTCCCTCTGCTCGCCCAGTCGGGAGCACGTATCCCTGCAAAAGCACACTGCAATGCTCTCACTCAGCCCCGCACGCGGCGCAAGAGTGCCTCACACCCCAGGCAGATATCCCGATAGGTAGTTTCAAAATCGCCGGTATACCAAGGGTCTGCCACATCTCTGTCGATCCCCGCCAATTCCAGCAGCTTGTAAATCTTCCCATCCGGGTCGCCGCCGCAGATGCGCCGCATGCTGCGGAGATTGCCCGTGTCCATCCCTATGAGATAATCCCATTGGTCATAATCTGCCCGTGTCATCTGCCGGGCAGTTTTTCCCGCACAGGAAATACCCAGGCGGCTCAGGATTTTCCGGGTCCCGGAATGCACCCCGTTCCCGATTTCCTCCGCGCTGGTGGCGGCAGATGCAATGATAAACTGATCTGCAAGGCCCTCTTTCTGCACCATATCCCGCAAAAGGAACTCCGCCATCGGACTCCTGCAAATATTGCCATAGCACACGAAAAGCACTCGTATCATATTTTAAGATCCCCCTAATTTGCTAAGATTTGTCCTGTTTTGCCGCAGCTTGCCGGGCAGGCAGCTGCCGCTGAAATCGTTAAAACAATCTCAGAATAAGCAAAACACAGCAAAATGGTGGCATACCCCGCTCATCAAAAGCAGTAAAAGCCCAGTAAGAACGGGGATGCTGTTGTCTTATTTTATCATAATTCTGCAGAACTGGATAGGCACTCATCAATTTATGAAAAAACGCCCTGCCAAAAAAGCAGAGTGCCTTCATTTCCATTCCTCATATGTTTCACTTCTGTCTGAAACTGCTGCAGTGCTTTTCATTTGTAAACTATTTTTTGTATCTTTTACAAGTCACGAAAATTCCACCTTCCCCCTTGCTTTCATTTTATCCATTTTAGATTTTTCATATTTCGCGAATTTAAAATTCTTTAGAAAAGTTGCATCCTATGGCTCTAATGCAAGGATCCATTGATGGATTTTATCTGTCTCCAAGCTAATTCTCCCTTCTTATTGATTTTAACTATATTAAATAAATATACCATAAATAAAATTAAATCCAATGAGAAAATAAACATAATTTTTCAGGAATAGCCGTATCGTTTATAAAACTCATCATATCAAGACGCTTTCAAAATGGTGTACCAAGCGCCTTTCCGTTTCCAGCCGTGCTTTTGTCGCCGCTGTTGGTAGCCTCGACCGCATTTTTGCCCCTTATTCCTCCTGATCGATCCGTTCGATTCGGAAAATAACAGGGCGCGTGCCATCGTTGCAGCAGGCAATCATGATTTTCTCATCGTTGGCCCAATCCCTCATAATGCTGCCACCCTGCAGCGCTGCATAGACATATCGGTTGATTGCATCCCACGCTTCCATGCAGAACTTTCCGCAGTTTATGCTCTCGTATCCGGCGCTGTCGAACAGGAATTCCTGCTCGACCTCGAACATCGGGCACGGACCGGATTTCGGGGCCGCCAAATACCGCACGGTAATTTCCGCCAAATACTGCTTCGGACTTGCGCAGCGCTTCGGCCTCCGCTACACTATACACAAAGATTGCATTGAAAGGGGCGTTTTCCAATGAGAAAAAAAGTATGTTCTTTTTGCCTGGTTCTGCTTTTGTCGTTCGGCCTGGCCGCGCCGGCTTCCGCCCAGTCTTTTTCGGATGTGCCCGCCTCCCACTGGGCCAACGCCGCCATTGAAGATATGGCTGCACGCGGCATTGTGCAGGGCATAGGCGGCGGACAGTTTCACCCTTCCGGCCAAGTGTCCATGGCGGAGTTCTGCACCATGCTGACACGCCTGTTTTTTCCCCAGGAGCTGAGCGCTTATGCGGACCCCTACACTTACTGGTGGGAACCCTATGCAGTAACTGCTCTGCACAGCGGCCTGCTCTCCGGCACTCAGAGCGGCAGCGCTTATGAAAACGGCCAGTGGAACCGCACCACCATGGAGCGTCCCGCCGCCCGCTATGACATGGCACAGATCATGTACAACCTTTTGCAGGCAAAGGGCATCTCCATGCCGTCAGCAGAAGCACTTGCGGCAAGCCGCGCCGAAATCCCGGATTATGCAGCTATCCCTGTGCAGTATCGTCCTGCGGTGGAAACCATGTATGCTCTGGGCTGTCTGAAAGGCACCGGCGCTGACGGCTCCTTTTCCGGCCAAGCGCAAATGGATCGCGCTTCGGCCTGCGAGGTGCTTGTGCGCTTGTTGTCCCAGGCGGAAAACAATGCACCGAGCAGCGAAGACAGCATTCTGCAGGAAAAACGCCTGGAAATACTGCAGCTGATCAATGCTGAGCGGACAAAAGCAGGGCTGAACACGCTGCGGCTGGATCCGCAGGTCTGTGACTACGCCCAAACCCGCGCGGAGGAAATTACAGAAAACTTTTCTCACACCCGCCCCAATGGTCAAAACTACTGGACCGCTCTGGGCGAAGCGGGCATCCCCTATTATCCCGGCGGTGAAAATATCAGCGCCGGCAGGGAAAGCGCCGCGGCCACCATGGAAGGCTGGATGAATTCCACCGGCCACCGCGCCAATATCCTGCGGGAAGGCATTGGCGGCGTCGGTATCGGCTATGTGCAAAGCAGCAGCGGTTACGGCCACTACTGGGTACAGATTTTTGTCCCCTAACTGCAAAGACAAGGCTCCAAAGCAATGCTTTGGAGCCTTGTTTTATGATTCATCGCACGGTGTTTCCCGACACAGTGCATTGTCCCCGTTCAAATACGCTTCAATCTCTCTGCGAGCTGCCGGAACACTGCCCTGGACAAACGTTGCTTCCCGGCCGCCGCCGCGGCCGCCCAACGCTTCATGGAAACGCTTCATATAGGCGCGCACATCTCCATCCCGCACAGCGGCGGCATATTGGTATCCATCGCGATCCGTCCCGGAAAACACCAGCGCCATGCCGTCGCAGGTTTCCTTGATGGCATCTGCCAGGCGGCGCACACCGTCCGCCCCCAGCGTCTCTTCAAATACCACGGCATCCCCCCGGCCGCGCCACTGCTCCGCCAGGGCCGCCGTATAATTCCGCTCCATACAGGCAGCGCGTTCTTTTTGCGCATCCCGCTCTTCCAGCAGGCGGCGTACCGCCGCCGCCGTGCGCAGCGGCTTTGCAGACAGCGAAACTGAAATCAGATGATTCTGCAGCTGCACCGCATCAAAATACCTGTAGGCCCGGCGGCCCGCCACATATTCAATCCGCACGCCGCCGCGCAGTCTGGTGCAGGACAGGATTTTAATCATGCCCACTTCACCGGTGCGGCGCACATGAACACCGCAGCAGGCACACACGTCAACCCCCGGTATGGTGACCAGGCGCACGCTGCCCTCCAGCGTCCCTTTGCTGCGGTATTCCATTTGGGCAAGGGCCTGCTCTTCGGGCCAGGAGGCTTCCACCGCCAAATCCATCCAGACTGCCTCATTGGCTACGCGCTCCATCTCCGCCAGGTCGCTTTCCTCCAGCGGCCCGTTGAGGTCAATCATGGTGCTCTCCTGCCCCATATGAAATCCCACATTGTCATAGCCATAACGCTTGTGAATCACACCGGTCAAAATGTGATCCGCGGTATGCTGCTGCATATAGTCAAACCGGTGCGCGCCGTCCACATGGCCGCGCACCTCTTCCCCCGGCAGCAGCGGCCGCGCCAGGCGATGCAAAATCTCTCCGCCGCACTCCTGCACATCCAGCACATCCAGGCCATTCAGCGTGCCCCGGTCGCTGGGCTGACCGCCGCCCTCCGGATAAAACGCCGTGCGGTCCAGCACAATATCCCAGCCGTCTTTTGCTTCCCGGCAGTCCCGTACAACGGCTGTAAAGGTCCACAGTTTGGCATCTTCATAATAAAGCTTTTCAGTTCCCATCAAAATCCCTCACATCTTTTGGCGAAATTCCACAGAAACGCCGTTCGGGTCATAAACATAAAAATACAAACTCTGCGGGTCTGGGTTGCGCAGGTCCGACGGATGCAGGCCCATGGCCATGGCCCTGGCCAAAACAGCGGAAACATCGTCGCAGAGAAAGCACACTGTCATTCCCTTTCCTTCAAAGTGGGTTCCGCCCGGCATGCAAACCAGCTCAATCATCGTTTCCCCCTCGCCATTGGCCAGAAAGGCAATCTCGCCGTCTCCCGCGCGAAAACGGCGCACCACATGCAGCTCTGCCAACTCCTGATAAAAAGCCATGGATTTTTCCAAATCCCGCACCATAAACGTCAAATGGTAAAATTGCATTGCTGTTTCCTCCTTGGCAAAAAGCTCCGCCGAAGGTCGGTTTTTTCGGCGGAGCTTGAATCCATTTTGTATATTATCAGCTAAATATTACGCTTTGCACAATTTTTCACGGGCCACTGCCAGCATCAGCTTGATGCGGTTCTCCTGATTGACCCGCGTAGCGCCGGAGTCGTAGTCCACCGGCACAATGTTGGCGTCGGGATAGAGGTCTTTAATCTTATGCACCATACCCTTGCCGCAGATATGCGTCGGCAGACAGCCGAAGGGCTGAGTGCAGATGATATTCTCATAACCATGAACGATCAGTTCCACCATTTCTGCCGGCAGAAACCACCCTTCACCCATGCGGTTGCCCAAACCAATCAGCCCCTTCATAGGCTCTTTGGTTTCCTGATAGGCAGACAGCTGCAGGAAATCGGAAAACTTGTCCACGGATTCCATAAAGACCTGCTCAATCTTTTCCAAATAATTGAGCAGCTTTTTTGCCAGAGTATATTTGACCCGGCTGCCGCCGTAAATCAAAAAGTCCTGGATGCGGGCGTCCACCTTAAACATTAAAAAGCCCAAAAGCCCCGGCACCATGACTTCGCACCCCTGGTCTGCCAAAAATTTCTCCAGCCCGTTGTTGGCAAAGGAGGCGTATTTGACATAAATCTCACCTACAACGCCCACGCGCACCTTTTTCTCCCTGCTGCGGGGCACACTGGCAAAACTGCGGATAATATTTTTGAAATTCTCCCGCATCTCCGCCAAGGAGTACCCCTTGGACTGGCCAAACTGCTTTGAGATATTGTCAATCCACAGCCGTACCAGCTGATCGGTCTTTCCCGGCTCCAATTCATAGGGACGGGTCTGATTGCTCAGCAGCATAATCATATCGCCATAGATGACACCAGCCAGCATGCGGCGGATAATGGGCATGGTCAGATGGAAGCCGGGGTTGGTCTCCGTAAACGAGAGGTTGAAGGAAATCACCGGCACATAGTCAAAACCCGCCCGGGCCAGCGCTTTGCGGATGATATGAATATAGTTGGAAGCCCGGCATCCGCCGCCGGTCTGCATAATAATCAGCGCCACTTTGTGGGGATCCCACTGTCCGGATGTCAGCGCATCCAAAAATTGGCCCGTAACCAGCAGCGCCGGATAGCAGATATCATTGTGGGTATATTTCAGCCCCAGCTGCTTCACCCGTTCGCCGGCATTGTCCAGCAGCGCCACTTTATACCCCTCATTCACAAAAATATTGCGCATGATATTGAAATGGATGGGCAGCATGTCCGGCACCAAAACGGTATATTCCTTTTTCATCTCCTTGGTAAAAAGAAGTCTGCCATTTTTATCGTATTTTAATTCTGCCATAGCAAGCTGTTCCTTTCAAAAGCACTGCCGCGCAGCGCACATAGATTCCATAAACTTGTTCATGCATCCCCGGCCGCACGGCCAAGCTGCCGCTCCTGCTGCTCCAGCGCCGTCAGGAGGCTCCGCAGCCGCACTTTGACCGTGCCAAGGTTTGTGATCTCATCAATTTTAATTTGTGTATAAATTTTGCCGGCCCGCTCCACAATGGCGCGGCACTCATCGGAGGTAATCGCATCCAGACCACAGCCGAAGGAAATGAGCTGTACCAGTTCCATATCCTTCTGCGTTCCCACATATTTGGCCGCCGCATACAGGCGCGCATGGTAAGTCCACTGGTTGAGCACATGCACCGGGAATTTTTCCACCTTGGCACTCAGGCAATCCTCAGAGATCACCGCAAGCCCCAGGGAGGTCATCAGCAAATCGATGCCGTGGTTGATTTCCGGATCGGCATGGTAGGGCCGGCCCGCCAGGCAGACAATGCGCTTTCCTGCGCTGCGGGCATGCTGTATAATCTCGTCGCCCTTCTGCCGCACCGCCGCCAGATATGCATCCCGGGCTTCATAGGCCTTCTCCGCCGCACGCTTTACCGCACCGCGGGTGATGCCGCTAAAATAATTCTGCAGAATCTGCGTCATTTTCTCCGGGAAATCATGGCGTTTGTGCGGCCCCGCATAATCGTTGATCAGCGTCACGCCGTTGCGCATGGCCACGTTGGCGGCAATCGTTTCGGGATAGTAAGCCACCACCGGGCAGTTATAATGGTTGTCGCCCAAATGCTCGTCAAAATTGAAGCTCATGCAGGGATAATAGATGGCATCCACGCCCGCATCCATCAGCTCTTCCACATGGCCGTGGAGCAGTTTGGCAGGGAAACAGACCGTATCGCTGGGAATGGTCGCCTGCCCCTTGATGAAGGTGGCGCGGGTGGACATGGAAGACAACACGACTTCAAAGCCCAATTCAGTGAAAAACGCATACCAAAAAGGCGCCATTTCCCACATATTGAGACCCAGGGGGATACCAATACGCTCTTTCCGCATTCCCGGCACCGGACGCAGGGAGCGCATATAATCCTGCTTAAAGCGGTAAATATTCAGCTCGTCCGACACTTCTTTTTTCGTAACCGGCCGTTCGCAGCGGTTGCCGCCGATGTATTTTGCGCCGTCGCCAAAGGTGTTGACCGTCAGACGGCACCGGTTTTCACACAGGCCGCAGGTCACGGAGCGCACCGTATGGGTAAACTGCTCCAAGTCCGCACAGCTGAGCAGCGTACTCTTTTGCCCGGGCGCCGCCATGCTTTGGGCATACAGCGCACAGCCATAGGCCCCCATCAGGCCAGCAATCGCGGGGCGCACCACCTCGACGCCCAGTTCCCGCTCAAAAGCGCGGAGCACCGCGTCGTTCAAAAACGTGCCGCCCTGCACCACAATTTTTTTACCCAGATCTTCCAGACTGGAAGGACGGATTACCTTGTAAATTGCATTTTTCACAATGCTGACCGAAAGGCCTGCAGAGATATCTCCCGTGGTGGCGCCGTCCTTCTGCGCCTGCTTAACGGAGGAGTTCATAAATACCGTGCAGCGCGACCCCAGGTCCACCGCACCAGTGGCATACAGGCCCAATTTGGAGAATTCCTCTACATCGTAATTGAGCGCGTTGGCAAAGGTCTGCAAAAAGGAGCCGCAGCCGGAGGAACATGCTTCATTCAAATAAATATTGTCGATAACGCCGCCGCGCACATGGAAGCATTTCATATCCTGGCCGCCGATGTCCACGATGAATTCCACATCCGGCATAAAGCGTTTGGCCGCTGTAAAATGGGCGGCGGTTTCCACCAGGCCATAATCCACATGGAAGGCATTTTTGATGATATCTTCCCCGTAACCCGTCACACAGGCCGCGGCAATGGGAATATCCGGTCTTTTTTGATAGAGTGCAAGGAGAAATTCCCGGATCACCGGCACAGGATTGCCTGCGTTGGACAAGTATGCCGAATCCAGGATGGCTCCATCCTGGTCCATCACCACCGCCTTGAGGGTGGTGGATCCTGCATCAATACCGAGATAAACGGGCCCCATCAGCTCCTCCAGGGGGCGGCGGGGCACATCCGCTGTGGCATGGCGCTCACAAAAAGCCTGGTACTCCGCTTCATTTTGAAACAGCGGCGGCAGCGTTTCCCACTCGCCATGGGACACATAACCGATCAGTTTTTCAACAGCCGCCGGCAGGTCGCAAACCTGTTTTGCCGAGTAGGCTGCCCCCAAAGAGACATAATAAAGAGAGTTTTCCGGGCAGATACCTTTCACACCCAGTACCTCGTCAAAGCATTTGCGCAGCATGGGCATGAAGGTCAGCGGCCCGCCGAGATAAAGGATTTTCCCTTTCATGGGCCGCCCCTGGGCCAGGCCGCCGATGGTCTGGTTGACCACGGCATAAAAAATGCTAGCCGCAATGTCGCTCTTTTTCGCGCCCTGGTTGAGCAAGGGCTGAATATCGCTCTTGGCAAACACGCCGCAGCGGGAAGCGATCGTATAAACCCGCTCGTGCTGCTCGGCCAGCGCATTCATATCCGCCGTGTCCACATCCAGCAGCGTGGCCATTTGGTCGATGAACGCGCCGGTTCCACCGGCACAAGTGCCGTTCATGCGCGCCTCCATTCCGCCGCCGAGGAAAATAATCTTGGCGTCCTCCCCGCCCAATTCGATGATACAGTCCGTGCCGGGCACATTGTGCTCCGCCGCCACTTTCGCGGCATATACCTCCTGCACAAATTGAATGTCTGCATATTCCGCCATGCCCATGCCGGCACTGCCGGAAATGGCCAAACGCCACTCCCGCTGATCGGGAAATTTTTTCAAAATCGTTTGCAGCATCTCCACCGTTTTGGCAGTGATCTGCGAAAAATGGCGCTCATAAGTCTGATATACAATTTGGTCTTTCTCATCCAGCACAACGCATTTGATCGTTGTGGAACCCACATCCAAACCGATTACCAATCAAGGTGCTCCTTTCTTTCTGCAGCGGCATCTCTCTGCTTGGCCGCCGAAGACAGGATGTTTTTATCTTTTTTATTTTAGCATCCCGAACCCGGAATATCAACTGTTTCCTATGCGCCGCACTATGCTGTACCGCCTGTGCCGAACGCACGCTTTTTCTCCGCCTGGCGTGCGGCCCGGATGAATCGGGGCAGATTGGGCCGGTCCACCAAAAGCACCTGAAGCTGCTCTGCCCGCCGGGCGGCCCTGCGGGTAAACGTACCGGCGGTCACCAGTCCCGCATGGGCAGCGCTGCCGCGAAACTGCGCGGCCCATTCCACCGCCTCCGGCCCCAGCACTTCCCGGCGGCTGATCGCTACAAAAGCGATGGTTTCCCCACCTTTATCCAAAAGCATCCGCAGCGGGCCATCCTCCCCCGCGCGTTCCAAAACCGGCCTATAGCCCCGCCGCTCATAAAGGCTGGCAAAAAAGATGCACAAAGCATCATCCGACTCCGATGCGCGGCAGATTTCCGCTTCTATTTCACGCTTGCGCTGTTCCTGCTTCTCTTTCGCCTGCTGCACTGCCCGCGTCTGCTGCGCCAGCGCGTCATCGGCCTCGGAAAGCCGGCGTCTAAACAGCCTGAGCACCGCTGTGCCAATCAGCCAGACAGGCACAGCCAAAAAACAAAAAGCCAGACATCCGAGCAGCGCAGCGGTTTTCTTCACAGCACCGCCGCGCCAGAGCCACTGCTCCAGCAAAACCAGCCAGTAGGCCGCCGCTCCGCAAATCACGCTGGCCGCCCCCGCGCTCAGAACAGTCTCCATACCGGCGCCCTCATTGTACCCGATTACTGCCATAAATACCAAAAACGTGCCCACTGCACCGATGGAGGCATAGATACGGCTGGATCCCCGGCCCCGGTTCAGATAAATCAGGCCCAGGGCAGCACAACTCAGTGTAAACAAACTATACCATATCATGCCGCTTCCTGTTCCCCTTCCGCATATCGTTACTGATTATTTTAAGTATAGCATAAAAAAAGGCCGTTTTCCATGACAAATGCACCACTCTTTCTTGCTTTGCACCAAAGCGTGATGTATAATAATAAAGACAGTCTATTTGCGGCCTGCAAGCCGGTAAAGGAGCAATGACCATGGAATCCATCAAAAAAATCCGAAATGATGAACTCGTTCATGCCTACGAGGCCATGCACGAAAACAATACCAAAGAAACGCAGAACGCCGTCACCCGTCAGATGGTGCGCGCCACCTTTCTTCTGCCTGTGGTCCCCGTCAAGGGCAAGCTGCCGGAAGATTTTCCGCCCAGGGTATTGAAAAATGACAAGGGGCAGCTATATCTTCCTCTGTTTACCGATGCGGAGCATGCTCAAGCCAACCCGGGGCTTTCCGGCGCTATGATCCCTGTGGATATCTCCGATGCCTACAGCTATCTGGTAGACAACAAAGAACTGCAGGGCCTGATTGTCAACGCTTTCTCCAAGCCCAACCTGATCTGTGCCCGCCCCATGGTGGAAAGTCTGGCAAAGCTTTGGAGCCGCATCAAAACCGCCGAGCTGAACGGCGAAGATCCCGAGGAAGCGCTGCGCCCCAAACCGCAAAGCGTCAAGCTCCTGGTTCCCAAAGAATATCCAGACGGCGTTACCTTCACGCTGAGCGCAGGATTGAAAGAGCAGAGCGATATTGAGAAAGCCTGGATGTGCATGGTTCAGAAGTCCCCTGACGACAAGCCGGAAAGCCGGGACTGGATGGTGATCCTCCAGGCCGAATCCCCGCTCAAGGGCCGGGAAGCCGCTTTCCAGGAAATCGGCAAGTCTTTGGTGCCGTATATCGGCAAGCACAATGTGATTTTTACTGAGAATAACCCCAATCTAAAAGGCCTGACCGATCATGCCGCCCCGATTTATGTCCGGGATACCGGCGATTTATAAAACTTCTTACATTTATAAAACGAGAAAAAACGATGGTGTCAAACACCATCGTTTTTCTTTTCCCCGCTGCATCAATGCTCCGCGTCTGCCGCACCTGCCGTGCCGGAAATAATCCAGGGCACAGGCTTGGTTTCAAACATGCCGTTCCTGCGCAGCTTGGATACCGAAATCTGCAGGGCTTCCATATCGCGGATCTGATATTTTTCAAACAACGCCGGAATTTTTGCCAGGATATTCAGTTCCAGCGTGTAAATCATAAAGCGAATATTGGGGTTGCGTTCCAGCAGGGCCCGCATCTCCCGCTCCAGATTTTCCGTGGCCACAATAAAAGCTGTGGTGGGGACCGGCAGTTTTTTCAGCGTCTCCTCCCGGGCATCCGGTACAATGGCCACGTTGTTCAACCCAAACTTACTGACATTCTCCTCCATGGATGCACGGTCGCTCTCATCATACTCCACAGCAATGATGGTGCCTTCCCCAGCACTCATGGCCGCCTCCACCGCGATGCTCTCACCGCTGATGATGCAAATGGTATCGTGGGAGCGCACCTCCAGCATGCTCATGATTACCGCACGGATCTCATGGGCAACATAGCGCACAGATCCCTTGGAAAAGCGCTTGTTCTGCAGCCCGATCTTATAGGCGCTGTCAGCCTGGGCATTGTAAATCAAAAGCACGGTGGGTCCTTCGATCCCCCGGTCAATATAGCTGCTGACCTTGCGGCACTCAGCCTCCCCCGCAGGATCAAGCCCTTCCTTCAGCCACACATCGCATTCGCCAAGGCCGGCATTCCACATATCATAAAACAATGTGGGCCGGGCCGCATCGGCAAATGCCAGCACATAGCGGTTGGACTCCACTGCGGGAATCAGATTTTTATTCTTGATGCTGACGTCCATCAGCTTAACCGTCTCCACATCCAGCGCCGTTCTGTCCGCAAAATAGTGCAGCCAGGCAATCATGCGTTCTTTATCAAACAGCGATGCTCTTTCACTCATGGCAAATCCCTCCATTGCAGCTTTTGATAGTGCTATCATAGCACAAAAAAGAAGCGATTTGAACCATAATTTTTCCAAATTGTGCAAAAACAAAGTGTGCGGCAGAGCTATGCTCTGCCGCACATCTTACCGGATTCATTGCTCTATTGCAGTTCATTTACCGAGCATCCAATGATTTCCGTATTTTCCGCCCGGGCCACAATCGGGAAAAAGCCAAACACATCAATTTTGGCATCCACCAGGACAAGATCCCGGATCACCGCATCCCGGCTCGCACCGAAAAAACCTTTTGCATCCGCTGCCTTGGTCACGGTCAACTGTCTGATCTGATACCCATTTCCATCAAAAATACCCGTAAAAGGTTCTTCTGTATTTCCGATGGGCGACCACTCTTCCGACAGGGTGATATCGTTGGCCAGCATGTAGTTCCCTGAAAGGGGATAAGTGCTGCCAATCGTCTGCAAATCTGCTTCGCTTGTCAGCAGATAATATGTTTCACCATCCGTCTCCGCCGTTTCCAAAATCACATCCTGCTCCATCTCCCCGCCAGAGGGCGCCGGGGCCTGTGCGCCGCAGCCGGCACAGATCAGAACGGCCCCGCAGCACACTGCCGCCACAAATGGTTTGAACATTTTATATCCCTCCAAATCTCAATCGTACAGCTGCTCAGGCAGCCGCGCGACAGCTGCTTCGGCCGAGCTGCCAAAGGCTCCACAGAACTGTACCCAAAGCTGCAAAAAGGAGCACACAATATACCTGGGGTGCCAGCACTCCCAATGCAACCAGCAGAGCACCGCCGGAAAGCACCAGCGCCGGCACAACGCCGCTGCACAGCGCATTTCGGAATGCTCCAGCCACAACCTGCTCCGCAAGCAACAGTCCCAGCACGACGGCAAGGGCAATCAGCATTTTTTTCATCGTGTTCTCCCCTTTCTGTTTCAGGATCATTTTTCCACTGTATGTTCATCGGCAGCGCTCTGTGCGCTATTCTCCTTCCGCGGCACAGATTCACCGCGGCGCAGTACCCACAACCCCAGCCAGGCCGCCAGGGGCAGGCTTTGCCGCTCTTCTTCCATGAGACATCACTCCAGATTCAAATGTCTGCGCATCAGGTACTCTGTCATGAAATAGAAAACTGCAGCTAACACCAGATTGCTTACCAGCATAAACAGCATTGCCAGCTGCATCGCCGGCACCGGCCCCAGCCCGGCCATCCAGGCCACCAATCCATCCCACACACCGCTGGGCACGAAGAATGCCCCCATCAGCAGGAAGACGCTGGCAGTGCTCAGAATCATCTGAATGGCAAAATAAGCAACTACCGCCAGGAGAATACGGTGCTTGGGCGCCTGATGTCCCAGCATAATCGCAGCGTAGATCTGCAGGATACTGGCTGCAACCGCCACCACCAGCACTACAAAAAATTCAAGGCACAGCACCAGGAAGGAGAAATGTGCCTCCTGCTGGAAGCGCTGCAAAAAGTCACCGAATGCAAACAGGAAATCGAACATGCTGCCAGGGGTCGCCACCAGCAATACAATCGACAGCATGACAACCACAGTGCTCGCTACCGTCCACACCACTGCGGCGGTCAGCTTGCTGCAAATCAGCTGGTGGGCGTTGACGGGCAAAGTGTGCATCAGATAGCCTTCCCCGCACAGCAGATTTTTATAAAACCGCTGCAAAATCAGAATAAGGGTAACCACAATCACCGCCACAATCATGCCGAAATAGAGGAATGCGCTCAATGCGGCAAAGATATCGGCCATGGGCAGGGGCAGCAGTTCCCGCATCGTCTCGCTCTGGTTATAAGCAAATTCCGACAGAATGCGCACCAGCACTGCCGCCAGCAGCACGCCGATGTAGCACAGGCCGAAAATGCGGCCTGTGGACAAAAATTCATATTTCATCAGTCTTCTCAGCATCTGAATACCTCCCGGAACAAATCGTCCACGCTCTTGCCGTCATTCTGGCGAATCTCATCCACACTCTTGTGCAGCATCACCTGGCCGTCCCGCAGGAATACGGCCTCATCCAACACCTGTTCAATATCGCTGATCAGATGAGTTGTGATTACCACAGCTGCATCTTCGCTGTAGTTGCCAATGATGGTATTAAGGATGTAATCCCGCGCCGCGGGATCCACGCCGCCGATGGGCTCGTCGAGCATATAAAGCCGTGCTTTGCGGCTCATGGCCAGAATCAGCTGCACCTTTTCCTTCGTGCCTTTGGACAGGGTCTTCAGCCGCTCCATACCGGAAATTTTCAGCGCATTGAGCATTTCCTGCGCTTTGACCGGGTCAAAATTGTCATAAAAATCTGCAAACATCGCCACCAGGCGGCTCACCGTCATCCAGTCCGGCAGATATTCCGCATCGGGCAGATAGGAAACAATTTTCTTGCTTTCCACCCCGGGTGCATATCCGTCAATAAAAATAGTGCCGCTGTTGGGTACCAAAAGGCCGTTGACCAGCTTCATTAAAGTGGTTTTTCCGCTGCCGTTGGGTCCCAGCAGCCCCACAATCCGACCGCCCTGCACATGCAGGTTCAAATCGGTCAGTACCATTCTGCCGCCATAGCTTTTCCAAAGGTGTTCGCAGCTCAGCACATCAGCCATAATTGTCCTCTCCCTCCAATGTTTCTTTCACCAAAATGATCATATCCTGCTTTCGATAGCCCAGCACAGACATATCACGCACAAAGGCTTCGATTTTTTCCTTTGCCAGGGACTTGCGCACTGCAGCGATCAGTTCTTCATCTTCTGTTACAAAGCGTCCGCTGGTGCGCTCAGCGCGCAGAAGCCCGCTCTGTTCCAGTTCTGCCAGAGCACGCTGCATTGTATTTGGATTCACCGCCGCTTCAGCCGCCAAATCCCGCACAGAATCGACTTTTGCGCCGGGCGGATACGCCCCGGACACAATGCGGCTTTGCAGTTCTTCCACCAACTGAATATAAATTGGCCGGTTTTTATCTAACTGCCATCCCATATTACCGCCTCCCATTGCTCATGTAAGCTCCTCCATTGTACAAGTTTTCAAATAGGCAACTTTATCAGCGTCGCCTTCATAATTCCATGTCAGCATGTCACCCAGCCAGTTAAATCCCAGTTCTTCAGTGACCCCGGGTGCTACCTCCATGGTTATGACATCAGAATCTTCATAAAGGGTATAGCGCAGAATTTCCTGATAGCCTCTGCTTTCTGTTTCTCCTGCCTGAACCGTCATTTCCTGATAAACAATGTACTCCCACTGCGGCGTAAGCCCTTCGGTTTTCACAGAGACATCCACCGGTTCAAAAGGATCCTCCGCATCAAAATAAGCTTCATAAAACTGTTCTGCCGCCGTTGTGTCCTGCAGCAGGAATACTGTATCACCCGTCTGACAGCTGCGCTTTTCAATCTGCAGCGCCTTGGTGTCGTTTTCACCCTCGGCAGACGGCGTTTGGGTGGGCGTGCCGCAGCCAGTCAAAGCACCTGCCAGCAGGAGTGCACCCACACCCGCAGCCATAAACCATTTCCGTTTTTTCATCAAAATTCCCCCATTCCGCCGCTGCGCGCGGCCTCCCATGCTTATGAAATTCTTGTCTGAACAGCCGCATTTTTCGGCACCTGTACTATCTGTTATGCTCAAACTCTGTAAAGATTTTCTGCCGGCAGGCTTCTTTCTCCCCGGAGCAAAATTGCCTCCTGATATGCGGTTGACGGAAAAGCCTCTGTCTTTCTGCCTGCATTGATAGAACACGCTGTTACTGTGGTATTGCGGCCCCGCGCCACAATCGGCAGGAAGCAGTTTCCCTTAATGGTCGCCTCCTCCAAGGCTACACGGGTGATCTGTGCGTTCCGCGCAAATCCAAACATCCCGGTGTCAGCGCCGCCGCCGGAAATTGTCAGTCCATAAATCACATGGCCGTTTCCATCAAAACTGCCGGTGAACGGTGACAAGCGGGTGCCGATGGGCTCCCATGTGCCAGTGAGCACAATATCCGCCCCCAGCACATAATTGCCAGCCAGTGCATCCCGGCTGCTGCCGACAGCCCGCAGCTGCTCTTCCGTGTAAATCACCTGGTAAGACTCTGTGCTGCTTTCCAGCGTCTGTGCCCAAACAACCTGCCGGGTTGCCTCCCGGCTGAGCATCCAGCCGCCGGTCAGCAGCATCGCCAGCACCAGGACAAGCCCTATAGCAACGCCCTGTTTCATTTCCCGCGCACCCCTTTCCAACGTTTCTGCAACTGTATTATTGTGTTGTTGTATTAGGTAATTAATACAATAATACATCCTTACCCGTTTGTCAATAGTTTCCCGAAAAATTTTTATGGCTCAAAACATGCGACCAATCTGTTACCCTACACCTATATGTATGACAACCCTTTCGTTGTGTAAACATCTATAAAAAAGCACGTCATTTCCCGCTTTGATCAAGCAGCCGGAGAAGACGCACAGCCGGGGTATCCCAATTTGTTCACAGACCAAAAACAGTAAAATCACACTGCGCGGGGCAAAAATAGAAATACAAAAAGGAAAATATAAAATAAATTATACGAATAATTATCAATTAAGTCAGTGCAAAGCTGCTGACTGTGTCCTGCGGAGGGCTTCAACAGCGCCAATGCCAAAATGGATGCGGCGCTGAACACCGTTCCCCATGCGCTCATCGGCACCTATACCGGCAGCGGCATCCCTGCAAAAATTCCACTTTCCCAACCCTTTTTCAGATCTTCAGAGAAACATTCAGAAAGACACACTGGGCAGATGATGGACGATTCCAGTCAACAGAACAATGGGGCGCCCCCTTTCGGGAGCGCCCTGCGCTTAAAACAAACTCATTTGACCATTGCGGCCTGCACATTCGATTGCACTGGCTACCTGGCTGAGCACCTCACTTTGTGTATCATCAAACAAATGGGTATACACCTGGCTCGTTACGCTGGTATTGCTGTGCCCCAGCGCTTTGCTGATTTTGAACATGGGAATATGCAGCTCATTGGCTGCACTGGCAAAAGAATGCCGCAAACCATGAAGCGTTAAATACGGCAGCCCATGCGCCTGAACAAATTTTGTAAACCAGCCCGATACATAATCCGGGGAATACGGCTGTCCATTGGAGTGAATCAACACATAACCCTCTGCATTAAAAGAAGGCTTTGTTCTCCTGCGCTCTTCCTGGTCGCGCTTCATTCCCCGCAGCATATCTTCCAAATCTGCCATGCCTGCGATACCCAAAGTGCGAATGGAAGAATTGGTTTTGGGTCCTTTGCTGATGGTCAGACCGCCTACTGTGGTCCGGGCTGCACAGATGGAAATCGTCCCATTTTCCAAATCCACATTTTCCCATTTCAGGCCGCAGATTTCACTGCGGCGCAGCCCTAAATATCCCGCAAGCTTCACCGCCGGCTCCAAAGGTTCACCCCGGACGACCCGGAACAGAATCCGCAGCTGTTCGGTATTGTAAAAGCTGTGCTTGGGCTGCTGCTTGGCCGGCGCCTCCACCCGGCGGACAGGATTGCGGTTGAGCACCTCCTGGCGCACGGCAAAATCCAGCGCTGTAAACAACAGCTGATGGTGTTTATGCACCGTGTTGGTATTCAGCCCCGCTTCCCGCATGGCCAGGTAATACGCCTGTATTTGCTGGGGTGTCAATTCCTGGAGAATAATTTTCCCCAGCGCGGGCTTGATGTGGTTTTTGATCATATTGCTGTAACCATAAGTTGTTGATCTGGCGCGGTTGGGCCGGATCACTTCCTCCAGCCAGCGGTCCAGCCACATGCCCACAGTCAGCTCTGTGGGCATTACGATTTCCTGGCGCTGCTTCTTCATTTCAAAAATACGCAGCGCCTGTGCCGCAGCGATATGGGTGTCATAGGTCTTTGTTTTTTTCACCCGCTTGCCTGAGGCATCCATACCGTAGTGGAACGTGACATAATACAGCCGGTTCCTCTCGTCATAGGAAATGTTGTTCTCAATTCTTTTTCTGCTCATAAAATGATCCTTCCTTTCTTTATATTGAGGATAGCTTCACTTTACGGCATATCCGGTAATTTTTTCCAGAGGTAAGCTTTAAATTCCGCCCTTCTTCTGCAAATTCCGGTCGTTTTCTTTTCATTAGCAGTTTTGGGGGGTGTGCCGTCTGTTTTCAAGGCAATGTCTGAAATTCTTAAAAGTTTTTGAAAAGTTTAAAAAAAAGCACTGACAGCGCTGCTTTTTATGATATACTGGATGCAACTTTTTCATAGGAAACGGAGTGTTTTTATGCACTATGACAGCATCATTGTAGGTGCGGGCTTTGCCGGCGCCGTCACAGCGCGCTGCCTGGCCGAAGCCGGCCGGCATGTGCTGATTTTGGAAAAGCACAATCACATCGGCGGCAATGCTTATGACCGGCTGGACGAAGCCGGCATCCTGATTCATCAATATGGCCCACACATTTTTCACACAAACGACAAAGCAGTTTATGATTTTCTGTCCCGCTTTACCCAGTGGCGGACATATCAACATGAGGTGGTGGCCAACATTCCCGCAGAAGAAGGCCGCGCCGAAATGCCCGTGCCCTTCAACCTTCTGTCCCTGCGCCAGGCTTATGCCCCGGAAAAAGCCGCGCGCCTGGAAAAAAAGCTGATGGAAACCTACGGACCGGAACAAAAGGTTACGATTCTTCAGCTGCGCGAAAACACCGATCCGGAGCTGAGCGAACTGGCCCAGTATGTCTATGACCACGTTTTCGTGCGCTACACCATGAAGCAGTGGGGGCAGAAACCCGAAGAAATTGACCCCGCGGTCACCGCCCGGGTTCCCGTGTTTATTTCTGAGGACTGCCGCTATTTTCAGGATGTGTATCAGGGTATGCCTCTGCACGGCTATACGCCGTTGTTTGAAGCAATGCTCGCCCATGATGGCATTGAGGTCCGCACCGAAACCGATGCCCGGGATATGCTGACGCTGAAAGACGGCAAAATTTTCTTTGACGGGGCAGAGTTTTCCGGCGATGTCATCTATTCCGGCCCGGTGGACGAGCTGTTTTCCTGCTGCTTTGGCCGCCTGCCCTACCGCACGTTGGACTTCCGCTTTGAAACCCATGCCCAGGATACATACCAGAGCCATGGCACCGTGAACTACACCATGGACGAGGACTACACCCGCATTACAGAATTCAAATATCTCACCGGCCAGGAAAAGTCTGGGGTAACCACCATTGTAAAAGAATACTCCCGCGCCTATACCGGGACAGCGGATGAAATTCCCTATTATGCAATTGCCAACGAAGCGACTGCAGCCTTGTACGCCCAATATGCCGCAAAAGCCTCTGCTTTCCCCCGCCTGCATCTTCTGGGCCGCCTGGCGGAATACCGCTATTACAATATGGACGCCATTGTGGCCGGCGCCCTCAAGCTGAGCCGCGCGCTGGTAAACGGAACATGCTGAAGCTGGCAGTTTTTGATTTGGACGGCACGCTGTGCGCCGTGGGCCGGGCCATTTTGCCTGAAACGCTTCAGGCTTTGGTCTCTCTGCAGGCCCGGGGCATACAACTTGCCATTTCTTCCGGCAAACCAGTCTATTACCTTTGCGGCACAGTGCGGCAGGCGGGCCTGCGAAACGTGATTCTGATGGGGGAAAACGGCGCTGACGTTCAGCGGGGAGTAGATCTTCCTCCGGCAGAATATTACCGCATGCCCGTGGCACCCCATACCCGCGCCGCCCTGTCCATGCTTTCCTCAAAATTGGAAGAAACATTTGGCCGCCGCATCTGGCTGCAACCGAACCGCACAGAGGTAACCCCTTTTTTCGCCGATGAAGCCACCCATGAGGAGCTGCGCGCTTTCTGCGCCCGGGAGATCACCCCTGATATGGGCATCACAATTTACGACCAGCGCGACTGCATTGATCTCTGCCCCACAGGACTGGACAAAGGCAGCGGCCTTGTCTTTCTGTGCAATCAGCTGGGGCTGTCGCCCGCTGATGCCGCCGCTGTGGGCAACGGGGTCAACGATGCGCCCATGCTCCGCATCGCGGGCTGCTCTATCGGTATCGGTTCCACTCCCGTCGCCGGTGCCCACTGCACAGTTCCGACAATCAGCGAAGCGCTTGCGCTGCTGCGCAATTTCTGACAAGCTCTGATTCTCCCGGCCTCAGCCGGGAGAATCTTTTTTATACCGTTTGCAGCAACGGCCTTCGGCCATATGCCGCTCGTTCACCGCTATGCCGCAGACAGTTACAATGGCGCAAAATTGGATTCCAGCCCAAAAAAATCCCCGGAAACAGCAAACTGTTTCCGGGGATTTGCATGGCTATCCTGGATTCTCAATTTTCTCTTGCACGCTTTTTCAATTTCAGATAGCGGTTCTTTGCCTGCTTTTCTGCCACAGACATCAATTCCTTGGCCCGTTCGGGGAAGGTGATGGTCAGAGAAGAATAGCGGTGCTCACCCATAATGAACTGGCGATAGCTCTCATTGGGTTCCTTGCTGTCCAGCTGGAAGGGGTTGTTGTCGCGGCGCGGGTCATAGCGGTACAGATGCCAATAACCGGCCTTCACCGCATGTTCCATCTCCGTCATGGATTTGCTCATACCAGCCTTAATACCATGGTTGATGCAGGGCGCATAAGCGATAATCAGGGAGGGGCCGTCATAAGCCTCTGCCTCCAAAAATGCTTTCATGCACTGCTCATAATCCGCACCCATGGCCACCTGAGCAACATAAACATAGCCATAAGACATGGCAATCGCGCCCAAATCCTTTTTCTTAACCACTTTGCCCGCAGCGGCAAACTGTGCTGTGGCTGCAGTGGGCGTTGCCTTGGATGCCTGTCCGCCGGTGTTGGAATACACCTCTGTATCAAACACCAGTACATTGACATTCAGTCCGGACGCCAGCACATGATCCAATCCGCCGTAGCCGATATCATAGGCCCAGCCGTCGCCGCCGAAAATCCAAACAGACTTATAAGAGAGCATATCCCGGTTATCCAGAATATATTTGCACTGCTCAGCATAGGCAGGATCTGTGTTCTTTTCGCATTTGGCAATCAACTTGTCGCCAAGCTCTCTGGACGCCTCATAATCATCGCGCTCGGCCAGCCACCGGTTCGCAATTTCTGCAAAAGCCATATTGCGGGCAAGCTCGGTGATGACACTGTGCAGCTTGGCTCTGCGCTGACGGACTGCCAGTTTCATGCCATAGCCGAATTCCGCATTGTCCTCGAACAGAGAATTTTCCCAAGCCGGGCCGCGGCCCTGGTCGTTGACAGTGTAAGGTGTGGAGGGTGCGCTGCCGCCCCAAATGGAAGAGCAGCCTGTGGCGTTTGCAATATACATATGATCGCCAAACAACTGGGTGACCAGCTTTGCATAGGGCGTTTCACCGCAGCCGCCGCAGGCACCGGAGAATTCCAGCAGCGGACGATGGAACTGCGCTTCCTTGGTCAGGTTGTCCGGGAAACGCAGATGCTTATCGCTGAACTTCTTCAGCGCATAATCATAAACTTCCTGCTGATCCATCTGCTCATCGATAGGCTTCATATCGATGGCCTTGTTCTTCGCCGGGCAGACATTGGAGCAGGAACCGCAGCCCGTGCAGTCCACTGGGGAAACAGCGATAGAGAATTTATAATTATCCAGCCCGCGGCCAATCATGGGCGCCGTGCGGATCTGAGCCGGTGCGCCCGCCAATTCGTCGGCGCTGACCGCATAGGAACGCAGCACACCGTGAGGGCAAACCATCACACAGCGGTTGCACTGGATGCAGTGACGGGGCACCCATTCAGGAACGTCCACTGCAATGCCGCGGCGCTCAAACTGGGAGGTGCCCTGAGGCAGAGTGCCGCCGGGGCAAACTTCCTTGATGACAGAAACAGGAATTGCATCGCCGCGCATGGCATTGGCCGGGAGCATCACTTTCTCCACAAAAGCTGCCAATTCCGGACGGTCAGTGTCAATTTTAGCCTTGGGTTTTTTATCCTTCGCCGTCTTCCAGGCAGCCGGCACTTCAATTTTGCGCAAAGACGTCAGTCCGGCATCGATGGCTTCGCAGTTCATATTGACAATCGATTCGCCCTTGTGACCATAGCTTTGAACCACAGCCTGCTTCATATATTCCACTGCAGCATCAATGGGAATTACATTGGCCAGCTTAAAGAACGCCGCCTGCAGCACCATGTTGGTGCGTTCGCCCAAGCCGATGTCGCGCGCCAGCTTAATGGCATCACAGGTGTAAAACTGAATTCTGTTCTTGGCCAGATACCGCTTCACTTCTGCCGGCAGGTGGTTTTCCATATCCTCAGGCAGCCAGTCACAGTTGAGCAGGAATGTACCGCCGGGCTTGATGTCCTGCACAATATCGTATTTCTCGATATAGGCCGGGCAATGGCAGGCCACGAAATCCGCCTTTGTAACATAATAAGTGGACTTAATCGGCTTATGTCCGAAACGCAGATGCGAAATCGTAACACCGCCGGACTTTTTGGAGTCATACTGGAAATACGCCTGGACATTCATATCTGTGTGGTCGCCGATAATTTTAATCGAGTTCTTGTTGGCGCCCACAGTGCCGTCGCTGCCCAACCCCCAGAATTTGCAGGCAATGGTGCCCTTGGCCGCCACATCCGGCTCTTCTTCAATGGGCAGGGAAAGATGTGTCACATCATCATTGATATTAATGGTGAAGCTGTTGATCGGCTCCGGCGCCATTGCATTCTTAAATGCTGCCAGAATGCCGCCGGGCGTCGTATCCTTGGAACCCAGGCCATAACGACCGCCGAGAACGCGCACATCAGCAAATGCACTGCCGTTGAGGGCACGCACCACATCCAGATACAAAGGCTCACCGGGAGCGCCGGGCTCCTTGCAGCGATCCAGCACCACCACATTTTTGCAGGAAGCAGGCAGCTGCGCCAGGAAATGCTGCACAGCAAAGGGACGATACAGCCGCACCTTGATCAGGCCCACCTGGTTCTCTTCCGTCTTATCAGCCTTATTGATATAATCAATGACTTCTTCCGCTGCATCGCACACGGAACCCATGGCAACCATCACAGTTTTTGCTTTGGGTGAACCATAATAATCAAACAGGTGATAATTGCTGCCGATCTTCTCGTTAATCTGATCCATGGTCTCCTGCACTACGGCCGGCAGCGCATCATAGTAACTGTTGGCCGCCTCACGGGCCTGGAAGAAAATATCAGGATTCTGTGCGCTGCCGCGCAGGGCCGGATGATCCGGATTCAGGGACTTATCCCGGAAGCGCTTGATGAGCGCCGGATCCAGCATGTCGTTCAAGTCGTTGTAATCCCATGTGGCCACCTTGCGGATTTCATGAGACGTACGGAAACCATCAAAGAAATGCAAAAACGGAACTTCGCCCTTCAGCGTTGCCAAATGGGCCACTGCCGCCAGATCCATAACTTCCTGCGGATTGTTGGAGCACAGCAGGGCATAGCCCGTCTGCCGGCAGGCCATAACATCGCTGTGGTCGCCGAAAATGGACAGGGCATGGGTCGCCAGGGCACGCGCAGATACATGGATGACGCTGGGAAGCTGGCTGCCCGCGATTTTATACATATTGGGAATCATCAGCAGCAGGCCCTGGGAGGCCGTAAAGGTGGTGGTCAGCGCACCTGCAGTCAGGGAACCATGCACCGCACCGGCTGCACCGCCTTCGGACTGCATCTCGGCAATACGCACGGTTTGGCCGAATAAATTCAGCCGGCCATTGGCAGACCATTTGTCCACACATTCCGCCATTACAGACGAGGGGGTGATGGGATAAATAGCCGCAACCTCGGTAAACGCATATGCCACATGGGCTGCAGCTGTATTGCCGTCCATTGTTTTCATAGCACGTTCAATCAAGCTCTTCACTCTCCTTATAAAAATAGTTGCTACTTCCGCATTTTAAATTGTTAGTTTATTAAGATACACAATAGCATAAAATCCCAGCGGTGTCCATGATTTTTTTCCTTCATTTTTCCGCTGTGCCGCAGCTTCCCAAAATTTTATGAAACCCGTTGGTCTTTCCGGGCCGTAAAAGTCTCCTTGCAGCAAGTCTGAGATTGTTGTAAAATATTTTATATTTGTGTAGTATATCCTCCCTGCGAAAAACTTTGCAAAAGGAGCTGTCAACTATGGTTGTTTCCATCCGCTCTCTGGGCCTGACGGGGATTTCCGGTTATGAGGTTGCCGCAGAGTGCTTCCTTTCCGGCGGCCTGCCCGCTTTTGATGTAGTGGGGCTTCCGGATGCCGCCGTGCGGGAATCCCGGGAGCGCGTGCGGGCAGCGGTGAAAAACTGCGGCGCTAAATTTCCGGTCAGCCGCATCACCATCAATCTGGCTCCGGCGGACCAGAAAAAAGAGGGAACCCTCTATGACCTTCCCATTTTCCTGGGTATTATGACAGCGATGGAAGCGTTGGAACAGCCGCCGGCAGATGCTGCTTTTCTGGGCGAACTCTCTTTAACCGGCGCACTGCGTCCGGTGCGCGGCGTGCTGCCCATGGCCATGGCCGCGGTGCGCAGCGGCATCAAATCTCTGTATGTTCCCGCAGAAAACGCCGCCGAGGCCACGCTGGCTGAGGGACTGACAGTCTATGGCGTGCCGGATGTAATGGCTTTGGTAGCCCACCTGCGCGGGGAAACGCCTTTATCTCCCGTGCCGCCCTGGAGCGGCGATACAGAAAACAATATTCTGCCGGATCTGCAGGACGTCATGGGGCAGGAAAACTGCCGCCGTGCTCTGGAAATTGCTGCCGCGGGCAATCACAACCTGCTGCTGATCGGCAGTCCCGGCGCAGGCAAGTCCATGCTGGCCCGCCGGCTGCCCTCCATTCTGCCCGATCTCACGCCTCAAGAGGCTTTGGAAACCACAGAAATCTACTCCGTGGCAGGTATGACGGACAGCCGCCATCCTCTTTTGCGTCACCGTCCCTTCCGCGCGCCGCATCACACGGTGTCTGCGGTGGCCCTGGCCGGCGGCGGCGCCACACCCCACCCCGGAGAAATTTCCCTCGCGCACAATGGCGTACTGTTTCTGGACGAACTGCCGGAATTTCACAAAGACGCCCTGGAGGCCCTGCGCCAGCCCCTCGAGGATGGGGAGGTAACCATTACCCGCACCGCGGGCACACTGCGCCTGCCCAGCCGCTTCATGCTGGTGTGCGCCATGAATCCCTGCCGCTGCGGCTGGTATGGCCATCCTTCCGGCCGCTGTACCTGCTCGGAGGCTGCCGTGCAAAAATACGTATCCCGCATCTCCGGCCCCCTGCTGGACCGCATCGACCTGCATGTGCGGGTTCCTTCTGTGGAATATGAAGCCATGCGCCGCAAAACACAGCCGGAGAACAGCGCCACAGTCCGCGCCCGGGTCAACGCCGCCCGCGCTGTGCAGCAGACGCGCTATGCCGGCACAGAGATTTCCTGCAACGCCTATATGACGCCCGCCATGCTGGCGCAATATTGCACTCTGGATAACGCCGGCGAGCGTTTGATGAAAAATGCTTTCTCCAAAATGGGGCTCACAGCCCGTTCCCACGACCGCATTCTGCGGGTGGCCCGCACCATCGCCGATTTGGACGGCTCCGAATCCATCGAGTCGTTTCATCTGGCCGAGGCCATCCAATACCGCAATACCGATATCCTGAAAGGTTGAATGCTATGGCCGACAAAATAAAAGAAACCACGTCTGACAGCGCTGTGCTGTCGCCTCTGTATCAAACAATCTGCGGCGCCATGCAAAGCGACGGCACCTTGCCGCCGGACTTTTCCCTGCCCCGGCCAGAGCCGGAGGGAGCTTCCCGGAGCATCCGGTTTGCCGACGGCGCCTTCGACGGCATCGCCCTGTATCACATGGCGCCGGACAAGCGGGACATCAAATCCCTCACCGAAGTGGTAGGGCTGCTGTGTGCCGGGGCCTGCGACAAGGCTGCGGAGTGTCTGCATTTGTACTTTTCCATGGATGAATACATCTCCATGCTGCCGCTGTGCGACGACCTGCAGCAGTGGATCCTTGACCACAAGGACCGGATCGATGCCACACTCTTATATAACGGATGCCTGTATCTGCTCCGGCACAGCGGCGACATTGAAAGCATCAAATTTGCCCTGTGCTGTCTGGAACTGCTCAACACCGGCGGTGATACGCAGGTGCGCAATCTGGTGCAGGTGCTGGCCCTGAGCGACGAATTCACCCTGTTTTGCCTGTTTCTCATGCGCCATTGGCCGGACAGCAGCGCCGCTATATTTGACGCAGCCCGCCATGTGCATGGCTGGGGGCGCATTCACGCCGTGGAACTTTTGGAGCCGGAAAACGACGAAATGCGCCGCTGGCTGCTGCTGGAGGGCTGGCAGAATACCGTGATGCCCGAATATTCCGCCCTGACCTGCGCGGAAAAATCCGGCCTGGCGGAAAAACTCCGCCGGGCTGCACTGGATGCGGAAGAATTGAGCGCTCTCGGAAAGCTGCTGCCCCACTTGCTGGAGGAAGGCCCCGTGGCAGGCATCAGCGCCCTCAAAAACGCAGACGCTTTCCTGCAGGACTACCTGGCCCTGGCGGAGCAGCATGCCGCCTCTTTTTTTGACGACGCTGCGGTGCGCGCGCTGCGCAGCTATGCCGCAAAACAGGAACCGGCCAACAAAGCACTGCTGCAGCGCTGCGATGCATTGCTGCGCCGCGCACCCACGCAGAAAAACGACACAAAGCAGTGATTTTGCGGTTATGCAAAAGCACGGCTGGCTCCGCAGCGCGGCGGCTTGTCCCTTTTTTGTCCGCCGCTGAAAAAACAAAAGGCGTTCATATTACCAACTGCCGGGCTTATGCGGCAGTATAACAGTTTTCGACGCCATTTCTTGGCTGCAGCATGCCATTTTCATAAAACACAAAACCATTTGAAAGAAAGGATATTTCATCCATGCAGGAACTGATTTTATTAAAGCTCGGCGAGCTGGTGCTCAAAGGCCTCAACCGCCACACTTTTGAGGAGCGGCTGTGCAGCAATATCCGCCGCCGCATCCATCCCTACGGGAAATTTCAGGTGACCTCCAAACAAAGCACCATCTATGTGGAGCCCCTCAACGAGGATGCCGATTTGGACGGCGCCTTTGACGCCTGCCGGCGCATTTTCGGCATTGTCGCCCTGTCCAAGGCGCACCCCTGCGAAAAAACAAAGGAAGCCATTCTGGAGGCTGCAAAAACCTATCTGAAAGAACAGCTGGAAAGCGCCAAAACATTCAAAGTGGAGTCCAAACGGGCGGACAAAAACTTCCCCATGACCTCCATCCAGCTCTCCCAGTATGTGGGCGGCGAGCTGGACGACCTGTTCCCCAACCTGACAGCGGACATGCATCACCCGGAGCTGGTGGTCAACGTGGAGGTGCGGGAAAAGGCCGCCTATGTCCACGGCAATCCCGAGCAGGGTGCCGGCGGCCTGCCCGTCAGCATCAACGGTGTGGGCGTCTCCCTGCTCTCCGGCGGCATCGACTCACCGGTGTCCACCTATATGATGGCCAAGCGGGGCCTGGCGCTGGATTTCGTCCACTTCTTCTCCCCGCCCTACACTTCCGATCAGGCCAAGGAAAAAGTGGTTGAGCTGGCCCAGCTGCTCACCCCCTACACCGGCCGCACCATTCTGCACATCGTTCCTTTCACGGAGATTCAGGAAGAGATTCGCAAAAACTGCCCGGAAGAGTACTTCACACTGATCATGCGCCGCTTTATGATGCGCATTGCCCAGCGTGTCGGCGAGCGCATCGGCGCGGGCTGCATCGTCACCGGCGAATGTCTGGGCCAGGTGGCCAGCCAGACCCTGGAGGCCATGCGCTCCACCGAGGACGCCTGCGATCTGCCGGTGTTTCGGCCTCTGGTGGGCATGGATAAGGAAGAAATCGTATCCGTCTCCCGCAAAATCGGCACCTTCGGCACCTCCATCCTGCCCTATGAAGACTGCTGCACCGTGTTCACCCCCCGCCATCCCAAAACTCACCCCCAGCTGGATGAAGTGCGCGCAGCAGAGGCCGCCCTGCCCATCCGGGAACTGGTGGAGCGCGCCCTGGCCGGGGAAGAAAAACTGAAACTCAAATGGTAACAACAGGAGGCTGATTTCCATGGCAAAGCAAAGCCCTGCCGCACGGGCCGTGGCCGCGGCCTGCGCGGCAGGAAAAAAACTGTCCTGCGCAGAATCCTGCACCGGCGGCCTGATTGCAAAAAAACTGACCGATGTGTCCGGCGCCTCCGCCGTGTTTCACGGCGGCGTGGTGTCCTACGTCAACGCCGTCAAGCATGTGGTGCTGGGCGTTTCCGGTGCAGATCTGGAAAAATACGGCGCCGTATCCGAGCCCGTGGCACGGCAGATGGCCGCAGGGGCGCGGATGCTGCTGCACACGGACCTGGCCGTCTCCACCACAGGCGTGGCCGGGCCGGACAAAGATGACCGGGGCAACGCCGTGGGCACCGTATATATCGCTTTGGCAGATGCGGAGCACACCTGGTGCTACCCGTGCCATTTTGACGGCACCCGCGCCCAAATCCGCACCGCCGCCGCTGAGTTTGCCCTCAACCTGATTGTGCGCTATCTCGCCGGAGAAGATCTCCAGGAGGGGGCGCTATGAGCTACACAGCACAGGAGTACCAGGCGCTGCTGGCACGTCTGCGCCAGAACAGCGAGGAAAAATTCCGCCGCTTCAACGAAAGTCTGATGCCCGGCACAGCGCAGACTTTCGGCGTGCGCACTCCTGTTTTGCGCACCATAGCCCGGGAGCTGCTGCGCGGCGACTGGCGCGGCTACCTGGATACCGCCCGGGAGGACAGCCACGAGGAAATCCTGCTGCAGGGGCTGGTCACCGCCGGGGCAAAATGTTCCCTGGAAGAAAAACTGCAGCGCATGCGTCTCCTGATTCCAAAACTCAGCAACTGGGCCCAGTGCGACATGACCGCCGGGGACTGCAAGTGGAAGGAACGGGATTTGGATGCCGTGTGGGCCTTTTTTGAGCCGGACCTGCACAGCCCGCAGGAATTTGAGGTGCGCTTTGCTGTGGTGCAGCTGATGGACTATTTTGCCGGCGACGCATGGATCGACCGGGCCCTGGCCGCCTACCGCTCCGTCACCCATGAAGGCTATTATGTCACCATGGCCCTGGCCTGGGGGCTGAGCGTCTTTTTCGTCAAACAGCGGGAGAAAACCCTGCCTTTGCTGGAGGAAAAGGTCTTTTCCCCCGCCGTGCACAACAAGGCCATCCAAAAATGCCGGGAAAGCTTCCGCGTGTCTGCTGAGGATAAAGCCTATCTGAAAACACTGAAGCAGTGAACAAGTCTCGCAGAGAGCGCACTCAACGGCAGAATCCATTTTCATCTGCGGTATGGATATTAGGCCAAGGCCGCGCAGCCAGTTAGGCTGCGCGGCCTTGGTTGTTGCCCGGCGCAAAATCTTACATCACATCGCGCGTTTCGCTTCCCACCAGCGTCAGTACGGCGCAGGCAATGCCCGCAGCCGTCAGCACCAGCGGAATCAGCGCATTGTCTGCCAGGGAAAATTCCCCCACGGTGCCGTTCATCACAAACAAAAGCAGCAGCGAGGTAATCATCGTGGCTTTGGCCGATTTGAACAGGTGCCCCATCAGCATGGCGATGAAGCTCACGGTCACTGTGACCACAGTCTTGCATACAATCTGCAGATAAATCGCCGGGGCGAGCATGGTGTAATCCATGGGAAAATCCGGTTCCAGAAACTGCCCCGCAGCAAACAGCAGCCCATAGAGCAGCACCTTTGCCGCCGCCATGGCCAAAAAAGCAAACAGCCACACCGCCAGCATCTGCGCAGCAAGCAATTTTACCCGCCGCACGGGATAGGTGAACATCAGCTGCATGGTTTTCTTTTTGTGGGCAGAGGTGACGCAGCCCGCCAGCATGGTGCAGGTGAAGATCAAAAAGCACACATTACTCACCAATTCCACCTGGGAGGTGATGTTAAAGGTACCCGGCGCGGCGTCCGGCACACCGGTGACCGGGTCGTTGGCAATGCCCAGATAGCACTGGGCAAAAAGGAACAACGCCAGAACCGCCGTCAGCACCACAGCGCCCAGAGCATACCGCCCAACGCGGTTTTTCTTCCATTCCAATGCAATCAGCTTTCCCATCTCACTGTCCCTCCCCCGTCATTTTCAAATAATAATCCTCCAAGGTCTGGGCGTGTTTCTGGAAAGAGGCCACAGCCACATTGCGCAGCGCCAGGGCGTGAAACAATTCCTCCGGCGCCATGGGCGCTTCATAAATGCGGATCACATTGCCGTCCATCACCTTGAAATTGCGTGCCTGCAGCTCCTCCAGGGCGCAGGCCGCCTGGCGGACGTTGGGAGACACCAGCTCGATATAGGAAAGATTGTGCTGCGCAATCTCTCCCATGGAAATTTCCCTGAGCAGCTGCCCTTTGTGGATGACACCGATGACATCGGCGACCTGCTCCACTTCGGACAAAAGATGACTGGAAAAGAGCACCGTGGTGCCCCAGTCCCGGCAGAGCATCTGCAGAAGCTCCCGGATCTGCTTCATGCCTACCACATCCAGCCCGTTGGCCGGTTCATCCAAAATCAAAAGTTCCGGTTTGGTCAGCACAGCCCGGGCCAAGCCCAGGCGCTGGCGCATCCCCAGTGAAAAGCCCCGCACCCGCCGGTCCGCATCCGCGCTCAGGTGCAGCAGGCCCAGCGCTTCCTCCACCGCGCCGGGACTGTAATAGCCCATGTAATCGCAGTGCAGGCGCAGATTTTCCCGGGCGGTGAGCCGGTCAAAAAAGGCGGGAAATTCGATAATGCTCCCCATGCGCCGGAACACCTCGCAGGAATCGCTTTTCAGCGGCGCGCCGAACAGCTCAATCTCCCCCGAGGTCGGTTTCCACAGATTGGTCAAAAGCTTCATCACCGTGGTTTTACCCGCGCCATTGGGCCCCAGGAAACCATAAATGCGGCCCTGGGGCACATGGAGCTCCACATCGGTGAGCAGCGCGCGGCCGCCCAGGCGCTTGCACAGGCGATAGGTCTGTATCACATTGGACATCGTTCTCGTCCTCCCTTCTTCACCGCCTATCCTACGCCTCCCCCTTTGCAAAGCTCTTTCGCAAATCTTACGATTTTCTTTCTTTTTGCGCCGGCGCCCGGACAGGAAGCGCCAGGGTGAACGCCGTGCCCTCGTCCGGAGCGCTGTCTGCTAAAAGGGTTCCGCCCATGTGCTCAGCCAGACTTTTGGCGATGGCCAGCCCCAGGCCGCTGCCCCCCAGGGCACTGGAGCGGGAGTCCTCCTGGGTGTAAAGACGGTCAAAAATATGGCGCAGCTTTTCCGGTGCAATCCCGGCTCCCCGGTCGCGCACGCACACCAGCGCCTGCTCCTGCTGCGTTTTCAGAGAAATGCCCAGATACCGCCCCGCGCCGCCATAGCGCAGGGCATTGGAAATCAAATTGCTCAAAATACGCCGGATGGATTCCTCGTGGCCGCAAACAAACACGTCCTTCGATGGAATGTCAATGTCCACGGTAAACTGCTGCCTGGTGAGCAGCTCATAAAATTCCACCGCTGTCTCCCGGCACAGCTCGCTCAGATTCACCGGCTCCAGGGGCAGCGCCGTATCTCCCGACTCCAGCTTGGAGAGCGTAAAAAATTTGTCTGTCAAGGTCATTACCTGCCGGGCCTTGGTCTCCACCTTTTCCAGTGCCGGCGACTCCTCCCCCCGCAGCCGGGCAATCTCCAGATAGCCCAGCATCACGGTCAGGGGCGTGCGGATGTCGTGGGAAATATTGGAGAGCATCCGCCGCTGGGACTGCTGGGCACGGCGGTAATCCACGCTCAGCCGCTGCCGGTCCGTCAAAAGCCGGTTGATCTGTTCCAAAAGAGCGATCAGCTCCCGCTCACCGGTCAGCAGCATCACCTTTTCTCCGCTGCAGCTGTCCAAAATCCGGCGCAGCTGCTGCGCCGCGTCGCGCAATGCCCGGCGCTGAGCCCTTCGCTGCCAGGCAAGCCAAACCGCCGCGCAGCCAAAAGCCGCTGCCAGCGCCAGCACCAGCCAAAAGCGCAGCTCATTCATGGCCGTCCCCCAATTTATAGCCGATGCCCCACACTGTGCACACATAGCGCGGCTGCCTGGGGTCGTCCTCCACCTTGGCACGCAGGCGGCTGATATGCACATTCACCGCATTCTCGTCGCCCAGATAGGCATCTTCCCACACCGCGCTGTACAGCTGCGCCTTGGTATACACCCGGTTTGGATGGGCAAGCAGCAGCTGTAAAATCGCATATTCCTTGGCCGTCAGGTCGATGGGTATACCTTTTTTGCGCACACTGTGGGCAGCGCAGTCCATTTCCAGGTCGCCTGCGCGCAGCACCGGCGGTGCGGCTTCCTCCTGCCGTCCCTCGGCGCTCCAAAGGGTTGCCCTGCGCAGGTTCGCCTTGATACGCGCCAGCACCTGGGTGACGGAAAAGGGTTTTGTTACATAGTCGTCGGCCCCCAGTCCCAAGCCCAGGGTAATATCTGAATCGCTGTCCTTTGCAGACAGGATGATCACCGGCACGGTGCTGCCGCTCCTGCGGATGGCGCGCAGCACCTCCATGCCGCTGCGCCCGGGCAGCATCAAATCCAGCAAAATCAAGTCAAAGGATGCCTTTTCAAAGTGAGCAAGGGCCGTTTCCCCATCGGGGGCAATCTCCACCAGAAAGCCCTCGCTGCGCAGAAAGTCCTGCAGCATCGTGCTGATCTCTCTGTCATCTTCCACCAGCAGCAATCTCATGGCACAGCCTCCTTTCTCCCGTTTTTGATTCGGATGTATTCGCTTCATTGTAGCACGCGGCACCGCAAAAGAAAACCTTTCCGTTTTTCAATAACTGCCGCTTCAGCTGCAAAAGTTTCTGATCCGTTGTATAAAACCATGCAGTGGGTTTGCTGGAAGGAATGATACAATCGAGCATTTACAAAAAATTTGTACTTTTTTGAACAATCTCCGCGAGAATGTGTTATACTGAATGTGAATACGCAAAAAAACGCCGTCCCTTCAGGGAAAGGAATTTTCGATTTATGGCAAATTTATTCGACAAGATACAAAAAAAAGCAACCACATCATCCCCCGCACCACGTCCTGAGGTGCGGGAGGTTCCTCGTCTTCATCCGGATCCCCAACAGGGGTTGAGCGATGAACAGGTGCAGGAGCGCATTGCGGCCGGGCAGCAGAATTTTGATTCCACTCCCGCCACCCGCACGGAAAAGCAAATCATACTGCGCAACATTTGCACGCTGTTCAACCTGGTCAACATCATCTTTTTTGTGGCAATTATCGCGGTGGGGTCTTTTAAGGACACGCTGTTCATGGCCATTGTCGCGGCAAATACCGCCATCGGCATTATTCAGGAGATCCGCGCCAAGCGTTCGATTGACTCTCTGAGTTTTCTCACTGCAGCCAAAGCCAAAGTAATCCGCAGCGGTCAAACCATCGAACTGCCCATTGAAGAGATTGTTCTGGATGATATCCTGATTCTCTCCGCCGGCGACCAGGTGCCCACAGACTGCATTGCTGTCACCGGCTTTTGTGAGACGGATGAAAGCTTCCTGACCGGCGAAAGCGACGCCATCTCCAAAAATGCCGGCGATACACTGCTGGCCGGCAGTTTCATCGTCAGCGGCAGCGTACATGCCCGGGCAGAGCATGTCAGCGCTGGAAATTACATCTCCAAAATTTCCACTTCTGCCAAAACAACGAAAAAAAAGGTCAATTCCGAAATCATGCGCACCATGCAGACCATTGTCGCTGTGATTTCCGTGGCGCTGATTCCCATCTCCATCATTCTTTTCCGCAATCAGCTGTCCCTGCCCGACGCTACAATTCACAGCGCCGTGCTGAACACCACCGCCGCTTTGATTGCCATGGTGCCTGAGGGCCTGATGCTTCTGACTTCCACGGTTCTGGCCGCCTCTGTGGTGCGCCTGACCCGGCAGCACGTAATGGTGCAGGAATTGTATTGTATCGAAACTCTTGCCCGGGTCGATGTGCTCTGTCTGGATAAAACCGGCACCATCACCGAGGGGACGATGGAATGCACGGAAACGGTCCTGCTGGACGATGCTTATACCCAGGACGTGCCCAAGGCTTTGGCCTCTCTGGTTTCAGCGCTGGAGGATCACAATGCCACTTTCACCGCCATCGCCGCCAAATATACAGATCCCGCCCCCTGGCGCGCTGTCAAGGCAGCGCCCTTTTCCAGCCGCACAAAGTGGTCCGGCGCCACTTTTGACGGCCACGGCACTTATATTCTGGGTGCCGCCGAATTTGTGATGCCCAACCGGGAAAAATGGCTTCAGGAAGCTCTGTTTGAATACAGCCAGGACAACCGTGTGCTGCTGCTGGCCCACAGCGATGCGCCGCTGAGCGCCGAAGGGCTGCCGGCGCGTCTGCGCCCCGTTGCCCTGATTTTACTGCAGGATAACATCCGCAAAGCTGCCCCCGCCACACTGCGCTATTTCAAGGAGCAAGGCGTGATCTGCAAAGTGATTTCCGGCGACAGCGTAGAAACCGTCTCCGGCATTGCCCGCCGCGCCGGTGTGGAAAACTGGGACAAGGCAATCGATATGTCCAAGGTTTCTAAAAAAGAAATCCCGGAAGCTGCCGAGCGCTACACTGTTTTCGGCCGCGTGACGCCAGAGCAGAAAAAACTGCTGGTGAAAGCCCTGCAGAAAAAAGGCCATACCGTGGCTATGACGGGTGACGGCGTCAACGATGTCATGGCTTTGAAAGAAGCGGACTGCGGCATTGCCATCGCCGGCGGTGCCGATGCCGCCCGCAATGTGGCACAGCTAGTGCTGCTCAAGTCAAACTTTGAGGCCCTGCCCAAGGTGGTGGCCGAAGGGCGCCGCGCCATCAACAACATTCAGCGCTCCGCTTCACTGTTTTTGGTAAAGACAGTATACGCCTCCATTTTGTCCGTAGCCTTTATCTTCATCGCCGCTCCGTATCCCTTTGAACCCATCCATTTAACACTGATCGGCCTCACCACCACCGGTATTCCTTCGGTGATCCTCGGCTTACAGCCCAACCACGAGCGAGTGCGGGGGCACTTCCTGAAAAATGTTCTCACCACAGCAGCCCCCTGCGGTATCACCATTGCCCTGGCCGTGCTGATGGCCGTGGTGTTCGGCCAATCCTTCGACCTGGCTCAGGATCAGGTGGAGGCCATGTGCGTGTTGTTCACAGGCAGTGCCATTCTGCTTTTGCTGTATTATATCTGCCACCCCTGGACACCGGTGCGCGTGGTGCTCTTTGGCTCCATGACATTTTTGTTCTTCCTCGGTTACTTTGGTTTCAACGAATTTTTCTCCATTGTGCGATTTGCTCCGTCCAGTTTCCTGCTGCTTCTGCTTATCGGCGTGGGCAGCTGGGAAGTATTCCGCATCCTGTGGCAGCTTTTCCATGGCCAGCGCATCACTCTGGTGCCTCAGCCTGCTGCAGATTATGAGCGTTCCAATCAGGTTCACGGCAAGCGCGAGCGCCGCCGCTGATTCCGGTCCCTCAGCCAAACATTTTTGCATCTGGATTTTTAGGCCGGATGGGGACTGCATGTCCTCATCCGGCGCTTAATTGGAAAGGAGCCTGTATCATGGGTAAATTTTCTGCTCTGCTGCTCGCCAGCGATTTTGACGACACACTGCTGCCCACTTCCCACCTGGCAGCGCAGGGAGCTGCCGCCCGGGAAATCTCCCGCGAGAACCGTGAAGCCCTGTCCTATTTCATTGCCCAGGGCGGTCATTTCACCGTGTCCACGGGGCGCAGCGCCGCCACTTTCGCGCCTTATGCGCAAAGCATTCCCATGAATGCACCTGCCATCGTCTCCGGCGGCGGGGCGCTGTATGATTACCATTCCCAGCGTTATCAGTATTTTACTTATCTCTGCCCCGAAAGCTGCAGCGACCTTGCCATCCTGTCCGCCCGGTTTCCCGAGGCTGCCCTGGAACTTTATCACAAAGGTGAAGAAGTCTGCATTCTCCATCCCAATGCATTTTCCGAAGCACACTGCCGGGTTACAGGCACACTTCTGCGCCAGGTATCCTCGGTGGATGCCGCCGCCCCCCCCTTTCACAAAGCCTTGTTTGAAGGTGACGCCAGCTGCTTGCAGAATCTGGCCGATTTCATGAAAAACAAAGGTATGACAGCACGTTACGAGTTAATTTTCGCCTCTCCCAATATGTTGGAGCTGACTGCCCGCGGTGCCGACAAAGGCACCATGCTGCTGCGTCTGGCCGCCATGCTGGGCATCGCCCGCTGCGGCGTCTGTGCCGTGGGGGATCATTGCAATGACCTTCCCATGCTGCGCACCGCCTCTTTTGCTTTTGCTCCGAAAAATGCCGTACAAGAGGTGCGCGCCTTGGCAGGAATCTGCATTGTGCGCTCGGCCCATGAGCATGCTCTGCAGGATGTTGTCGCCCGCTTGGAGCAGCGTTTTTCTCCTGCAATGCCCGATGCACCGGCTGTTTCCGAGTAAGCACAGTCTGTAAAGCCCGTTTTCCCGGCATTTTTTCAAATTTTTTCTAAAAAATGTCGAAAAGCGCTGGAAATATGCGGATTTTATGCTATAATGCAGATAGCTTATCTCGAATAAATTGTAAAGGAGATACTTCGTTATGAACAAGACCGAACTGATCGAAGCCATTGCGAAAGAAGCCAGCCTGAGCAAAAAGGATGCAGAAGCTGCTCTCAATGCCTATACCAGCGTGGTTACCAAAACCCTCAAGAAGGGCGACAAGATCACCCTCGTCGGCTTCGGTACCTTCGAAGTCCGCAAGCGTGCTGCCCGCAAGGGTAAAAATCCCCAGACCGGCGAAGCCATCAAAATCAAGGCTGCCAAGGTGCCTGCATTCAAGCCCGGCAAGGGTCTGAAGGACACCATCAACGGCATCAAGAAAAAATAAGTCATCTCTTTGTAAGCTGCAGGCGGCTTGCCCTTTCTCAGGGTAAGCCGCTCTTTTTTCCGCCCGGTGCAAGGGCGCAAACACGCTTCCTTCTGCACATCATGCAGCATTGCCGAAAATAAGTTGCCGTGTTGCAGATCTCCATGCAGCAAATCCATCGTCCTCCACATAGGCGCAGGGCAAACTTTTTTGCGCTCGTTTTCATCAAAGGCCGGCCCTGGGCGCCAGAAAACATCTTAGCCCAGCAAAAATCGAATTTGTTCTCCGCGATGTGGCAAATTCAATTTCCAAACCCGGAAACAAAAAAGTTCCCGCTCCGATGGAGCGGGAATTTTTTTGTAGAATCAGCAGTATACCGTGCAGCAACAGACACATACACTGTCTTTGCAAAAATCGGCCCGAATTTCCCTGAAAAATATTTGCAAAATATAACAAGAAACCAGTTCTGCATACCATTTTTGAGATGCAGCAAAAGCTCTGTCGTTTTAAGCAGCGCCTTTCAATATCTTGATTGCTGATGATTGGCCAGCGCACCCAAAGTTGTTTCCGCCCAACTGTAATTGGTCAGATAGCTTCCCCGAAAAAGCTGCGCATATTCTTCCTTGCCGGTCAAATAATCATACAAATCGCACTGCACCTTTTCACATACAATACGCCGTTTGCCGTCCACTGCTTCAATAATATCCGAGATTCCATACTCTTCCAAAGTATTTTTCAATCGGAGCGCCACTTTGCGGTATCTGGACAATGTAACCGTATTAACCGGTTCGTCTTCCCACAAAAAACTGATTGCCTCCTCAGAGGCCACATAACCACCCCTGCGGTCCACAAGCAGCGCCAGCAATTCCTTTGCCTTTTTGTTCCTGAACGCAATCGGCTTATCCCCGACAAAGACATCAAAATATCCAAATGTACGGATGGAAACCGTACGGGTCTCCGGCAGGCTGTTCGTTTCGCCCGCCCCGGCATTTTCAATGGAATACAGCATAACGTATCTTGGAGAATTGCTGTCCGGTTCTTTTTGGGAACAAATGGCTTTGATCCGCCGCTCCGTTTCGGTTTCGTAATCAAAATATGTAAACTCTGCCTCGCCCTTGCGCAGCAGCTCCACAAAATCTTCATATTCTGCTTCGCTGTATGCCACAAAGTTTTCCAGCGGTGTCGTTTTCTGCATCAGCGGCATCCATTCCTCTTTGCTATAGCCAAAAAACGCACACACATTTTCGCTGGCATACAGAGGTTTCACCATGCCGTCGGCCGAAACCTCAAAGGCAGCCCGGCCATCGGCAAAGCGCATGACAAGCTCTTTCATATTTTCTTTCAGCCGCGTGTTTTCCGTCCGCAAAACTGCAGCCTCTTCCGCATCCGGAACTCTGCGGCAGCAGTAAAAACTGGTGGATGCATCCACCTTGATGAAAATACCGCTGTACTGCCGGTTGATACCATCTGATGATCTTGCCCAATATGTGATCTGCGGCGGTTTTGCTCCCGGCTCATGCAGCTTTTTCCCGCAAAAATCCTGAAAGAAATCACAAACGCGATCACGATCCTCAGGGGTAACCGTGTTGATAATCCATTTCTCAAATGCATCGCCAATCCGCACTGCAAGGTTTTCAAAACATTTGAAGGTTGAAGCATCGTTGCAGTGCAGGCATTTTACTGTATCCGTATCCAGATTAAATTCAAAAATTTTGTCATATACGTCGGCAAGCGCTTTTAAATACCGCTTCGTCTCTCTTTCCTGTTTCGCCCGGTGCCGCTCTGTAACGTCCAGGCAAACACTTTGAAACTCCGCCATCCCGCGTTCATTGACGCACTTTGTCACCCAGCCGAAAATCTGGGCACGCGTGCCATCACAGCGGAGCAGCGGCATCTCGCCGGCAACAGGGGCATCCGCAGAATAAACCCGGTTCAGGTAGAGAGAAAAGCGGCGGCGCTCTTCTATGGGAATCATCAGGAAAATGTTGTTTTTATAAAATTCCAGTTCATCCAGCGCCCCATCCTCGGCTTCCGGAAAACGGAGAATTTCCATCATCTTTTGATTGATATAAGTAATCCGCGGCTGCTTTTCGCAGGTATATTTCAAAAAACCGCAGGGAATCGTTTCATTCAAAAAACGCAGATTGTGATTCTCCTGTTTCAGATCCGTGATATCTGTCAGCACAGAACAGCCCACAAGGACGTCGTTGTCCAGCCTTTTAGAGGTGAACACATCCCTTACATAGCGTACAGCCCCATCTTTTGTGATCAGACGATATTCACTGGTAAGCGTCTGCTCTTCCTGCGTCAATCTGCGCAAAAAGCCGCAATACTGCCCGCGGTCAGCCGGGTGCACCAAAGAAACATACAGATCTTTGTCCTCGCAGAGCAGCTCCTCCGGACGAACACCCACCATTTTACAGAGGTTTTCACTTACATAACTCAAATGCACCGGATCATCCAAAATATATTGGTGGAACCCACTGACCTGCTCATTCAGTATATCTTCCATATGGTTCAGCATGCGATTCATAGCAACTCCTTTTGCAGAGACAACATCCATTTCTGAACAAATCCCCTGTGATTGCTCACAAAGGCTCCGAACGATTTGTAATTATACCAAACTTCCGTCTGCTTTACAAATCCCCGCTCCTACTCTGCCACAGCAAAAGCCATGGCCCGGTCGGTCTCGTGAGAAATACTGACATGCAGGCATTCTATCCGCCGCAGCGCCGCCGCTGCTTTCGCCCCATTGTGCAGAACAACCTGCGGCTGGCCGGCTGGATCATGGTATAATTCGATATCCAGCACCGTAAAGCCGGAAAATCCTGTCCCCAGCGCCTTGCTCACCGCCTCTTTTGCCGCCCAAATGCCGGCGGCAGTGCAGGCAGAGTGCTCCCTGCAATAGGCCTGTTCGCAGGAGGTGTACACTTTTTCAAGAAACCGCGGTTTTTCCATCAGCCTTTTCACACGACAAACGCTGACAATATCGCAGCCGATCCCTTTGATTCCATTGCTCATAAATCGTTTTCCTTCCATGCCTTTGCCAACAAGCTGTCCCTGTTTGTGCCCTTGCACTTCAATTCATGCGCAGCGCTCTGCAGACTCTTTCAGCTTCCGGGCAGAGACGGAGCAGGAGCCATTATGTCCCCTGCTCCGCCAGCGGCTTGCGTTGGTTGCGCAAAGCGGCTCTTTTAATTTTTCCGCTGATGGTCTTCGGCAGTTCCGCCACAAATTCGATGGTGCGAATCCACTTGTATTCGGCAAGCTTTTGATTGCAGAACACCCGGATTTCCCGCTCAAGCTCTTTTGTCGGCATATGCTCCCGCTCCAGCACAACAACCGCCTTGATCGCCTGGCCCCGGAACACATCCGGCACCCCCACAACGCTGCATTCCGCAACTGCCGGATGCTCCATCAGAACATGCTCCACCTCATAGGGGCCCACACGGAAGCCGCCGGTTTTAATAATATCGTCAAAGCGCCCGCAGAACCAGTATCGCCCGTTCTCATCCATATATGCCGCGTCACCGGTGTGATATACGCCGCCGCGCCACACATGGCGATACTGCTCTTCGTTGTCGAGATAGGCAGTGAAAATACCGCTCTGCCGGCCATCCTCCCCCGGAATGACAACCACTTCCCCGGTTTCTCCCACAGGAACCTCTTCTCCATTTTTTCCCCGCAGCGCAATTGTGTAAAGCGGGGAAGGCGTTCCCATGGAACCTGCAACCGGTTCCTCCCCTCGAAAATTGGCCATCAGAAGCGTCGTTTCGGTTTGCCCGTATCCCTCACAAAGGGGGATCCCCGTGCGCGCCGTAAATGCGCGGAACACTTCCGGCGCCAGCATTTCTCCTGCAGTGGAGGCATGCTTCAACGTGGGCATAGCGGGAATACCTTTGCGCACAAGATAGCGGTAAACCGTAGGCGGCGCACAAAAGGAAGTCACCCCGTAGCGGTTGATGATGCGGGGAAGCTGCTTTGGTTCAAAATTGTCAAAATCATAGACCATCACCGCGCTCCCCACAAGCCACTGGCCATACAGCTTTCCCCAGGAGGCCTTGGCCCAGCCGGTTTCCGCCACTGTAAAATGCAGCCCGTTGTCCTCAGCCTGCTGCCAGTATCTGGCAGTTACAATATGGGCCAGGGGATACGTGTGATCGTGAATCACACCTTTTGGCTGGCCGGTGGTGCCAGAGGTGAAATACAGCATCATCGGGTCCTTCGCCAGCGTCGGAACGCGCTCCAGCTCCCCATTTTTTCCTTCCATAGCAGCCGTAAGATTTTCAAAACCTTCCGCTTCTCCCTGCACACACCAGAGCTTTACCGGTAATTTTGTCTCTTTCAGCGCGGCCCGTATTTTTTCCGGCACTTCATTGCGCGCCGTGCAGACAATCGCCTGCACCTTGGACACTTTGATGCGGTAAGCCAGGTCGCTTTCCGTCAGCATGTGTGTCGCCGGTATCATCAAAGCACCGAGCTTGTGCAGCGCCACCGCCGCAAACCAGTACTCGTAGCGGCGTTTCAAAATCAACATCACGGGGCTGCCGCGGCCAATGCCGGCAGCGCGGAACACCTGCGCCATCTGATTGCTGCAGTGTTTGATTTGAGAAAAGGTAAAGGTATGTTCCTCTCCTTCCGCATTGCACCACACCAGCGCTCTTTTTTCCGGCGTTTCTTCCGCGATTTGATCGACAACATCATATCCAAAGTTAAAGTTGTCGGGGTAATCCAGGCTCAGCTGTTTCAAATTTCCGTGCGCATCGGTGCGTTCACGACAAAATTTTCGGTATACGCTCATAGCATCTCCTTTTTATAAAATCGCGCCAGCACCGATCTTCCTGAATCGGTCATAGCGCTTTCCCACCAGATCCATATCATTGGACAGCACTTCGATTTCTTTCGCCAACAGCGCGCGAATCCGATCGTAAAACTCTTTTTTGCCGATTTCTTTTTCAGAGAGAATGCGCTCAACCACACCGAGGCTTTTGGCATCCTCTGCCGTAAGCCTAAGGCTCTGCGCTGCCGCTTCGGCTTTTGCCGCGTCTTTCCAAAGGATGCTTGCACAGCCCTCAGGGGAAATAACAGAATACACCGCGTTCTGAAGCATCCACACCCGATCTGCCACCGCAAGGGCCAATGCGCCGCCGCTGCCGCCTTCTCCCACAAGAATCGAAATCACAGGCACGCAGAGCGTGGACAATTCCATCAGGTTTTCGGCGATCGCCTGCCCCTGTCCGCGCTCTTCCGCGCCGATGCCGCAATAGGCCCCGGAGGTGTCCACAAAACAAACGACGGGTCTGCCGAATTTTTCCGCCTGTTTCATCAGGCGCAGGGCCTTGCGGTAGCCTTCCGGGTGGGGCGCGCCGAAATTGCGCTGCACCCGCTCTTTTGCCGTGTGGCCCTTTTCCATCGCAATCACCGTCACAGGATTCCCATTCAGTCTGGCAATGCCGCCCACAATCGCCGGGTCATCCCCATAGCAGCGATCGCCGTGGCATTCCATGAACCCTTCAAAGATGTTGCTGATATAATCCAGCCCGGTCGGCCGATGGTGGTCGCGGGCAAGCTTCACCCGTTCATACGTCGAACCCTTCATAAAATGGTCCTCCTATCGTGCATCTTCAAAAGCTCAGACAGAGCATGTCTCTGGTCTGCACGGGCAACAATGCTGTCGATAAATCCATGCTCCAACACAAATTCCGATTTTTGAAAGCCCTTGGGAAGCGCTTTTTTGGTTGTCTGCTCAACAACCCGCGCCCCTGCAAAGCCCACTGTCGCACCGGGTTCTGCCAGAATAATGTCTGCTTCCATTGCAAAACTGGCGGTCACGCCGCCGGTGGTGGGATCCGTCAGCACACAGACATACAGCAGCCCGGCGTCGCTGTGACGCTTGACCGCCGCGCTCGTTTTTGCCATCTGCATCAAAGACAGGAGCCCTTCCTGCATCCGGGCGCCGCCGGACACTGTGAAGCCGACCACAGGCAGACGGTGCTGCAGCGCATGCTCAAACAACAGCGTGATTTTTTCGCCCACAGCGCTGCCCATGCTGCCCATCATAAAATAGGGCTCCATAACAAACAGGCCGCACTCCTGTCCGCCGATTTTGGCCGTGCCGCACAGCACAGCTTCTTCTTCCCCGCTGGCTGCGCGCACCGTTTCCACTTTCGCCTCATATCCCGGGAAATCCAGCGGATTGCCGGATTTTACCCCCGCATACAGCTCATGGAAGCTGCCTTTATCCGCTAACATCTGAATGCGCTGACGCGCTTTCATGCGGAAGTGATACCCGCAGGGGCAAACCAGGCCGGCGGCCCAAAGCCGGCTGAGCGGGATGCTCTTGTGGCAATTGGGGCACTTCTTTTCAGGCTCGCCGTCGTCACTCTGTACCGGGGCCGCAGTGCGGCCGCCTTCTTCCAGCTTGTTTTTCGGTTTCAAAAAATTGATCAGCGCCATTTTGTCACCCGTTTCCCATAAATGTCAAATCATAATTTCCGGACGCGAAGCGCTCGTCCTCCACAATGCGCAGCTGCTCGGCAATATTGGTGGGAATGCCTTCAATCACCAATTCACACAGGGACGCGCGCATTTTTCGCAGCATCTCCTCCCGTGTCCCGGCAAACACGACCAGTTTTCCCAGCAGCGCATCATAATACGGCGAAACCGTTGTTCCCTCAATCAGGCAGGTGTCAAAGCGCACGGAAGGGCCTCCGGGAATATGCAGCATTTTCAGCGTTCCGCAGCTTTGCGCATTGATGCGGCACTCAAGTGCAGACCCGCTCATGCGGATCTCTTCCTGTGTGAACTGCAGAGGCACGCCCGCTGCAATGCGGATCTGCCATTTTACAAGATCGATTCCCGTCAGCATTTCCGTCACACAGTGCTCCACCTGCAGGCGGACATTCATTTCCATAAACCAGAAATTCCCTTCCGGGTCCAGGAGGAATTCCAAGGTTCCCGCGCCCACATAGCCGATTTTTTTCACAGCCTCTGTCGCAAGGGCAATCATCCGCTTCCTCTGCGCGTCATGAACCGCCGGAGAAGGCGTTTCTTCCAGCAGCTTTTGATGCCGGCGCTGCAAGGAACAGTCACGGTCGCCAAGGCATACAACATGGCCGGATTCGTCAGCAAGCATCTGCAGCTCCACATGCCTTGCCGGGAAAATATATTTTTCAAGATAGACTCTCCCATCGCCGAAAGCGCTGGCAGCCTCAGCCGTCGCCTGCAAATAGGCTTCCTCCAGCTCCTCTTCCGCGTGAATCAGCCGGATGCCCCGGCCGCCGCCGCCAGCACAGGCCTTGAGCATCACAGGATAGCCCAACCCTGCAGCCGCACTTTTTGCCTCTTCCACAGAAGCCACGGCTTTCGTCCCCGGAATGACGGACAGCCCGGTGCCGCGGATCAGCTCTTTGAGCGTCGCCTTGTCGCTGAGGCGCTCCATACTCTCCGGATCAGGGCCGATGAACACCAGGCCGTTTTTTCTGCACAGGCGGGCAAAATGCGCATTTTCTGAAAGGAACCCATAGCCCGGATGGATCGCCTGTGCTCCCGCCAGCAGCGCAGCGCTGATAATCTGCTCTTCATTGAGATAACTCTCCGAGGCCTCGGGCCCGCCAATGCAATAGCTTTGATCACTGAGGGCCACATGCAGGGCGTCCTTATCTGCCTCGGAATAAACCGCCACTGTCGCAACGCCCATCTCCTTGCAGGCCCGGATAATCCGGACGGCAATTTCGCCGCGGTTGGCAATCAGTATTTTTGAAAACATACCTTACGCTCCTGTTATTGCGAAAGAAAATTCGGCCGATACACAGCATTTCCCATCTACAGTCACAGTCCCCTCGGCAAAATAAAACGGGTGCTTTGACCGCTTGATGCGGCACTGCGTTTCAACCGTATCGCCGGGGTGCACCGGCGCACGGAATTTCACCTGGTTCAAGCCCGTATAGACCGGAAGCTTCCCCGCTTCCATCGCATCCTGCATCAGCACGCAGGCAGTCTGTGCCAGAATTTCGCAGAGAATCACACCCGGCACAATGGGGTGGCCCGGAAAATGTCCCTGCAGGAAAAACTCATCTCCCCGCACAGTATAGTGGCCGATAGCCATGCCATCGGTTTCCTCCACATCGTCCAGCAGCAGCATCTGCTCTCTGTGGGGCAGAATTTTCATAATGTCTTCCCGCTGCATATGCTCACCTCCCCATACGAAACAGCTCTGTGCCGTATTCCACCACCTGGCCGTTGGCGGCGCAAATCTCACGGATCACGCCGTCCTCTTCGGCCGTAATCTCATTCATCAGCTTCATGGCCTCAATGATGCAGAGAATCTGCCCTTTTTTCACGTGATCTCCAACAGCCACAAAGGGCGCTGCGTTTTCAGCAGGCGCAGCATAAAATACACCCACAATCGGCGATTTTACACTGATATAATCCGCACTTTCTCCGCTGGCCGCAGCCTGCGCCCCAGGTGCGGGCGCAGGCGAGGGTGCAAAAGCGGCCGTTTCGCTTGCCGCCGCAGTACGCTCCCGCTCCAGCCGGACGGATTTGCCCTCCTCTTTGATTTCAAGCGCTGTGAGGTCAAGCTCTTTCATCAGCGTCGCGTATTTTCGGATATCAATTTCCCCCATAAGATTACACCTTTCTAAAAGCAAGGCAGGCGTTGTGTCCTCCAAATCCCAAAGAATTGGAAAGGGCCAGCGTCAGCGCAGCCTGCGCCGCCACATTGGGCACACAATTCAAGTCGCAGGCCTCATCCTGTTCATCGAGATGGATGGTAGGCGGTGCAATGCCCTCTTCCAGTGCCAGCAAACAGGCCAGCGCTTCCACAGCCCCCGCCGCGCCGAGCATATGCCCGGTCATGGATTTCGTGGAGCTGACATAAGCCTTCTTTGCCTGCTCCTCGCCCAGCGCTTTCTTGATGGCCTTTGTTTCAATCACGTCGTTCATCGGTGTGCCGGTACCGTGGGCGTTGATGTACACAACATCCTCCTCGGTGTAGCCTGCTTCCCGCATGGCATCCATCATGGCCTGTGCGCCGCCCCGCGCCTCCGGATGGGGCGCGGTGATATGGTGCGCATCACAGGTGGCACCGTAGCCGCAGACTTCCCCGTAAATTTTTGCTCCGCGGGCACGGGCGTGTTCATATTCTTCCAAAACCAGAGCCGCCGCACCCTCGCCGATCACAAAGCCTCTTCTGCGCCGGTCAAAGGGCATGGACGCCTCATCCGGGTTTTCTGCGGTGGACAGCGCCTTCATATTGGCAAAACCGGCCACAGCGGAGGGGGTAATCGCAGCCTCTGCCCCGCCGGTAATCACAGCATCGGCGTAGCCGTGGCGAATCAGGCGCATGGCCTCGCCGATGGCATTGGCGCCGGAGGCACAGGCGGTCACCGCAGGCATGGCCACGCCGCGGCAGTCGTGGCGAATGGCAATCATGCCCGATGCCATATTGCTGATCATCATGGGCACCAGCAGCGGAGAAACCCGGCGGGGCCCTTTTTCCATCAGCTTGGTGTGCTCCGCCTCAAAGGTGCCGATGCCGCCGATGCCCGTGCCGAACACCACGGCAAAGCGCTCCGGCGCCACAGTCCCCTGCACGCCGCTTTCCTCCACCGCCTGCTGGGCAGCCGCCACGGCAAACTGGGCATAGCGGTCCGTGCGCAGGATTTCATTTGCCTCCAGATAGTCCTTCGGGTCAAAATTTTTGACCTGTGCTCCCAGCTTTGCCTTAAACTCCTCCGTATCAAACAGCGTAATGGGGCCGATGCCGTTTTTACCGCTTTTCAGTCCATTCCAGGTTTCGCTGACCGTATTCCCCAGGGGCGTGATCGCGCCCAGCCCGGTGACCACAACTCTTCTATTTTCACTCATTGTTTCATCTCTCCTCACATGGCGAGGCCGCCGTCCACGCGGAGCACTTCGCCTGTCACATAATTTGCAGCCGCAAGATATGCGACCGCCGCCGCCACATCTTCCGCCTTTCCCATGGCACCCAGGGGAATACTTTTAAGCAGCGGATTGTCCGTCTGATCGCCGGTCATATCGGTGGCGATAAATCCGGGAGCCACTGCATTGCAGCGGATCCCTTTGGGCGCCAGTTCCTTCGCCACAGACTTGGTCAGACCGATCAGTCCCGCTTTGGAAGCAGCGTAGTTGCACTGGCCCGCATTTCCTGCCAGCCCCACAACGGAAGTGATATTGATGATGCAGCCTTCCCGGTTGCGGATAAACAAGCCCGTGCAGTGGCGAATCATGTTGAAAGCACCTTTGAGATTGGTATCCAGCACTGCGTCATAATCCTCTTCCTTCATCATGGCCAGCAGGCCGTCACGGGTGATGCCCGCATTGTTCACCAAAAGATGCACCGTGCCAAAATCCGCCCTGATCTGCGCCACCGTCTCCTTAACGGCTGCAAAATCCGCCACATTGCACTGATAAGCCTTTGCCTCCACGCCGTATTCCTGCGTGCAGGCTGCGCACACCTGTTCTGCAGCCGCCGTATTGCCGGCATAGATCACAGCCACCTGAGCGCCCAGGGAAGCCAGCTTTTTTGCAATGGCTGCACCGATTCCCCGGGATCCCCCCGTTACAATTGCTGTTTTTCCGTTTAACATACTCCCACCTCAGTCAAATAGTCCGAATAACTCCGCGCGCTGACCGCTGCGTCAATTTTTCTGACCATATTGGTCAGCGTTTTTCCGGGGCCGATCTCAACAAAGGTGTCCACACCGCCGGCAATCATATTGCGAATGGTCTGTTCCCACTGCACCGGGCTGCAGATCTGCCGGGAAAGCAGCGCCCGGGCATCTTCCGTATAAGGCTGTGCTGTCACATTGGAATAGAGCACCGCCGTTGTCTCCCGCAATTCCGCGCTTTCAAGCTCCCGGGCAAAGGCATCTGCCGCTTCCTGCATAAACGGCGAGTGGAACGCCGCCTTGACTTTCAATGGAAGCGCCCTGCCTCCCGCCGCCTTCACATCGGCGGAAAATTCCTGCATCTGTGCGCTCAGGCCGGAAACCGTAATCTGCCCGGGGCAGTTGTAATTCACAGGATAGACCTGGGGATACTTGCTGCAAAGCTGCTGCACCTGCTCGGGCGACAGCTTGACCACTGCCGCCATGGCGGTGTCAAACTGCTCTGCCGCCTGCTGCATCAGCGCGCCGCGCCGGCACACCAGGCGAAAGCCCGTTTCCCGGTCAAACAGGCCGCCAACCGTGGCGGCCACCACTTCCCCCAGGGAAAAACCCGCAACAGCATCCGGCACAATTCCCTTTTCCAGCAGCACCGATGCCGCTGCCAGCTCCATGGCAAACAGGCATGGCTGTGTGTTTTTTGTTTCTTTTAATTCCGCTTCCGTGCCCGCAAAGCATTGTTCCGATGTGCCGGGCCGCAGTGTGTCGCACAGCGCAAACGCCTGCGCCGCCGCAGGATAATTTTCGGCCAGTTCCTTTCCCATGCCGGGATACTGATCGCCCTGGCCGGAAAAAATAAATGCTATTTTACCCATTGTGACGCCCCTTTCAGGATGGGCTCCGCCTCATCCATCAGTTCTTTGACAATTTCTGCGGCGTGCTGCTCCTTTTTCACCATGGCCGCCGCCTGACCCGCGAGGAAACATCCCTTTTCATTGTCGCCTTCCTGCACGGCACGCTGCAGCGCGCCGGTGGCCAGCGATTCCAGTTCCTCATCTTCCATGCCGCCGTATTCCGCTTTGGCGTAGTCCCTGGCAAAGGGGGTGCGCAGGCTGCGCACAGGGTGGCCCAACCGTTTGCCCGTCACCATAGTGCACAAATCCGTCGCCTTCAGAATTTTTTCTTTATAAACCGGGTGGATCGTGCATTCCACGGCACTGAGAAAGCGCGTGCCCAGCTGCACGCCGCAGGCGCCCAGCATAAATGCGGCCGCAACGCCTCTTCCGTCTGCAATGCCGCCGGCGGCAATAACCGGCAGCGATGTGGCATCACAAATCTGCGGCACCAGAACCATGGTCGTCAGCTCGCCCACATGGCCGCCGCTTTCGCCGCCCTCTGCAATCAGGGCAGAAGCCCCCAGGCGCGTCATTTTTTTGGCCAGCGCCACCGACGCCACCACCGGAATCACCCGGATGCCGGCGGCAATCCAGTCCTTCATATATTTAGCGGGATTACCGGCCCCCGTGGTAACCACTTCCACTCTTTCTTCTGTGACAACAGCCGCCACTTCGTCGGCAAAGGGGCTGAGCAGCATGATATTGACGCCGATGGGCTCCCGGGTAATGCTCCTGGCAATCCGAATCTGCTCTCTTACATAAGCTCCCGGAGCATTGCCCGCCGCAATGATGCCAAGGCCGCCGCCATTGGATACGGCAGCGGCCAGTTTTCCATCAGCGATCCAGGCCATGCCGCCCTGAAACACCGGATAGCGAATACCCAGCATTTCACAAATTGCTGAGCGAATCATGGCATTACCCCTGCTTGCTCTGGATAAACTTATCCAAATCGTCGATGGTTTCCACCTTCTGATCCAATTCAATCTCGATGCCGATCTCGTCCTCGAGATTCATCAGCAGCTCCACGGTATCCAAAGAGTCAATGCCCAGCTCAGAGAATTTGCTTTCAGGTTTAATGGTGGAAACATCACAGCCTGTGCGCTCCGCAACAATTTTCGCAATCGCATTAAAATACATTTTTTCTGCCTCCAAATTCATTTTTCAGCGGTTTTAATCCGCTCATATCGGCCTTTATTATAGCGGCGCGCTGTTCCCGAAATAGTCCCGCAGTGTTCCCGCTGCGTTCCTTATTTTGTTAAATAATTATGAACTTCCCGTCTTTCTCCGTTCGTCCAAGCTGCGCATTCAGCAAAAATAACAGTTTTTATTTTATATTTTTCTGAATAGTTGTGCAAAGCGCCGTCTTCTGAACCATGCCGTTTATTTTCATGCGTCGCAGAAAAAAAGCGCTCGATCTCTCAAAAGAATCGAGCGCTTTTTCTGATTTAGCCGTCTTGCCGCATCCGGCATGAGCATCCTTCTTTTTTTACAGGCGTCCCTGTTTCCCCCAGCGGAACAGCAGCAGCCCCACACCCACAGCAAACAGCAGAACCTGTACCAAAAGCACCGCCGTCGGCAGCGCAAAGGCCGGATCCAGCGAATCTGCCGCCAGCGGATACCGGGAAAAAAAGCTCCCGTTCCAAAGGCTCAGGGACTCCGGCAGGGGCAGAGCCAGGCACACAAAGGGCACCAGCATCCAGAGATAGAGCAGCCAGGAGCGCAAGCGCCCCAGCAGAAAACCGCTGCCCAGGGCAAACACCAGGGGTGGAACCAGCGTGATCAGAGCGGGAACCAGCAGCTCTCCCCAGCCGTACCAGCCGAAATAGCAGCCATAGAACACCGCGGCTTCTGCCAGGCAGGCCAGCGCCAGCAAAGCCGTTCCCGCCAGCGCGGCGGTGCAGCGGGCCAGGGCATACCGCCGGGGCGACATGGGCGCGGCACCGGTAAGCGCCGCTGTGCGCCGCGCTTTGCCCGAGGTAAAAAATGTCATGAAAAACAGCGCTCCAATCCACAGCAGCGGGAGCGCGCGGCTGAGATAGTCTCCAAAGCTCCAGGGGGAAAACGGCGCGGTGTGGGCCACTCCCAGGATGGTTGCGCCGGTCAGGATCTGCCAGCCATAAAACAGGAGCACCAGCACAAGCCCCACAAAAAATTTGTTCCACAGCAGACGTTTGCATTCATATCGAACAATTTTAGCCAAGTTCCAAATCCTCCTCCGTCAGATGGCATGCCTCCAGAAAGTCCTGATAGGTCAAAAAAGGGTAGGCAGGGTCGATTTCCCGGTTGAATAAACCGCGGAGAATCTGATCCATAGCCGCCTCGCCGCCCACCAGCTGCTCGGCTTTCAGAATCTTCAGGGGCATTTCGCTGTATTGACGCACCCCGGACAGGCTATTTGAAATGTTCAGGCGCTCCTCCTCGGGCAGTCTTTCCAGATATTCCGGATTGCGGACATAAAAGTTCAGATAATAATCGTCCACCGCCTGCTGCCACTGGTCCACATAGTGCTCCCGGGCATATGCCTCCCCATACAGCTCTTTGACAATCCGATAGGTGGTATAGACCGTCAGCCCCTCGGCCGACCACGGGCTGTCCTCTGCCGGCGTATCAAACATGTTGCCCAGGCCCCACCACTGGTGAACCAGCTCGTGGATAAACGTCTCTCCGGGGGCGGCTCCCTTTCCGGTGTCTCCCAGGTTGGCAGTGGTAAAGTCTGCCTCGTCCAGCAAACTGGCGCCGTCTGCAGCGTAGCCGCCGCCGGCCACCCGGCTCTGGATCAGCTTCAGGGTCTCCCCGGTTCCGAAAGACAGCGTTCCATAGTGCTCGGTGCAGTAGTCCACCACCGTCTTCACAGCGTCTGCCGCCCCGGCGGCCTCCATGACAGCCTGGTGTTTGCGGCCGTAATAGAACTCCACGTTGATGCCGCCGGCCTCGATGTCCTCCCGGACGTAGTCCCCGGCATAGAGAATGCCGCCGGCGCGGTTGTGCGTATAGCGCCAGGTTCTGGTGCCGTCTTCATGCTCCGCAACCACCTCCGCCTCGCTGTCCCCAAAGGGAATGGCAAGCATGGAATCGGGCAGGGTAATCTCCACGGTGGTGGGATAGCCCTCCTCCCCGGGCAGCACGTTCAGCAGATAAGGGGCCAGATTCTGATTTTCCAGGCACAGGTATTTCCCGCTGATCTCCGGGTCGCCCTGAACGGTGGACGAGAGATTCCAGTCCTTGGGAAAACCTTCGTATTCCAAAACCAGCTCCACCTGCGCGTTCCCGGGAACAGCGATTTCCCAGAGCGCCATGTTGCTCTCCTCATAACCGGTGCGGACGGCGGAGACTGCCGCACCGTTGACCGATGCTGTCAGGTCATAGCCCGGGTTCACGCCGAAGCAGGCCGTCCACCCCTGACCCGAGGTGTTCTGAAAGCGATAGACGGCCCGCCCCGCCACCGTACCAGATCGGGTATCCGGGGTGAGCTGGATGGTGCGGTCTAAAAAGGCAACACCCTGCGCATAATCCAGCTCGTAGAGCTGCGCTGCATTCAAATCCGGGTTGCTGTGATCGTAGAAAGGCTGTGCGGCATAGGCGGTTCCGGCGCAGACCAGAAGCAGCAGCGCAATGGCCGGGCGGTAAGCCCGCCGGGCGCCGCGTCTCAGAGAACCCGGAAGCCCTTTTCCATAGCAGCGGATACACAGGTAGGAAATGCCCCACACCCCCGTCAGAATGCCAAGCCAGGTCAGGCGCATATAGGCCACCGACCGGAACAGCCGGAAGTTTGTAAAATCGTCGGACATGGCCCACACACAGGGGTTGAGCCAGCACAGCTGCCAATCATCTGCCCAAACCGTCAGGCTCAGCGCCGCAAATGCAGCAAACAGTACCAAAGACAGATCTGTGCGCCGGGTAATCTGATAGGCGGAGGCAGCAGCCAGAATGGCCAGCGGCAGCGCCAGCCCCATAAAGAGAAGATAAGCCAGCCCATATTCTGTTCCATCAAAGACAATGCCGATGAGCCGCAGGCTGACAGGCAGCCACGCCAGCAGGGCAAAGGCCACGGCCAAAGCCGCTGCGGCAAACAATGCCATCAGGCGCACCAGCGCCATGGTGTGCGGCGAAACCGCCGCATCCAGCAGCATATCCACCCGGCTGCGGGCGGCGCGGTCCAGCTCAAAGACGGTCAGCAGTCCGAAAAGGATTCCCCCGATAACGCCCCCGGCCAGCGCCGGGTTGGCCAAATACATGGAGCGCATGGTATCGGCATCGGCGGGCGTATAAAGGGCAAGCCCTGCCGCAGGGGAAGCCACAACCAGCAAAATAACCAGCCAGGCCAGGCGGCTTCGGAGCAGCCGCCCAAGCTCCAGCGGAAAGAGTCGAATGGCTTTCATTGTGCTGCCCCCCGCGAAATGAGATAGAGATAGGCGTCCTCCAGCGTTGGTTCCGCAGGCTGGACATCCTCCGGGAGCACATCCGCCACCACCCGACACCGGACACCCCGCTCAGTGTTCACCCGCGCGGTAATATGGAGATTTTCCTCCTGGACAGCGTCCTTTTCCCAAAAGGTTCCCACATGACCCCCGGCAGACTGAATGAGCTGCTCCGGCGTGCCGGTGAACAGAATCCGCCCGCGGTCGATCACCACAATCCGGTCGCATACCGACTGCACATCCTCGATGATGTGGGTGGAGAGCAGCACCAGCCGTTCCTGTGCTGTCCGGGAGAACAGATTGCGGAAATGGATGCGCTCCTCCGGGTCCAGCCCCACTGTAGGCTCGTCGAAAATCAGGAGGGACGGACTGCCCAGCAGAGCCTGGGCGATACCCACTCGCTGGCGCTGGCCGCCGGAGAGGGTGCGGATTTTCGCCTTTGCCTTCTCCTCCAGATTGACTGCCTGGATCGCCTCTTGAAGCGCGGGCTTTGGATTCTGCAATCCTTTCAGCGCAGCCATATAGTCTAAAAACTGTGCCACGGTAAGCTCGTCGAAGAGGCCGAAGTCCTGGGGCAGATAGCCAAGCTGGGCTTTGAACTGCCGCTCCTTTTTGATAAGGGGCACCCCGTCCACCTGGATGGAGCCGGTGGTGGGCAGCAGGGCGGCCACCAACAGCTTCATCAGCGTGGATTTTCCCGCGCCGTTGGGCCCCAGCAGGCCCACGAGACTGGGGGAGCGCAAATCAAGGTTCAGATTTTTCAGCGCCTGCTTCCCGTTGGGATAGGTCATGCTGACGTTTTGAATGTTGAGTTCCATCGGTTCTGGTTCCTTTCTCCTTGGGATGGGGAAAGGATACCAGCGGCATATGGAGGGGCGTTGAAAATTGTGTGGAGTTTGTGTGGAGAATTGCTG
>CAJFVV010000017.1 GCA_904420565.1 Candidatus Pseudoscillospira faecavium
ATACAGGCCGAAGGGCTCGTAATGCACGTTGCCGACGCTGACGAGATGGGTGCCGTCAGTTTCATTGAAGCTGTTCATGTAGGTGATGTGCTGGAAGTAGTTGGCGTCCAGGGAGCCGTCCTCCACAGCAGTGTTGGGGGCGATGTAGTCGTTGAACTCCACGATGTCCAGCTCGATGCCCTCTTCGGCCAGGATGGGCTTGACGACTTCCAGAATCTCCGCATGGGGCGCGGGGGAAGCACCGACCTTCAGGGTGACGGTGCCGGTTTCATTGCTGCTGCTGTTGCTGTTGGTGTCATTGGTGTTGCTGCCGCAGGCGGACAGCAGGCCCAGAGCCATTGTGCCGGCCAGAGCAATAGTAGCAATCTTCTTCAGTTTCATGATAAAATCTCCTTTTTGTAAAAAATCTTTATCCAAATATCCGAGCAGAAAACCCGGAAACAGCGAGGGGAAAAGGGGTTAACGATCTGAACTGCGTTTTTTGCCTTTTTTCTTGGTGGCAGTCAGCCGGCGATCCAGAGAGATGGAGAGGTGAGTGCCGATCGTTTGGAATATCTGCACTAAAATCACCAGTACAATCACAGCGACCCACAGAATGAGGATCATGCGGCGCTGATATCCCAAATTCAGTGCCATGGCACCCAATCCGCCGCCGCCGATTGCACCGGCCATGGCACCATAGCTGAGAATTGTGATAAAAGCTGTGGTAAAACCGGTGATCAGAGAAGGCAGGCTTTCCGGAATCATCACTTTCCGGATGATCTGGAACGGAGAGCAGCCCATGGCTTGCGCAGCTTCCACAACGCCGCTGTCAATTTCGCGCAGAGAAGCTTCCACCAGACGCGCAACGAAGGGAAACGCTGCAACAATCAGGGGGATGATAGTGGCCACGGTGCCGATGCTGGTGCCCAGGATCAATCGGGACAGGGGAATTACCAACACCATCAGGATGAGGAACGGCACACTGCGCAGCAGATTGATGACCACATTGAGCACACTCATCAGCGGTTTGGGCAGGGGAAGCACGCCGCCTGGTTCGCCGACCACAACCAAAACACCCAGAGGCAGTCCAATCAAATAGGAAAAAAATGTGGACAAGACTGTCACATAAATGGTTTCCCATATGGCAAAGAGGAGGCCGTCTTCTGTTAAAAGCAGCAAGCGCTGAATTTCAGGATTTTGAAGCAAATCAAGCATGGTAATCCGGCACCTCCTCTGCACTTACACCGTCGCGGCTGCGGATGTAGGCCAAAGCTTTGTTGGCTTCGGTTTCACTTTCAGGCAGACCCAAAAGCATGTAGCCGAAAGCCTGTCCATTGACGTTTTTCGTTTCCGCGCCCAAAATGTTTGCTTTGATGCCGCAGTCAATGGCCAAAGAGGCGATCAGCGGCTCGTAGGAAGTGCCGCCGTTGAATACCACACGGATCACGCGGTTGGTTTTCAGGTGCTCTGCATAAGTAGCGCTGTTGGGGAACACCAGCCGTTTGGCGGCATCTGTCTGCGGATTGGCGAAGATTTCCTTCACACTGCCCTCTTCCACCACGCGCCCGGCATCCAAAATGGCTACATGGGAGCATATTTCCTCAATCACGCTCATCTGATGGGTGATGATAATGGCAGTGATGCCAAGGCGTTTGTTGATATCGGAAATCAGCTGCAAAATTGCGTGAGTGGTATTGGGGTCCAGGGCCGAGGTGGCTTCATCGCACAGCAGCACCTTGGGGTTGGTGGCCAGGGCGCGGGCAATGGCCACGCGCTGCTTTTGCCCGCCGGAGAGCTGGGCGGGATAGGCGTCTGCCTTGTCTGGCAGTCCCACCAGTTCCAAAAGCTCCTGAGCGCGTTTTGCGGCGGTTGTTTTGCTGACGCCGGAAATTTCCATGGGGAAACAGACGTTTTTCAGGCAGCTGCGCTGCATCAGCAGATTGAACTGCTGAAAAATCATGGTAATGTCACGCCGCTGCTGGCGCAGTTCCTTTTCACTCATGGTGCACAGGTTCCGGCCGTTGATCAGCACTTCGCCCTCCGTCGGTTTTTCCAGCATGTTGATACAGCGCACCAGTGTGGATTTTCCGGCGCCGCTCATGCCGATGATGCCATATATCTCGCCGTCCGGAATTTTCAGATTGACATCTTTCAGGGCCTGCAGCTCGCCGTTGTTCGTTTGAAAGGTTTTTGAAATATGTTTTAATTCGACCACAAATCGAGCCTCCTTCTCTTTTTTTCGCAATCAAAAAGAGAACGTCACATTCGTTCGTGGCTGCGTGAGCGCCGGGTGCGAATACCCATAATGTCCCACTCCTTTTCTGTTATGCCGGCCATACCGGCCCGCACGGAATTTGTATCTGCCAAACAGGATCCATTGACATATACATTGCTTTATTCTATGCTAAAAAGCATCGGTTGTCAATGAAGAGCTGTGCCGCACAGGGAAAAACTTCAAAAGAATCCATTGACTTTAATAATAAAAAGTGCTACAGTATAAAGCACTGAAGTAACGGGAGAGAGGGGAGAAAGCCCAGCGCAAGCTGTTGGCAGATTTTATGACAAAAAAGGAGTGAATTGACATGGTTGTTGTGATGAAAAATACCGCCACCGAACAGGATATCGAGGGCGTTAAGAAGGAAATGGAGACCTATGGCCTGAAAATGATGGTCAGCCATGGTATTGACAATACAATTCTGGGTGCGGAAGGCGACGCTTCGGCTGTGGATGAGGAGAAAATTTCTTTGCTCAACGGCGTCGAGCGCGTGATGCGTGTGTCGGAACCTTATAAAATGGCAAACCGCAAATACCACCCGCAGAATACGGAGATCGAAGTGGGCGGCGTCCGGTTCGGCAGCAAGCAAATCGGGGTGATTGCAGGGCCCTGCAGTGTGGAAAGCGAAGATCAGATTGCGGCGATTGCCAAGGCTGTCAAGGCCTCTGGAGCCTGCGCTCTGCGCGGCGGCGCTTACAAGCCCCGCACTTCGCCCTATGCGTTCCAGGGCCTGGCTCACAACGGCATCAAGCTGCTGGAGCATGCCCGGCAGCTGACAGGTATGCCTATTGTGACAGAAATTATGTCTACCGACAATATTGAAATGTTTGAAATGTGTGTGGATGTGATTCAGGTGGGCGCCCGCAATATGCAGAATTTTGACCTGCTCAAGCAGCTGGGAAAGACCACCAAGCCGATTTTGCTCAAACGCGGCCTGGCCAATACCATTGAAGAATGGCTGATGAGTGCGGAATACATCATGGCGGCGGGCAATCCCAACGTTATCCTGTGTGAGCGCGGCATCCGCACCTATGAAACCTACACCCGCAATACGCTGGATTTGAGCGCAGTGCTGGCAGTGAAGCAGCAGTCCCATCTGCCGGTGATTGTGGATCCGTCCCACGCAACGGGCAAGGCGTGGATGGTGCCGGCAATGGCCAAAGCTGCCATTGCTGCCGGGGCGGACGGCCTGATTATCGAGGTGCACAACGATCCGCCCCATGCGCTGTGTGATGGGGCGCAGTCCATTCTGCCGGAGGAGTTTGACCATCTGATGCAGGAGCTGCGGCCGCTGGCCCAATGCCTGGGGCGTGAAATCTGATGGCGGAGCAAAAAATTGCGCTGGTGGTCGGCCTGGGCCTGATCGGCGGCAGCGTGGCCATGGCGTTGCGGGGCTTTGAAGATTACCGTGTGATCGGTGCAGACCGCGATGCGCATACGCTGCATTTTGCGGCGGAGCACCATGTGTGCGACGAGGTGACGGAGCATGTGGAGAGCGTGCTTGGCCGGGCGGACGTGGTGATTTTTGCCATGAATCCCAAGGGCATCGCTGATCAGCTGAAAGCCTGCCGTGATGCGTTCAAACCTGGTGCCGTGGTCACAGATGTGGGCGGCATCAAGGGGGCGATTATGGAAGCGGCTCAATGTCTGCCGGATACTGTGGATTTTATTGGCTGCCACCCTATGGCGGGAAAAGAAACATCCGGCATTGAAAATGCGGAGAAGACCCTTTTTGAAAATGCGCACTTCATTATTACGCCTGGAAAGAACAGCCAGCAGGAGCACATCGATTTGCTCTGGCGCATGGGGCAGCACATGGGATTTCGCGATATCGTCATTACCACGCCGGAGGAGCACGACGCGATTATTGCCTATACCAGCCAATTGATGCACATTATTGCAGTTGCCACTTGTGACGATGAGGATTTATTTCGCTGCAAGGGATTTGAGGGAGGTTCGTTTCGCGGCTGTACCCGGGTAGCAGCGCTGGATGTGCCGCTGTGGGCAGAGCTGTTTTCCATGAATGCGCCGGCGTTGTGCCGGTGTATCCGGGAGCTGGAGGAACATTTGCATGCCTACCGCGAGGTATTGGAAGCAGGCGATATGCCGAGACTGGTTGAAAAACTGGAATATTCAGCGGCGCGCAAGCGGAAGATGAATTTAGAATAGTAGAAAAAATAGATCCCCGGTGAACGAGTCCCTGCCATTCGTTCACCGGGGATTGTATTTTTCCATTCAGCGCCGGCCGCCAAAGCCGCCGCCGCGGCCACCGCCGCCGAAACCGCCGCCATGGCCTCCGCCGAAACTTCCACCGCCGAAGCCGCCTCCACCAAAGCCGCCGCCCCGTCGACCTCCACCGAAACTGCCTCCGCCGAAGCCGCCGCTGCCGCCAAAACCGCCGCCGCGGTTGCTGCCGGTAAAGCTGCCTCCGCCGAAACCGCCAAAACCACCGCCGCCAAAGCCGCCGCCGCGGTGGCTGTTGTTTTTATGATTGTTTTTCACACCACCGGGAGGAGGGGGCGGTGGCGGACGATATCCCATATGCCGGCCCCAGAAAACAGGGCGGTAAATCACCGGAGGGACCCCCATACCGGGCTGCCAGTAGCGCCTGCGGTAGCGATTGTAGCGCATATAATCCAGCATCCACCAGATCAAAAACAGCAAAACGATCAATCCGATGCAGGCGATTACCAAAGACAGGAGGGGAACCGGTGCTGCAACAGGCTGGTAGTTGATTTCATCCTGCGGCAAAATATCGACATGGTAATACCCTTCATACCAAAGCAAAAAGGCATTAAATGTGTCGATTACACCCTGATCATAATTATGGGCATAAAAAGGTTCCTGCAGGTAATTTACCAGGATTTCTGTAATTTTCTGATCTGAAAGGACGTGGTAGATGCCGTCGCCTTGGACAGCTACGGCACCGCTGATGCTGTCATCGCCGTTTTCTGTGTCAAGCAGCAGCACAATGCCGTTGTCCCGACCGCTGCTGCCAACGCCCAGCTCGTTGCCCAGCCGCATGGCATAGTCGTAGAGATTTTCATCGCAAGACGGCACGGTTACGACGGCGATTTGGCCGCCGGTCAGACTGAACAGACCGTTGTTCATGCGGGAGATATAAGTTTCTGTATCTGCGCTGAGGATATCGGCATAGTCGTAAACGTAGGAAAATTCTGTTGGAATATTCTCAGCATTCAGTTCTGCAACATGGGGACGCTTCAACTGCCCGATTGCTATGCCAAGAACAATAGCAGCCAGCAGCACCACAATGGCACAGGAACGTTTTTTCAAAAGATGCAAAAGGGAGCCTCCTTTCGGGAGTGCATGCGGCTGCAGGACAACTGCGCTGCCGCAGAATGGGAAGTTATTTATGCAGTTCCATCAGTTTTTGTTTCAACTCGCCCTCAATGCGGCCGAGTTCTGCTTCAGCAGCCTTGCGTTTTGCAGCACCTTCCCGCTGGATATTCAGCACTTCATCCAGCGTGGAAATCAGCTGTTCATTGGTGTGCTGCAACGTTTCGATATCAACCACGCTGCGCTCGGCCTCTTTTGCCGTTGCAATCGTGCCCATTTTCAGCATGTCTGCGTTCTTTTTGAGCAGTTCATTGGTGGTTTCGGTAACGGCAGCCTGGGCCGCGGTAGCCTGTCGGCTGTGCTCCAGCCCCAGGGCGAGCACCATTTGGCTCTTCCAAAGCGGAATTGTGTTCACCAGGGAAGACTGAATTTTTTCCACCATCAGCGTGTCGTTGTTTTGCAGCAGGCGGATTTGGGGACCCATTTGAACGGAGATGATCCGTGTCAATTCCAGGTCGTGGATCTTTTTCTCAAAACGCTCGCACATCTGCACCATATCGTTGTAGGCTTGTGCATCTTCGGCCTTTCCGGTTTCCTCCGCTTTTTTGCGCAGTTTTTCCAGTTCGCCGGCACGCACCTGAGCCAGGCGCTTTTTGCCGGCGATGATATACATGGTCAGCTCTTTGTAATATTTCAGATTCAGCTCATACATCTGGTCAAACATTGCAATGTCCTTCATCAGTGTGATTTGATGATTTTCCAGATTCTGCGTGATTTTCTCCACATTTGCTTCCACTTTGGAATACTGAGCTTTCATAACTTCCAGTTTATTGCGGGTTTTGCGGAAAAAGCCAAATCCTTTTTTCTCTTCTTCCCCAAAACCTCTGAGTTCCACTACCAATTCTGTCAGGTCCTGTCCGACCGCACCCAGGTCTTTGGTGCGCACCTTGCCCAAAGCGCTTTCAGAGAAAGAGGACACGCTTTTCTGCGCAGCAGAGCCGTATTGCAGAACAATATTGGAATCGGTGATATCAATTTTTTTGGAAAACTCATCTACCTGGCGCTTTTCGTCCTCCGTGAGCATGCTGTCATCCACCACAACAGGTTCCACTTCTTTTGGGGGGGCAGCTGCTTCGGCGGCCGCAGGATCCAGCTGCAGTGTGGGGGCAGGAGCCTGCATGGCAGCTGCAGCAGTTTCTTCCTCGGGATTCAGGGTCAGGCTCGGGGTGTTGTTGTCGGCCATGTCGATCTTCCTTTCATATTGTCATTGGCATCATTTTATAATTTGAGCTGTGCATCATCTGTACCGGCATGATCTGCTTTCAGCGGGGCATCGGTCAGCCCCTCGCGGGCCATCATGGTTTCCAGCACTGTAATATCAGTAGAGATGTCCAGGGCCTCTTCGCCAAAGAGGGAGTCCAGCTGTTTATCGAAAGCGGAAACAATGGTATCCATCATGCCGCGGATCCGATTGAGGGAGGTGTCAATATTTTCGCCGGACACGCCCTGGCCGCTCATGCGGTCGTATGCATTGAGCAGTTTCAGCGTAGTAGGCAGATAGTAGTTCATAAATCTGCGGATATCGTCCAGCTTGTCAGGATGCTCCCGCACATAAGCAAAAATTTTTTCAGAGGTCTGCTGCAGACGCACAATGTCGGCACTGATTTTTTCATCTTCGATGTTTTTATCCAACCGGCGCATTTCTTCAATGGCCAGCGCGCCGTCCTTCATAACTTTATCCAGTGCAGGATTTCCGCTGGAAGTGCCAGTTTGTGCGGTGGCCTTCTGCCCGGCAGACTGCGCTTTTGCCTCGTTGGCATCGGCTTTCTTTGCACCGCTGCGGCAAATGAAATAAGAGATCAAAAACACCATTGCAGCTGCTGCGATCGCGCACGCAAAATGGAGCGGCCGATAAAGGGGCAGCAGCAAAGCATAGAGCAGCCAGGTGACCGCCGCGGCATAAAACGGCGCAACAATGGGATGTTTTGCTGTGGGTGACATCAAGTTCGCCTCCGGTATTTGCGGCGTGCCGTATCAGCATGCCGATGATGGAATAGGAATTGTATAAATTATACCGCGTGTGCGCCTGCCGGTCAAGAAAATTACAAAAGGCGCTCAGCGGGGAATACAGCTTTCTGCCTGTACAGGAAAAGGTTTTTGAATGTGCTTGTACAAGAGAATGCTGTGGAAAAGATAGAAAAAGACCGGCGTGGAACCATCCACGCCGATCCGGTCATGAGATTATGTGTTGGTACATTTTTCCAGCAAAGCATTCCATTTTTCATCCACCCACTGCTGGGCCTGTTCCAGCATCCATTCGTTTTCCTTTTTGAAGCAATGGGCAAAGCGTCCCTGCAGCTTCATATAATCTGCCACAGGCAGTTTGCGTTTTGGCTCATAGGTCAGACGGTATACACCGTTTTCTACCTCAAACAGGGGCCAAACGCAGCTGTCCACTGCTGCTTTCACAATAGCCGCAATATCTTCGGTGGGATAACGCCAGCCGCGCGGGCAGGGGGAGAGCACATTCAAAAAAGCTGCGCCGGGGGTGTAGATGGCTTTCCTGGATTTTTCGTGCAGGTCCCGGAAATTGCCGATAAAAGTAGTCTGGGCCACATAGGGAATGCCATGGGCCACCATAATTTCGGTCAAATCCTTTTTGTTCTGGGGTTTGCCCTGGTGCACGGCGCCCACCGGGGTGGTGGTGGAATCGGCAAAACGGGGAGTGGAAGAGGAGCGCTGGATGCCGGTATTCATATAAGCTTCATTGTCGTAGCAAACATAAACCATGTCATGGCCGCGCTCCATGGCGCCGGACAGAGACTGCAGACCGATGTCATAGGTGCCGCCGTCGCCGCCGAAGGTGATGAATTTGTAGGTGTCGTCGATTTTTCCCTTGCGTTTGAGCACCTGGTACGCGGCTTCCACGCCGCCGCAGGTGGCAGCTGCATTTTCAAAAGCTGTGTGGATATAGCTGTCCTTCCAGGCGGTGTAAGGGTACATGAAGGAAGAAACCTCCAGGCAGCCGGTGGCATTGGCAATCACAGCTTTGTCCTCTGGATTCAGTGCGCGCAGAACGGCGCGCACAGTGATGCCGCAGCCGCAGCCGGCGCACAGCCGGTGGCCGCCCAGGAAACGTTCTGGCTTATTCAGTTCTCGCTTGAGATTATAGGCCACGCAGATCGCCTCCTCTCTGACCCAAATGGCGGTAAACCGGTTTTGCACTGCCCTTTTGCAGCGCTTCCTCCAAAGCGTTGAACACCATTTCGCAATCGGTCACAGCAAAATCGCGGCCGCCGAGGCCGTATACAAAATTGATCAGCAGAGGATGCTGCTGGGCATCATACAGGGCGCTGCGCAGTTCAGCACCCAAGGGGCCGCCGTGGGTGGAATAGCTCTCGCATTTATCCATGACAGCTACAGCTTTGACGTTTTCCAGAGCCTGTGCCAGTTCTTCGCCGGGGAAGGGGCGGTAGACACGCACCTTGATCATGCCGACTTTACGGCCCTGGGCGCGAAGCATGTCCACACAGACCCGGGCGGTGCCGGCGGAAGAGCCGATCAGGACAATGGCTGTTTCTGCATCTTCCATGCAGTAGCTTTCAAAAAAGCCATAGTAGCGGCCGGTCAGCTCAGCGTAGCTGCGGCCCACATCCAGAATCACCTGTTTGGCGTTGACCATGGCCTGGGCCTGGGCCATTTTTGCCTCCATATAATAGGCGGATACGCCGTAGGGGCCGACTGCCAGCGGATTTTCATGCTTGAGCAGATAATTTTCCGGCGTATATTCGCCGACGAAAGCTTTGACTTTTTCATCCTCCAGCAGTTCGATATTTTCCACAGAGTGGGAGGTGATGAAGCCGTCCTGGCAGACCATAATGGGCAGGCGCACGTCAGGGTGCTCTGCAATGGGCATGGCCTGCAGATAATTGTCGTAGGCTTCCTGGTTGTTTTCTGCGTAAATCTGAATCCAGCCGGCATCCCGGGCGTTCATGGCGTCGGAATGATCGTTGTTGATGTTGATGGGGCCGGTCAGTGCCCGGCAGACACAGGCCAGAGTGATGGGCAGACGGGAAGAAGATGCCACATGCAGCAGTTCCCACATGAAAGCAAGGCCGGCAGAAGAGGTGGCGGTTACTGCCCGTGCGCCGGCAGCCTCTGCGCCGATACAAGTAGAAAGGGCACTGTGTTCCGATTCCACGGCAACAAATTCGGTGTCCACTTTGCCGTCAGCGATATACCGGGAATAAATCTGAGGAATTTCTGTAGAAGGTGTAATGGGAAAAGCGCCCATAACATCCGGATTGATCTGACGCATGGCATAGGCGACGGCTTCATTGCCGGAAAGACGTTCTCGAATGGACATGCTCAAACCTCCTCCTGAAATTCAATGGCGGCAAAGGGGCATACCTTGGCGCAGATGCCGCAGCCCTTGCAGTGGTCATAATCAAACTCCATCCGTTTGCCTTCGTGAACAGGAATGGAGGAATCCGGACAAAACGGCGCACACAGGAGACACTGCTTGCATTTTTCCTGCAGCCATTTAGGCGTAATGACCCGCCATTCGCCGGTTCGGGTCAGCATGGAAGTACCGCTTTCATAAATTTCACAGCCGGGCGTCATATCCTGCCAGCGGATGTTTTCATGAATTTCTTTCGCCGGTTTCATCCTTGCTGCACCTCCTCCATGGACTGTTTCAGACAGGCCAAATTTTTGTCGATAACCTGGGGCTTGGTGGCAAACTTATGGCGGTAAGCCGTTTCCATGTTGCGCATGAAGCTCTCGGGTTCAATGACACCGGAAATTTTAACAGCTGCAGCGAGCATGGGCGTATTGGGAAAATAATGCCCCAAAGCAGCTTCGGAGATCCGCCGCGCGTCAATGGTGCATACCTGACCGGCATAGCCCCGCAGCAGGGGACGCAGCGCGGAGGGATCTTCTGCGGAGTTAATGATAATAGCCCCTTCCGGAGAAAGACCGGCGGTTACATTCACAGAATCCAGAAGGGATTCATCCACCACCACCACATAGTCCGGCTCGTAGATAAAAGAGTGCACATCACAGCGCTCGTCGCTGATGCGGTTATAGGCGGTAATGGGGGCGCCCATGCGTTCCGGACCATATTCCGGAAAGCCCTGCACATATTTGCCGGAGCTGAAGGCGGCATCCGCCAGCAGCAGGCATGCGGTTTTAGCGCCCTGGCCGCCGCGGCCATGCCAACGGATCTCTACAGTTTTTGACATATTCCAAACCCCTTTCTGCAAGCGGTACGTAATAAAAAAGCTGTTGTCCCTGTAAAGGGACAACAGCGAAAAATGCGGTTGCTCTACCACCCGTTACCTACGTACCAACATACGCGCTTCCGATAACGGCGGAATGCCGACGCGGCCTACTCTCAACACTTCGGCGCGCAACTCGGGAGTGATTTTCAGACACGCTCTACTTCTGCCGGGCTTTCACCGTCCCCGGCTCGCTTTGTGGTTCAAGGCAGCGCTTACTCTCTCCGTCTTCGTTTTTTCAGATGATATAAAAGTTTATCCAATTTACTGTGAGAAAGCAATGTGCAATCTCCACAAAAAATCAGGGCAATTTTACTGAATTTCTGCCGGTGGGGAAAGATTGTCCGCATGGGAAAAACAAAAACAGGCGTTACCCTTCTTCGCTTCCGGAGATCAGACCGGGATGCAGCCAATCGGAATTGGGCCGGCACAGCAGGCGAGCATCCAGATAAGCCATGGGCAAAGTGAGAATCGTGTGGCCCAGATAGTTGCCGGATTCTGTTTTTTCCACCAGCAAAGCGACGTCTGCAATGTTGTCGCTGTCCAGGCACAAAGGAATCATCAGGCTGAGCAAATTATAAGCCGGATAATAAATGGGAACGGCGGTCTTGTAATCCCAGCGGATGCGCTTGGTAGCTTTGTCGATGGCACGCTTGAAATCGCTGCGGATACGCTCGCTGAGAAATACATTGGCAGGATTTTCGCAATAAGCGGCCAGATCCCGCATGCATTTGTTATAAACTGCGGTGCCGGCGCGGTATTTTGAGGCCTTGTCAATAATGGAAAGGGCCTTTGGAAATCGGTTGCAGGCATCACGCAGATATGTGAGAGGCATCCGGCCAATGTTGTCGCTTAAAATATGGTCATAATTGATGGCCAGCCGCCGGCGCGTGTCGTAAAGCAGATCGGAAACTTCGGTAATATAGCTGGCGGGCTGGGGCGGCTGGGCAAAATAAATGGTGATGCGCTGTCCGTCACCGCGGCTGCCTTCTGTGCAGAAGCTGCTGAAATGCCATGGGATATCGCTGTCCGGATCGCGGTTTTTTTCAAAACATGCGTATATATCGTCGTAATGAATGGTCAGCAGCCCGGTGTTGAAGGCGGCAAAGGTTTTGTCTTCATTAAACAGAATTTTCCCTTCGTGCTGGAGCCGCAAAAAGGTATATTTCAGATATTGCCGAAGGATATAGAAATTTTTGACGCGGGAGTTTTGAAAATCCCACTGTTCAGGAAGTGCCATATCTGCCAGTGCGCGCAGGGCTTCCGTCCAATTGCCGATCACGGCAAAATCTTCCAGAGCGTCACCGGGGTTGCTGCGTTCGGCCTGGGTGGGAGAAAAATCCTCTGGATTCGGCTTCCCTTCATATACGCGGGTCAAAGCCCAGCTGCGGCTGTCGTTTTTTCTGGTATTGCGGGCAAAAAACAGAGAAATTTCTTCGCCCTCGGCATTTTTCAAGCCAGTGGGAAAGAGACAGGTGTCATTTTTTTCTTCAATCAGATTTTTATTCACAGCGCTTTGGTATGCAGCGCTCAAAAACTTGATGGGGGTATCGTCTGTTTTCATTAAATGGTGGATTTTTTCATGGAAAATTTCCAGTGTGGAACCGGGCAGATAAGCAAAAGTGCGGATATCTTCGGGATATTTGCGCTCAGCAGTATGTTTTTCTTTTTTTCGGGGAATGAGCGTCATTTGCCAAAAGGGATTGCCTTCTTCCGTATGTGCCTGCTCAAAATGGACATACTCGGGCATATCTTCCAGCATTTTGTTTAATCCTTTGTAACCAAGTTCTTTTGCGTGATACCCGTGTCCTGCCAGGCAATTGCCGGCTTGGGCGACCAGGAGGGGTTTTCCCGTTTCAAAGGTCGCTGTCAGGAGATCATAAATCTCCCGCTTTTGTTTCGGGGTCAGCATAAAATCAATTTCTCCTTATTCGTTTATAAAACTGGAATGCTGCTTTGGCATTGCCGGGAGACAAATCCGTGTTCCTGTGCAGGATTTGCGTGAGGCAGCCCTTCAAGGTTCGCTAAGCGGGCCCAGGGTTTTCCAGGGTGCTTAGACAGGAGAAGCGCAGAATGCACCGGCTGCCGCGGCCATGCCGAAAACTGTTTTTCTTTCTTGAAATGCGGTGCAGGATTCGGGAAATTCACAGCGGGGCGGCAGCTTGGAAGACTGCGGCAAAGCTGTGCATTTCATGGGACAAGGTGTGTGAAAATGTGTTTTTGAAGATTACCTGCGCCAAATGCACAGCCCTCCTTTTTGCACAGGCAAAAGCTGAAAAAGAAATATTATGTTTATTATACGCTCCGGCGCTGCAGATTGCAAGGAGCCGGTGCGGGACATGGCATATTTTTGAAACAGTGCACCTCCGCGCATAAAAGTTGTGCCCTGCATCGCCATAGCATGCGATCTATCTATGGCGATGCAGGGCGGGTATATGCGAAAGCTGACCATTTTTATTTCACAGAGGCTTTGTAGATATTCAGAAGAACTTTTCCCATGGGATTCGCCGTTCGGCTGCTGCTGTTCATTTCTACAGCGGCCAGACGCAGATCCGCCCAGCCGTGCTCCGGCTTTTCATAATCCTTGTGAAATTTCATCTTTTTTAATGCGGCGCTTCCATCCGGCGTAATTTTGTCGCACAAGAAAAAAATGGAAATGAGAGAAAAATTGTGGTTGGGATTGGGGTCTACGCGCTTGAGGCCATCGGTGAGCGCTTCTGTGCAGCAGCGTTCAAAGGTTTCCTGGTTCAGTTCTTCCAGAGAATAGATGTATACGAAGTCATCGCTTTCCACGATGCCGACTTTGGCGATGGAAAGCATTTTCCGGTCGCTGACCAGGTGCATGAAAGCAGTGGCTGCCAGGGGAGATGTGCTGTCCATATGTTTTGCGCACAGATAGGGCTCCCGGTAGTGATCCAGCAATTTTTCAACAGCTTCTTCGCGGGTAAAACTCATGGTGCATCATCCTTTCATTTGATTATTGATCCATATGCATTGACCGCCGATGTATGTGCGTGCGACAGTTGCGGCGGAAAGTGCGCTGAGAGATGGGAATGCTGTGGGCGCATGCAGCAGCGCAAAGTCTGCCCGATAACCAGGCGCAATCCGGCCGGCTTCATTTTCACGAAACAGCTGATATGCGCCGGCACTGGTATAGGCAGCCAGGGCTTGGGAAAAAGTCAGGCGTTCGCCGTCGTCCTGCCGATTCATGGCACAGTACATGCCCAGCAGAGGGGACGGATCCGGAGTGACAGGGCTGTCGCTGCCGAAAGAGATACGGGCGCCCTGCCGCAGCAGACTGCTGCAGGGATACTCCCCTTGTGCCCGTGCGCCCAGCTGTGCAAGATCCACGGCATAAATTTCTTCCTGTGCAAACCAGAAAGGCTGCAGTGCGCACAAAAGGGAAAGCCTGCCGATTTTTGCTGCAGTGGCACAATCAGCCAACTGAAGATGAGCCAGCACATGGCGATTTTCATTGTGCAGATGGCCGTTGGCGGCCATGGCATGCTCCAGCGCGCGGGTAACCTGCGCAGCGGCAGCATCACCAATAACATGGGCGTGCAGCTGAATGGCTTCGTGATCGCAACGCGTGCAGAAATCCACAAGTTGTTCTGTATTCCAGACTGCGCTGCCACAGCGGGTGCTGCCTTCATAAGGGGCTTTCAGAAAGGCGCTGCCGTTATCTACAACGCCGTCAATGTAAATCTTGATGGTGTGCAGGCGAATCAACGGGCTTTGGCGGGCTTTCAATGCCTGATAACGGGCAAGAAGGCGCTCCGGCCTGTTGGTGGGGTGGGCAGTGACGGCAAAGCAGACATGCAGATGCCATAGCCCGCGCCGCTCCAGGGACTGCAGTGCACGCCAGCATGCGTCTTCGTTCATACCGATGGGCATCAGCGCCTGCACTGCGGTGATACCGCGCGCACACAGCATGGACTGGTAGGCCAGCAGTGCCTCTTCGATTTCTTCCTGCCGGAATGCCAGTCCCGGCAGGTGGTGCAGCAGAGAGAAAACAGAGCGCTCGGTCAAAATACCTGTGTGGGTACGAAAAGCAGCCGATGGCAGAAAAGCGGAAGCAATTTCCAGCAATTTATTATTGCAGATGCAGGAATGATAATCATCGGAAAAAAGAACGACGGGCAGGGTGGGGAATGTCTGATTCAAAAAGGAGACAAAAGCGTTCAGCGCGCCTGGTGTGTCCTGAAAAAGCCGCTGGCTCCAGCCAAAGCCACGCAGCATCGCTTGGCCGGCCGCAGGGAATGCGCGTAATTTTTCCCGATATTCGTCCAGATTGGAGCAGCCCATCAGGTTTACGCCGTGGCGCTGGTATAAAAGGCTGCCCGGAAGGTGCAGATGCGCGTCGGTGAAACCCGGCAGCAGCGTCATACCGCCGCAGTCCACTTGACGGTCGGCGGCCAGCGGAACGTTGCTGCGTTCCACTGCAGTGATGATGCCGTGATCCACCACAAGCTGAGCAGGCTCAAATTGGTTGGTTGCGGTGTTATATAGATTCAAATGAAAAAAACGAAGGGATGCCAATTAAATACTCCTTTTTTGCCGTTTACTGATACGGCGAATCTGCCTGCGCTTATACCAGCTGAACAGGCCGCACAAAGCGGCGCAGGCCAGGATGCTATAAAGCCAGGACAAAAGAATGGATGGGGACCAGCTGCCGCTGAGACACATTTGGAAAGTGTCCACAAAAGTGGGCAGTACTTGTACGACTGTTAAAAGCAACAGCAGCAAATTCAGGTTGTTATTTTCGATCTTATCCCGCTGCTCGTGGGACAACTGGATCATCTGCTCCAGGATTTCGCGGTATTTATAATATTTTTCCAGTTCGCCTTCCATGCCAAAGCGCTGGGAAATTTTTTTGCAGGCGATACTGACGGTGGGGTAAAGAAATTGATTATAATCGAAAAACAGCACCGCAGAGGACATTTCGCTGCTTAAAGTGATCAGTTTGTCGTAATCTTTTTCGCTGCCCAGCAGTTCGCTGCCGTTCATATATTGTAAAATCTTTGCGCAAATGCGGTGGATGGACGCCGTTTGCATGGATAAAAGTTCTACAAAATAAATTTCCAAACTTTCGACAGACAGACGTGTGTAAAGATCTGTCTGGCAGGTGTGCGAAATTTCCACAAGGCATTTCTCTGCGGCATAAACATCTGCGGTGTCATATTGGGCAAAGTTGTCTTGACAATAGGAGCGCAGAGAAGGACCGGTCAGCGTTCCCATGGGGTTGCGTTCCATGGCGAGACAGCGGATCAGCTGATCCTGGGAAATGGGGTTATAGGTGAATAAAGCTGCTCTGGGCGTCCCGTGTACGGAAATCCCGCATTGCTGGAGCCAGTCCAGAAAGTTGCAGGTATGTCCCGCGGCAGTGATGGTCAGCGCATTGCTGCAAAATGCATTCAAACCGTAAAGTGCAGACACGAGTGTGGCAGGCAAAACGATGCTGACCGTGCCGATCAGGGTAGAATCGTGGATCGAAAAATGGACAAAGCCCCATTGGGTGTGGCGGGCGCGATCTTCATCAGAAAAACCGATACCGAAAGGATATACCCCTAAAGCGCCGCGCCGCAAAGAGAGGTATTCACCGGCGAATTCCTCGGCATTTGCCTTGGCAATTTGCTGCATAAAGGTTTCAGTGATGGGGTCGGCCGCTGCGGAAGCAGACGGAAAGAAATTTTCAAAAGAACAAGGGAACATCAAATGCAGGTCGCATTTTCCCAATTCGTTTTCGTTGTATAATGTGCTGAAACAGGCCCAGTCCAGCGGTGAACACGCTGCGGCAGGAACCGGCACAGCGGCATTATTCAGATAGGTTTCGATGGCGGCGCCATCTTCCGTGGCGGCGCCGGTCAGTGCAGTGCGCTGGAGCAGGGGAAGCTGTTTCCACTGATCCATGGTCCAGAGCAGATCCACTGAAACACAGCAGAGTATGCCATCTGCTGCAGCGCCAGGCTGCGGCGTCACAAATGCGCGCCCGCTGCCCGTATATTGCACGGCATAATCTGGCAGTGTATAGGGGCGCTGACTATCCGGCTGAAAGGGAAAGTGTAGCCAAAAATCTGTCTGCGCACATTCCCCGCACAAAAAAAGCACATGTTTTTCGGACAATTTCGCACCAACTTTCGAAAAGAAATTGGGCTTTGCTGCACCTCCATCATAATGGCTTGTCTAAAAATTGTCAATATGAGTAGAATCCGGGAATATACCACGAAATTTGGTACTTTTGTTGCAATTTGACCATAGGGTGCGGTATAATAAAATTCTATCTTTTATCTTTGACAGTGGAAGGAGAATTCCAGGTGCCGCAGTTTAAGTTGGTCAGTCCTTATGATGCCGCGGGGGATCAGCCTCAGGCGATTGAAAAGCTGGCGCAGGGTGCAGAATGGGGCCTGCGTGAGCAGACACTGCTGGGTGTGACCGGCAGCGGAAAAACCTTCACCATGGCGAAGGTTATCGAAAAGCTGCAGCGGCCGACACTGGTGCTGGCACACAATAAAACGCTGGCTGCCCAGTTATGCGCGGAGTTTAAGGAATTTTTTCCGGATAATGCTGTGGAATATTTCGTCTCCTATTACGATTACTATCAGCCGGAGGCGTATATTCCGCACACGGATACCTATATCGAAAAGGATGCATCCACAAATGATGAAATCGACCGCCTGCGTTTGAGCGCGACCTGTGCGCTGCTGGAGCGGCGGGATGTGATTGTGGTCTCTTCTGTATCCTGCATTTACGGTTTGGGTGAGCCGGAAGATTTTGAAAAGATGATGATTTCCATCCGCGTGGGCGGTACCATGGAACGGGAAGAATTTTTGCATCGGCTGGTGGATATCCGTTATGAACGCAATGATATTGCCTTTGAACGCAATATGTTTCGCGTGCGGGGCGATACGGTGGAGGTGTTTCCGGCCTATTGGAAAGACACAGCCATCCGGGTGGAATTTTTCGGCGACGAGATTGACCGCATCAGCGAAATCAATGCGGTCACCGGCGCGGTGGTGCGCAATTTGACCCATGTGCCGATCTGGCCGGCAACCCATTATGTGACGCCAAAGGAGAAAATGGATGCGGCCATTGGCAGGATTTATCAGGAGCTGGAAGAACGGCTGCAGTATTTCAAGGAGCATGATCAACTGGTGGAGGAACAGCGCCTCAAGCAGCGGGTGCTTTATGATATTGAGATGATGCAGGAGCTGGGTTACTGCTCCGGCATTGAGAACTATTCCCGGGTGATTGAAGGCCGGCCGGCGGGGTCTCCGCCCCATACGCTGCTGGACTTTTTCCCGAAAGATTTTCTGATGTTTGTGGATGAAAGCCATGTGACGCTGCCGCAGGTGCGGGCCATGTACAACGGGGACCGGGCAAGGAAAGACAGCCTGGTGCAGTATGGGTTCCGCCTGCCGTGCGCTTATGACAACAGGCCGCTCAAATTTGAAGAATTTGAGCAGCGCACCAATCAGATCATCTATGTGTCCGCCACGCCGGGACAATATGAGCGGGAACGCTCCGGACAGATTGTGGAGCAGGTGATTCGTCCCACGGGCCTGCTGGATCCGGAAATCGAAGTGCGGCCTGTGCTGGGACAGATCGATGATTTGATCGGCGAAATTCACATCCGTGCAAAGAAGAATGAGCGGGTGTTGGTTACTACGCTGACCAAAAAAATGGCGGAGGATCTGACAGATTATCTCGCCGGGGCAGGGATTCGGGTGCGTTATATGCATTCGGATATCGGCACCATCGAGCGCATGGAAATCGTGCGTGATTTGCGCAGGGGAGAATTTGATGTGCTGGTGGGCATCAATCTGCTGCGTGAAGGCCTGGATATGCCGGAGGTGAGTCTGGTAGCAATTTTGGACGCGGATAAAGAAGGCTTTTTGCGCAGCGAAACATCCTTGATACAGACCATTGGCCGTGCTGCAAGAAATGCAGAAGGCAGGGTAATCATGTATGCCGACGAGATCACTCCCTCCATGCATGCAGCGATTCAGGAGACGGAGCGCCGCCGCAAGCTGCAGGATGCGTTTAACCGGGAGCACGGTATTGTGCCGAAAACAATTGTCAAGCCCGTGCATGAAATTCTGGAAATCAGCGAACCGGAGGAAAAGGGCAAAAAGCGCCGCGTGAAGCTGTCGGACAAAGAGCGCATGGCGGAAATTGCAAAATTGGAAAAACAGATGAAAGAAGCATCCAAAATGCTGGAATTTGAATATGCCGCCGTGCTGCGTGACCGGATTATCGAGCTGCGGGGCGAAGGAAAGAAATCATAAGCCGTTTTGCTGAGCGGCTGTTGGAACAATAAGCAGAGGTGAATTATGGGCATAGGATTGATTTTAGCCTTTGCAGTGGCGCTGTTGGGCTTTGTGCTGCTGCTTCGGCCGGAGCCATTGTGGAGATGTCTGCGGAAAAACAAGGACGATGCGATTTCGAGTGCCATGGCTGCGCTGCTGCGGCTGTGCGGTATTGGCTGCCTGGCATTGTCTGTGGCGCTGGCGCAGTGGGTGCAGTGATATGAAAGAATATCATCGTTTTCGTATTTTTTTCGCCTGGGATTTTCAGCGGGAGGAAGCGTGGATCAACCGCTTGTCCCGGGAGAAGGGCCTGCAGCTCAAGCGTGTGGGCTTTTGCCATTATGTATTTGAGGAAGGGGAGAAGGGCGCCTATTTATATCGCCTGGAGCTTTTGCGGCGCACGCCCCAGGATGAGGCGGAAAAGCATTACCTGCGCGCCGCAGGCGCTGAAGAGGTTTGCCGCAACGGAGAGTGGGGGTATTATCGCATTCATGCAAAAGACGGCCCTTTTGCACAATATGCCTGCTGCGACTCTAAACTGCGCAGCCTTTCTCCTGTCTACCGGCGCTATCTCATCTTCGGCGCGGCGATTTATGCTGCACTGGTGATCGATATGTCTGCCTTTTTGTCCGAGGCAATGACGCTGCTTCACGCTGTGGCGCTGATTTTTTTAACGGTGCTGGCACTTGGCTTTACCATAGGGCTGACCCGCTTCCATATTGTGCTCAAATTGCTGCGCAAAGGAGCTGCCCGGGAACATGGCCAGCTTGAGGGAAAGGAGAAAAACAAGGATGGGACTTGATCTATATGCGGGCCCTTTGACCCGGTATTACGCGCATAACTGGAAAACAGCTGCCCAACAAATGGCAGAAGCGAATGGATGGGGCTATCATCGCATCACGCCCCAGGGAACGGATGAGAGAGCGGAAGAAATAGGGGCCGATCAAATTCAGGCGGATGTGGAACAGTGGCGCGATGCGTTGCTGGAAGCTATTTCGCCCAAGGATGGCGCGCCCGATGAACCGTGGCCGGAGAGCAATGAGAAACCTTATTACACAGACAAACCCGACTGGGATGCATTTGGAGCGCTGCTGCTGTATACTGCGGCAGAGGTGCAGCGGGAGCCTTTTCCGCTGCAAGTGGAAAAGAATTGGGATTTCACCGCCTATCCCCTGATGCAGCAGATGCTGGAGGATACAGAGCGCGTGCGCAGCTGGTCACTGCTTTTGGGCGCAACCTGGTGGTTGCCCATTGATCGCCCGCTTTATTTCAAGGCGCCGAATCCTGCAGGAAGTGATACGTTGATTGCCACGACCGGCCTTTTGCGCATGGAACTGGAACACATCAATGCGTTGGGCTGGCAGGCGGATGAGGAAACAATCCGCAGCTGGACAGAATCCGAGGGATATCCGGCGGACACTGGGACAGATGCATCCGATCCGGCAGGGGACATGCAGGAGCATACGACCTATGACACGGAATCCCTGGCCAAATATGCATTTTCCATCCTATGGCGGGCCGTGGAATTTTCACAGCGTGAGCAGGTGCCCATTTTGCTGGATTATTGAAATCCTTCCCGTGCGCAGCACTTGACGGCAGAAGGAAGAAAGCGTATAATTTTACATTATTTTTGTATAAAAATAGAGTTCACTCTGGTATAAGAGAGGGGAAAATCTGGAGGGATACATATGAATTTAAAAGGCAGAAATTTTCTCAAATTGCTGGACTGCACGCCTGAGGAAATCGGGGGCTTGCTTGATTTGGCAGCGGAGCTGAAAGCAAAGAAGAAGCAGGGGATTGCCCATGATATGCTCCGGGGAAAAAATATTGCGCTGATTTTTGAAAAGACCAGTACCCGCACGCGCTGTGCCTTTGAGGTGGCCGGCCATGATTTGGGCATGGGGGTCACCTATCTCGACCCCACCGGCTCGCAAATCGGCAAAAAGGAAAGCATTGCAGACACGGCGCGGGTTTTGGGCCGGATGTTTGATGGTATTGAATACCGCGGCTTTGCCCAGGAGATTGTGGAAGAACTGGGCAGATATGCGGGGGTCCCTGTGTGGAACGGTTTGACCAATGAGGCCCATCCCACCCAGATTTTGGCAGATTTTCTGACCATGCGGGAGCATTTTGGAAAACTCAAAGGGCTGAATTTTGTTTATATGGGCGATGCCCGCTACAACATGGGCAATTCCCTGATGGTGGGCTGCGCGAAAATGGGGGTACATTTTACGGCTTGTGCGCCGAAAAAGTATTTTCCGGATGAAAAACTCATTGCCCAATGCAGGGAATTTGCAGCGCAGAGCGGCGCACAGCTGCGCTTTTTGGAGGATCCTATGGAAGCGACCCGCGGCGCAGATGTGATTTATACCGATGTGTGGGTTTCCATGGGCGAGCCCATGGAGATTTGGCAGGAACGGATTGCTGACTTGGCAGCATATCAGGTGAACCGGGCCCTGATGGAAAATGCGGGACCGCAATGCCGTTTTATGCACTGTTTGCCTGCTTTCCATGACTGGAAAACCACCATCGGCCGGGAGATGGGCGAAAAGTTTGGCCGTGATGCCATGGAAGTGACGGACGAAGTGTTTGAATCGGAACAGTCTATTGTATTCGATGAGGCAGAGAACCGTATGCATACCATCAAAGCAGTAATGGCAGCAACATTGCGCTGAATGCAGAGGGAAGCATATTCATGAAACTGCTGTATATTGAATGCAATATGGGGGCAGCGGGCGATATGCTGCTGTCTGCGTTGTATGAGTTGCTGGAGGATCAGAAAGAATTTTTGCTGCACATGAACAGCCTTGGTTTAAGCGGCGTGCATTTTCGTACAGCAACTGGCGGCAGGGCGGGCATTGCGGGGACCCATGTAGAAGTAGCTGATGGGGAGAACCAGCTGAAAAGGGAGCATGCGCATGATCATGTGACGCCAGGGAGCATTGCGGCGCTGATTGACAGCCTGAACCTGCCGCAGGATGTGCGTGCCCATGCGCAGAAGGTATATGCTGCGGTTGCCCGGGCGGAAGCCAAGGCGCACAAATGCCAGGTGGAAGAAGTGCATTTTCACGAGGTTGGAGCGCCGGATGCAGTGGCGGATATTACTGGCGTGTGTTATGCAATGCATCTGCTGGCACCGGAGCGAGTAGTTGTCTCCCCTGTCTGTGTTGGAACGGGCACCGTGCGCTGTGCCCACGGCGTGCTGCCGGTGCCAACGCCTGCTACGGCAAATCTGCTTGCCGGTGTACCGACTTATGCGGGGGATGTACAAGGGGAATTGTGTACGCCCACAGGGGCGGCACTGCTGACCCATTTTGCGGATGCTTTTGGCCCAATGCCCGCAATGACCGGCTGCAGCGTCGGCATCGGCCTGGGAGGAAAACAGCTGAACGAAAGTGACTGCGTGCGTGTGTTTCTGGGGGAAATGCAGTAAAGGTGGATTTGATAGGATAAAACGGGTGTCCTGCACAGAAATGTGCAGGACACCCGTTCCTTTTTTGGGGGGCTCAACAGATGCGCGGCAGTCCTTCTCCATAGAGTTCAGGGACAACACGTGTCCCGCCGATTTTTGTTTCCATCAAAACGATGCCTGCATCCTGATCCGTTACAGTGCCGCAGATCCGGGCATCAGCGCCATAGGGGGAGCTGCGCAGAATCTGCAGAGCGTTTTCGGCATCCCGGGGTGCGACAATGGCGCAGAGCTTGCCTTCATTTCCCATAAACAGGGGATCCAGACCCAGCACGCCGCTCAGATGCAGCACAGATGGGGAGACAGGCAGCTGTGTTTCCTCAATGGTAATGCAGGTACCGGATGCTTTGGCATATTCATTGAGTACCTGCCCCAGGCCGCCGCGGGTGATGTCCCGCATGGCGTGAACGGCGATGCCGGCGTCGAACAATGCACCGACCATGCCGCCCAGGGGGGCGCAGTCGCTGGAAATTTCTGTTTCCATGGCGAGACGGGCACAGAGGATGGTGGTATGATGGTCGCCAAGGTTGCCGGATACCAGCACTTTGTCGCCCGGCTGAATCTGCCGGGCACCAACCACTCTGCCTTCTGGGACGAAGCCCACACCGGCAGTATTGATATACAGGCCGCCATGGCCCTCGATTACTTTGGTGTCGCCGGCCACAATGGAAACGCCGGCCTCCTGGGCCGTCTGCTGCATGGAATGAACAACCCGTTCCAGATCGTCAGTATCCAGTCCTTCTTCTAAGATAAAGCCGCAGGTCAGATACTGGGGCACGGCGCCGGACACCAGCAAGTCATTCACGGTGCCGCAGACAGCCAGCCGGCCGATATCGCCGCCCCGGAAAAAAATAGGGTCTACAACAAAGCTGTCTGTTGTCATCGCAATTTGGGCACTGCCCGGAACAACGGCCGCGTCTTCCATTCTGTCCAGCACCGGATTTTGAAACTGGGCGGCAAAAATTGTCTGGATGAGCGTACCGGTTTCCTTGCCGCCGCTGCCGTGGGCTGTGGTAATTTTCATGACATTCCTCTCCTGTTTTGAAAATAGTGAAAGCAACTGCCCTCGGTCGACACCATGCAGGCGCCGCAGGGAGTGTCGGGGGTGCAGACAGAGCCGAACAGCGGGCATTGATGCGGCGCAATCGCTCCCACTAATACGTCTTTGCAGCGGCATTGGCGGTTCGCTTCGTGATCCGCTGTCAGACCACTGCTTCCGGCATCGTATTGCGCGTATTCCCGGCGCAGCTGCAGTCCGGAATGCGGAATGGAACCGATGCCGCGCCAGCTGGCTGCAACCGGTTCGAAATAGGTGTTCACCAGCTTCTGCGCCTGTTCATTGCCGTCATGTGTAACACACTGCGGGTAGAGATTATAAACTTTACCCTGTCTGCGCAGCTTCACAAGGGCATAGAGAGCGGACAGGATTTCATCTCCCTCAAAGCCGCTGACGGCAAAGGGGAGTCCATAGCGCTGGGCAAGAGGCTCAAAGATTCGGCTGCCGGTGATGACGCTGACATGGCCCGGCGCCAGGAAGCCGTCAATTTTTCCGCTGCGTGTGGTGCAGAGCCAGTCAATCACAGGGGGCATGGTTTTCAAGGCAGTGAGCAGTTTCACATTTTGAATATTCCGCTGGATGCACTCCTGGAGCAAAAGCGCATAAACCGGCGTTGTGGTTTCAAAGCCTACCGCAGCAAAGATATAGCAGGTGTCGGGATGCTGCACAGCCAAAGGAAGCACATCCATGGGCGAATATACCATAGTGACATGTCCTCCCCGTGCGCGCGCATCCTGCAGGTTTTCGCGGCTGCCCCGCACGCGGAGCATATCTCCAAAACTGACCACTGTGCAGCCCGGTTCCAGCGACAGGGCAATCAGCCGGTCGATATAGGCTGTGACGGTGACGCAGACCGGGCAGCCGGGGCCTGAAATTAAGTGAATCTGCGGCGAAAGCATGCTGGGAATCCCGCAGCGGGAAATGGACGCTGTGTGTGTGCCGCAAACTTCCATGAGAGAGAGTGCGGGCCCGTCATAATGCTTCAAAAAAGCTTTGATATCCGTCATAACTTCTCCAGTTCAGAAAAGAGCGATGTGAGCGCCTGATGGTCCTGCTCGGTGAGCACCTGCAGAATGCAGCCGGCATGGACGAGCACCCGGTCGTGGAGATGAACCGGGACCAGGCCGCACCGGGCCTTGACCGTACTTCCTGAAAAATCAACGGTTGCAATATCGTTTTCCAAAGCAATCACTGTACCTGGCATTGCCACGCACATGATGAAACGCCTCCTTCCAATTCCTGAGCACAGAGCCAGGCCTGTCCCAGGCACAGTCCACTGTCGTTGCCGGGAATGACATGGTTCCAATAGGGGGTAAATTTTTGCTGCTGCAAACGGGTGACAATTTGTTCTGTTAAAAGCCGGTTGGCATAGACGCCGCCGGAAAGAGCAACAGCGGTTTCCTGAGATTCTTCCGCGGCAAACTGCGCCATGCGGCAAACCATATCCGCCACGGCATGGTGAAATCCCAATGCCAGGGCGCCCTGCAGTTGGGGGGTGCGGCGCATGGCTTCATAGAGTTCCAGCAGCATCGGCTGCGGATCAAACAGCAGCGTGCCGTCGTCTGTTTCCTGAAAAGGCAGCTGCAGGGGATAGGGGGCTGCCTGTGCGCGCTGGGCAGCCCAGGCGGCATTTTCCAGGCCGATGGCACATTCCCCTTCATAACTATTATACTGCTTGATCTGCAAAATGGAAGAGACTGCGTCAAATAAACGGCCCATGCTGGAAGTTTTGTGAACGCCGAGGCGGTTTTGCAGTGCAGCCTGCAAAAGGGGAACTCGTTCATGGTCGGGGGTGCACCCGGCATCCAGAAGATAGCACAGAGCGACCTGTTGTGCATCTTTCATGGCCTGATCTCCGCCGACGAGGGGCAGCGGCATCAGGTGTGCAAAGCGGCGATACGCACTGCCGCGGCATAGAAGCCCTTCACAACCCCAGACTGTGCCATCCGGACCATAACCTGTTCCGTCCAGTGCAATGCCGATGCACTGCGACAGGCGGTGCTCTGCCATCACGGATGCAATGTGAGCATGGTGGTGCTGATATGCATAAATAGGAAGGGCCAGGGCATCGGCATATTGGGTGGTGTAATAGCCGGGATGCAGATCACAGGCCACAGCGGCAGGATGCACATTGAACAGCTGCTGCATATGCTGCATTCCCCGGCGGAATGCGCGCTGGATTTCATAGGACTCCAAATCGCCGAAATATTGGCTTGGATAGACATAATTCTGCAGCATGAGACAAAAACAGGCTTTGAGATCGCCGCCCAGCGCAGCGATAGGGTGCGGGGTACTGGGAGCCACAACCAGCGGCAGTGGTACATACCCGCGGGAGCGCCGGATCATTTGCTGTGCACCCGCGTTCACTTGCAGCACGGAATCATCCAAAGGCGTCACGATGCGCCGGGGATGAGTGAGCACGGCATCTGCACCAAAAGCCAGCGCCTGTGTGTCTTCCGTGATGATCGGTTCTCCGGTTTTATTGCAGCTGGTCATCACCAAAGCCTTTTGTGCCTGCAAGAGCATGTGGTGCAGGCCTGTATAGGGCAAAAACGCGCCGATACTGCGGCTTTCGCTGCTTACTGCAGCACAGAAGGAAGGGGCATCGCCTGCGTCGTGTTCCCGCTTTTGCAGCAGAAGGATGGGGCGCGCCGAAGACTGCAGCAGTGTCTCCTCCGCTGGAAGCAGCTGACAATAGCTTTGCACCACGGACAGATCCCGAAACATCACAGCAAAGGGTTTGCGCTCACGCCCTTTTAAGGCACGCAACCGGTTGACGGCGCTTTCATTCCACGGATCACAGGCCAGCTGATAACCGCCGATTCCCTTGAGGGCGAGGAGACAGCCCTGCTGCAAAAGCGCATTTGCCCGGGTTATGGCTGTCTCTCCGGAAAAGCACTGATTGCCTTGATGCAGCGTGATTTGGGGACCGCAGTCCAGACAGGAAATGGTCTGCGCATGTCGGCGGCGCGTTTGTGTGGTGTATTCCGTTTCACAGGCGGGGCACATGGAAAAATCCTGCATGGATGTGGTGTCGCGGTCGTAAGGAAGTGTTTCCATGATACTGTAGCGCGGCCCGCAAGCCGTGCAGGAAATCAGGGGATAGCGGTAGCGGCGGTTAGAGGGGCTTTCCATTTCCTGAAGGCATGTTTTGCAGGTGGCCAGATCCGGCGGCAGCATGGGCGGCTGGGGGATGTGCCGGTTTTGGCTGGGAGCAATACGGAAACCGGAAAAAGTCTGTGCTGCAGTTTCCTGCACTGCTATCTGCAGGATATAGGCACCTTCCGGCCAGCTTGTTTGAAGGCGCTGGACAAACTTGTCCAGCGCCTCTTTTTCTCCACTTGCGGCAATTTCCACAATGCCGCCGATATTACGCACAAAACCGCTGATTGCGCATGCTTCCGCCAAGCGTGCGACAAAAGGACGATATCCCACGCCTTGGACAATGCCGGTAACTGTAATCAAAAGGGTCATTTTGTTTTGCCTGCTGCGCCGGCGGTATGCTTTGCAATCTGGCGCGTTTTATGGTGTTTCAGCATCGGGTTTGGAATCTCCTTTCGCTTCATCGGCGGGGGCAGCAGCCGGAGCAGGTGCTGCAGATGCTTTGGGAGCAGCTTCAGGAACTGCCTTGGTACGCGTATCCGTGCCGGCAGGCTGTGCTGCCGATTTCTGCATGGTCATGCATTTCTTCGGGCAGGCGCTGATGCAGTTTTCACACAAAATGCATTCATCGCGGTTGATGCTCCAGGTTTTAGCTGTGCGATCTACGGTGATCACATCCACCGGGCATTTTTTCCCGCACAGGCCGCACAGGATACATTGGGCCATGTCAACCTCCACCATGGTGTATTCTGTGCTTTCAGCGGCGGGGGCTGCTGCAGAGGAAGCAGCCTGGGAAGGTGCGGAAGCAGCGGATGCAGGAGCTGCAGGCTGTTCCGGCTTGGGCGGCTGCACGTGGGTCTCTACTTTTTTCTCCCCGCCCGGCGTGGTATAAGCGGTGCCCATGCCCAAGCATTTTTTCGGGCAGCATTCCACACAGTTGGCACACTGAACACAGCCGTAAGGTTCAATACTCCAGGATTTGGACGGGCGGTCCACTTTAATGGCACCCGTGGGGCATTTTCTCTGGCAGATGCCGCAGAAAATGCAGGTGTCGATATCAATGGTCACATGCCCACGGGTCCGCTCAGGGTACTGGGCGGGCACCTGGGGATACATCTTTGTGGCGGGAGTGGAAAACAGGTTTTTCAGTGCCGTTTTGGCAAATACCATCACATTCATGCGATCACCTCTCTGTGCAGCTGATGCAGGGGTCGATGGTCAGAATCAAAATGGGCACATCGGCCAGTTGAGCGCCCTTGAGCGTTTTCAGCATCGCGGGCAGATTTGCAAAGGTTGGAGTACGTACACGCACACGGTCCAGGAATTTGGTGCCGTTGCCTTTCACATAATAAAGGCCTTCGCCGCGGGGCTGCTCGACACGCATGAAATATTCACCTTTGGGGAAGCCTTTGACAGGAGCGCTGATCTCGCCTGCCGGAATTTTAGCGATGGCCTGGCGAATCAAATCCACAGACTGGAACAGCTCCTGAGTACGCACATAGCAGCGGGCATAGCAGTCGCACTCGTTGCTGATAATCGGCTCGAAATCCAGATTGCCGTAAGCAGCGTAGCCCAGTTTGCGGTTATCCAAGGCGATACCGCTGGCACGCATGAACGGACCGGCAGCACCCAAATCGAAAGCTTCCTGCTTGCTGAGGATCCCAATGCCCTTCAAACGGGTTTTCACAGAATAATCATTCAAAAATGTTTTGGTCAGCTCCCGCATATCCTTTTCCATATCCACCAAAGTGGTTTCAAACTGGTGCAGCATGTCGCTGTCCATGTCTTTGCGCACACCGCCGACTTTGTTCACGGAAAAAATCAACCGTCCGCCGGTGGAGATTTCGAACATATCCAGGATTTTTTCGCGCAAACGCCAGGAATGCATGAACAGGCTCTCAAAACCGAAGGCATCGGCCAGCAGACCCAGCCACAGAAGATGGCTGTGCAGCCGGGAAAATTCACACCAAATCGTACGCAGATATTTTGCGCGGTCAGGCACCTCAATATCCATGATGTGCTCCACCGATTCACAGTATCCCATACCGTGCATGAAACTGCAAATGCCGCAGATTCGTTCAGCGACATAAACATAGTCTTGGAAATCTCTCTGTTCTACCAGCTTTTCCAATCCACGATGAATAAAACCGATGGAAGGAATAGCTTCTACAACCGTTTCGTCTTCCAGAACGAGATCGAGATGAATCGGCTCCGGCAGCACAGGGTGCTGCGGTCCGAAAGGAACAACACTTCTTGTAGACACTTTGCCACTCCTCCTTATTTGAATGGGGTTTTATTGTTCAGCCGATATAGGTTACCATGATAATCCAGAGAAATCATCTTGATATTCAAATCAAACAAGGCGGTGATTTCATTTTCATAAATGAAGGCCGGCTCATAAATATCACTGATGCTCATGATTTCTGTTTCGGGTGTGACAACAATGCGCAGATTGTACAACTCATACTCCTTGACGAAAGAATAGCTGATCTCATAAGAAGGCTCATCCGCTTTCAGCTTGGTGGCATGAATCTGCATCAGCCTCCAGTTTTCGTGTTTCAAATGGAGCACTTCCGTTACCAATTCGCTGGCAGAGATATTTTTAATGGCCTGTTCCGTCATGTGTTGTCACTTCCTTTCTTTTGATGCTTCTCAGTGCGTTCGTATTCCATCTGCTTTTGCTCCAGCAGTTCGGTTGCCTGAATGATACCGTCGATAATGGCCTGGGGGCGCGCTGCGCAGCCTGGGACATAGATATCTACAGGAATTACTTTGTCGACACCGCCCAGGATATTATAGCAGTCTTTGAAAATTCCGCCGTTGTATGCGCAGATACCAACAGCCACAACTACCTTGGGCTTTGGCATCTGCTCGTAAATCTGCCGGACGACAGATTCGTTTTGGGCATTGATGCCGCCGGTGACCAGAAAAATGTCTGCGTGCTTCGGATTTCCCGTGTTGATAACACCAAAACGTTCGGCGTCATACAGCGGGGTAAGAGAGGCCAGCACTTCGATATCGCAGCCGTTGCAGCTGGAACCGTCATAGTGAATGATCCAAGGGGACCGTTTCAATTTACTCATGCAGCAGACACCTCCTTAATGAATGAAAAACAAAATCAACAAATTGCTGATGCCGAAGATGAGCGTAACTGCCCAGGTCCAGCCGAACATATGCTGCCATTTTACACGCGGGAAGCTGTTGTCGATCAGCGTTTCAAACAGGTAGGTCAGAATGCAGACAACAACCGCAACCACATAACTCAGCCAATGGGAATTGACGATAAAGAGGCCAACCACACCCAGAAGGAATACATTTTCATACCAGTGGGCAATTTCGTAAAAGCCCAGGATGTTGCCGGACATTTCTGTGGAAATACCTTTGACCATTTCCTGATGCGCATGGTGCGAAGTGCTCAGGTCAAAAGGAGATTTGCGGAATTTAATGGTCAGGATATAGAGGAAGCCGAAGAAGATGCCGGGCAAAAATGCAATGCAGGAAATCGGCGAAGAAATGATGTCGCTGACATAAAAACTGCCGGTTACCATATAGAAGCCCACAGCGGGAATCAACACCATCGGCTCATAGGTCATCATCTGCATGATCTCACGCTGGGCGCCCATCATGCTGTAGGGCGAGTTTGCGCTGCCGGCGGCCATAACCAGGAAAATGCCTGCCAGAGTCAGTGCGAAGAAAGTAAGCAGCAGGTCGCCGCCGACAAAGAAAATCAAACCGGTGAAAATGATGAAAAACAGGAAGCAGATCACAAGAAAATCCTGCACATCATTGATTTTGATAGCTTGTTTGTTGAACAGCTTGCGCACATCATAAAAAGGCTGCCAGATGGAAGGGCCGCGCCGGCCCTGCATCCGGGCGGAAACCTTGCGGTCCAGGCCAGCCAGAAGGCCGCCTACAAGCGGAGCAAAAATGAGATAGCACAGTGCTACGATCACGTTCGTCATGGTGATGGTCATTTTACAAGGCACCCCCGATCGCAATAATCATAAACACAGCGAGCAGCACCACTGCAATCAGGATGGAAGGCCGCAGAAGTTTCTTTTCCCCGAAATAGTCTTCCATATACCAGTTTGCCAGATACATGGGCTTTTCACCGCCGAAAGAATCTGTAAAATTGCGGTCATCGCCGATATTGGCGCCGCCCATATAAGTAGAAACCTGTTTGCTGTGCTTGCGGAAGGCCAGCAGCCGCAGCGCAACGGGCACAATCACAATGGCTACCAGCATTACCATCATGATGAATGCATTCCCATTGCTGATGATGGCGGGAAGTTCCATATGATAAGTGCTGCTCAGGTACGGTTCGACCAAATAGCTGGAAACCAGCGGGAAAGACAGACAAAGGGCAATCATTACCACCGCGTGGCACACCAGCGAGAACCATTCGCTGCCTTTGGTTGTGCCGGGCAGGCGGGAGGAACTGTGCAGCACGGAAATCAGGCTGGTCAGCCATTTTGCCCAGTAGAACAGGGTAGTAGCCGAGCCAAAGACCAGGAAAATGACCATAAAGATAGAACTGGAATCCACAAAAGCCCGCAAAGCAGCCCATTTGGAAATCAGCATACCAAAAGGCGCCAGGAACATACCGGCGATACCAATGATCATGATGAAGGCAAGCCCGGGCAGGCGGACGATCAGGCCGTGCATATCTTCGATGTTGCGGCTGCCGAGATTGTTCTCCACGGCGCCCACAGACAAAAAGAGCATAGATTTGGATACCGCGTGGAAAATCATCAGGAAAATGGCGGCCCAAACAGCCTCATAAAGCCCCACACCGGCGCAGGCAGTGATCAGTCCCAAATTGGAGATCGTGGAATATGCCAGCACCTTTTTGCCGTCGCTTTGGGAAATGGCCAGCATAGAAGTAGCAAGGAAGGTAAAACCGCCCACCAGAACAACCATCGAACCGGTGACCGTGCCTGCCATAGCCGGAGCCAGGCGCAGCAGCAGATAAACGCCGGCTTTCACCATAGTGGCCGAGTGCAGCAGGGCGGAAGTGGGCGTGGGCGCGACCATGGCGCCGAGCAGCCACTGGGAGAAGGGCAGCTGGGCACTCTTTGTCAGCGCGGCAAAGGCCAGCAGTGTGATGGGAATCAGGCCAATGCCGGAAGTAGTCATCAAGGAGACGAGATCCTGCAGCTGTACGCTTTCCAGCACAATCACTGTATAGGCAATTCCCACAGCGAATGCCAAACCGCCCAGCAAATTCATCCACAATGCACGGAAGCAGTTGTGGATGGCTTCTTTTGTTTTGCTGTATCCGATCAAAAGGAACGAGCAAATACTTGTAATTTCCCAGAAGAAATAAATCCAGATAAGGTTGCTTGAAAGGACGAGGCCGAACATGGCACCCAAAAAGACAAACAGCATTGCAAAAAAGAATGCGCGCCGATCTTTGCATTCTTTATGGTGATTGTGATAATCTTTCATGTACATCACGGCATACATGCAAATCAGACAGCCGACGATGCCGATGATCAGGCACATGATGATGCTCAGTCGATCCACCATAATATGATATCCGGGAATAGCAGCCCTGCCGGTCAGTTCCAACCAGATAATCAATGCGGCCTGGGGAACGATCAGCAGGATGATATAATATTTGCGGTAACGCACTGCCAAATAGACCAACAAAAGGCACAGCAGCGCGTCAACGACCAGCATAATCATATCAATCGTATGCGTATGCTCCAGATAATACAATGTTTCTCCACCGGAGAGCACCTTGATGGAGAAATAGATGACAGCGACACAAATCGCGGCGCAGAAAGCGAAAATGGTATACTTTCTGACAGGTCCCGGCTTGCGCATTAAAGCGACAATACCTGCGCCAAGAAACGGGAACAAAATCAAAAATGCGATCATGCCCATATGCATCCCCCTTTCAAAATATTGATCTTCACGATTGGCATATTACTCTCAGAAAAACTGTTTGTCAACGCAGGTTTTTGCGATTTTTGTAACTTTTTTAAGCAATATTTGGATGAAAATGGCGTAAAAATTTTATAAAAAGTCAGGGGGCGATTTTTGCGCTTGGTAACTTTTTTGCCGGGTATATGAAGCGGAGCTGCAAAAAAAGACAAAATTCTGAACTTTGATAAAATATTAACGAAGTGAAAATTTTTTACAAAAAATAAGAGTTCATAAGAAAGATTGTTGATATAATAAAAAATTCTTCAATAAAAAATAGAAAATTTATTAAAAATGACAAAAAGCAATTCTTGAAAAGTAAATGGGCTTTTTCTCCTTTAATTTGGGCATTTTGCAATATACTATGGTGCGGCCGGACTTGGGGCAAAGGGGGAAGAGTGCTCTGCATAAAGCGCCGGAAAAGACCGCTTTGTGGCTATGCGGCCCACGGATGCGTGACCTGAAAAGAAGCGAAAAAAGACTGGGTACACAGTTCTGGTAAAAACTGTGTACCCAGTCCTTTTTATAATATTTCATGATTACACGGATTGCCGATAAGCCTCGCCCCAATTCTGCATGGCATCCAAAATAGGTTTCAGGCTTTTGCCCAGATCGGTGAGCGTGTATTCGACCCGCGGCGGAACCTCGGGGTAAACCGTGCGGGTCAGCAAACCGCTGTGCTCCATATCCCGCAGCTGGGCAGTGAGCACTTTTTGGGAGACGCCGCCGATGGATTTTTTCAGCTCTCCGAATCGTTTGGTTCCCGGCATCAAATCGCGCAGAATGAGAACCTTCCATTTATCTCCGATGAGAGTCAATGTGGTTTCCACAGGACAAGCCGGCAAATCCTTTTTTTGTGTTTGTGTCATGGCAGTATCCTCTCTTGGTCGATGAATGTTTATCCGTTTGTATGCTGCAGTGCATTCCTTGCAGTTGTGCTGTAGGCAGCATTTGACTTCTGAAACTAAGATTACCATTGCAGTTGTTGGAAGTCAAGGCGCGAAAAAAGAAAAGAGGTGCGCCTTTTCCCTTTTGCAGTGCCTATAGTTTCCAAAGGATACTATGCCACAAGATTGTGCGTACTTTTCGGGCTGCCCTTGAGACGGTATGATATAGCCAAGGGATGTGACCCGCGATGGTGACATGGCAAGCGATATCTGTTCCTGCATGCATATGCTGCAGGAACAGCAGGAGGGAAGTATATGACACACGAGAAACAGCGGCAATATCTCATCCGCGCATTGCTGGCGGAGAGTTCGCGATATCGGAACATTCAGATTCCGGATGATGTCCAGGAGCAGAAAAATCTGCTTCGGGCGCTGATGAATATTCGCCCGCCGGTGCCGGTTGGCGAGGCATTCTTGAATGTGCAGGATGCCTATTTATCTGCTGAACGGGACAGGATGGGCACAGTTGATGCCGAATCGCTGCCGGGTATCGGCGCGGATGAGCGGATAGTATTGTGGCAGGGCGATATCACGACGTTAAAAGCAGATGCCATTGTCAATGCAGCCAACGCACAGCTGCGGGGCTGTTTTTGCCCGCTCCATTCCTGTATTGACAACATCATTCATTCAAAAAGCGGTATCCAGCTGCGGCTGGCCTGCGATGCGCTCATGAGGCGGCAGGGGCATGATGAACCCAATGGACAGGCAAAAATTACCCCGGCATACAATTTGCCCTGCCGATATGTTTTGCATACTGTCGGCCCGGTGGTTTGCGGACGTGTGACGGAAAAAGACAGGGCGGAGCTTGCATCCTGCTATCGCTCCTGTCTGGGATTGGCTGCGCAGCATGGGCTGTCCAGCATCGCTTTTTGCTGCATTTCCACGGGAGAATTTCACTTTCCGAACCAGGAGGCTGCTGAAATTGCAATCTGCACGGTAAAAGAATTTCTGCAGACTCCATCTTCTATTCAAAAGGTGATTTTTAATGTTTTTAAAGAGAGCGACAAAGAAATCTATCAGGACCTTCTCAGAAAGGATTCGCGCGCTGAAACAGGCAGTTTGCACAGCGGACGCTGTGGTGGTGGGTGCCGGAGCAGGGCTGTCCGCCGCAGCGGGATTTGAGTATGCCGGGCAGCGGTTTCAGAAATACTTTTCAGATTTTCATGGGAAATACGGTTTTCAGGACATGTATTCCGGCGGTTTTTATCCCTATCAGAGTTTAGAGGAATACTGGGCATTCTGGAGTCGTCAAATTTATGTAAACAGATATCTGGATGCGCCCGGAACGGCATACCAAAAATTGCTGGCCCTGCTGGAGGGAAAAGACTATTTTGTGCTGACCACCAATGTGGACCACTGTTTCCAAAAAGCCGGGTTTGATAAGCAGCGCCTTTTTTATACCCAGGGAGACTACGGCCTGTGGCAGTGCAGCGCGCCATGTTGCCAGAAAACGTATGATAACAGGGAAAAGGTTCTGGAAATGCTGCGAGAACAGAAAGACATGCGGATTCCGTCTGCACTGATTCCTTACTGCCCGGTTTGCGGCCGTCCCATGACTATGAACCTGCGCGTGGACAATACGTTTGTACAGGATGCAGGCTGGTATGCTGCTGCCGCCCGGTATGAAACATTTCTCCGCCGCCATGAAACGGGAAAGGTGCTGTACCTGGAACTGGGGGTGGGGGCAAACACCCCGGGAATTATCAAATATCCCTTTTGGCGGATGACTGCGGATAATCCGGGGGCAGTGTATGCCTGCCTCAATCTGGGTGAGGTTCTGATCCCCGATGAGATTGCCGGGCGTGCTATTGGCATAGACGGAGATATCAGCGCTGTGCTGGATGCGCTGACCGCGCTGCTGCCTGAATTTCAGCGCCGGTGTGAGCATATTGATTTGTGAGATGGTTTGGATTGATTTTTGGCTTGTCAAATTGACACAAATCCAGTATGCTGATAAAAAGGACAAGGATGTTCCTCATGGGGAAGCCTTGTCTTTTTTAATAGGAGGGATTGGTTGTGAAAAGACCGATGATTGGAGTCATTCCGCTGTATGATCGTGAGCGCAGCAGCAACTGGATGCTGCCGGGGTATCTGGAGGGGCTGATGGAAGCGGGCGCCTTCCCGGTTATGCTGCCGCTTACAAAGGAGCGGGCTCTGCTGAAACAGATAGCTGAGCAGTGCAGCGCGTTTTTGTTTACCGGAGGCCAGGATGTCGCACCGGCGCTTTACCAGGAAGAGATGCTGCCTTGCTGCGGGGAGATCTGCCCTGCACGGGATGAGATGGAGCTGGCGCTGCTGCCCTTGGTGCTGGAGCGGGATAAACCGCTGCTGGGCATCTGCCGCGGCATTCAGGTTTTGAATGTTGCTTTGGGAGGAACCTTATATCAGGATCTGCCGACACAGCGCCCCTCCGAAGTGGAGCATCATCAAATGCCGCCGTATGATAAACCGGTACACCAAGTTGCGTTGGCAGAACATGAACCGCTTTCTCAGCTGCTGGAAAAGGAGGAACTTTCGGTAAACAGTTATCATCATCAGGCCATTCGGGCATTGTCGCCGCAGCTGCGGGCGATGGCGTATTCAGAAGATGGCCTGATCGAGGCGGTATATGCGCCGGGATACCGGTGGGTTTGGGCGCTGCAGTGGCACCCCGAGTTTTCCTTTCGCAGCGACAGCAGCAGCCGAAAGCTGTTTCATGCTTTTGTGCAGGCGGCACGGACCTGATGGGACTGCAAAAAACGCGTGAATTCGGCGGGGGAAAAGAAAAGCGGCGCGCCATTGCTCCCGCGCCGCTTTTGCTCCATGCGGACAGCGCAAGCAGGAGAGGGAGGCTATTGCCTCCCTCTCCTGCTATTATGATACATTATTGTACTACGTTCTCACAGAAGCGCATCAGCATCACTGCCACCTGCGCCCTTGTGGCGCTGCCCTGTGGTGTGAGCGTGTTTTCGCTGGTGCCGTTGACAATACCTGCGGCGCTGGCCCATTTCAAAGCTTCCAGCGCGTAGTCGGAAACATCGTTCACATCGCTGAAACCGGACAGATCGGCGCTGGCTGTCACATCATAGCCCTGTTCCTGAGCGTAGCGGTACAGCATAACCGCCAGCTGCTCCCGGGTGATGGTATCGGACGGGCCGAAGCTGCTGCCGCCGTAGCCGCCGGCAATCCCCTCGCTGGCCGCCCAGCGGACGGCCTCGGCGTACCAGGAGCCCTCGGCCACATCGGTGAAGTCCATAGCATAATTGACCACCGGGCTGCCTTCCAGACGCCACAGAGTGGTGACAACCATGCTCCGGCTGCTGGTGGCATCGGGCGCAAAGGTGGTGGGGCCGGTGCCCGCCATCAGGCCGTTTTCCTGCACATACTGCACGGCCCCGGCGTACCACGCGTCCTCGTCCACGTCATGGAAGGG
>CAJFVV010000018.1 GCA_904420565.1 Candidatus Pseudoscillospira faecavium
TGGTCGTGTGAGCCCGTTATAAACCTGCACCCAAGGTCCAGGTGGGTTGCCTCCAGCTTTCTTCACTGCTCCCAGCTTCCGCCCGCAAACGGCAGGCGGGAGGTCTGCAAAACAGATCACTGAGATCCGGCGTCCCGTATAACGAAATGTGGGTTTATAGAAAGCCCATCACGTGCCACGCAGGGATTGGTATTACCATAGCACGAACATGTCGTGCCGGCAATCGAATTTAGGCGATGTTTTTTCTTGAGAAAGATTATTCGCTGTCTTCCTCGTCATACAGCTGCTCGGCGAACAGCTCATATACTGTTTCCAATTCTTCATCGCTGTCCAAAGTGGAAAGCATTTCTTCGCCATCTACCACAATGGTTTTTAAAATCACAAGGCCATAGTCGGCATCCTCTTCATCGCTGTCTTCTTCCATTGCGGGGAAAAAAGCGCTGTAGGTTTGTCCGTTATGCTCCAATGTGTCTACATATTCCAGCACAAGTTCATTGCCGTCTTCATCGGTAACGGTCAGAAATTCAGGGCCAAACTCTTCACTCATTGGGCTACGCCCCTCCTTTTTGTATATTGCGTAATTTTGCTGTTGCTTGTATTGTACTGTTTACGGCCGGAAAAAGCAAGAGTTAAATTTGTATTGCGCTGCAGAAATGGTTTTCTGTGCAAAGACAAATGTTCTTATCATGTGGAAGGGATTGACAAGCTGTGGTATACTGATTCCAATGGCATATTATAAATGAAAGCCAGAGCAGTAATAAACAGAGATCCCAGAGAAAAGGAGGTTTTCTGCGTGGATGAACAAAACCGTTCTCAGCACCGTGCGTCAAGCAGAAACCGTCAACATACACCATCGCGTGTGCAGCGGCGACCGAAACAACAGGAGAGCCTGTCGGTTTGGTTCGTGGTAAAATCCCTGCTGTTGATTGCGGTTTGCACCGGCGTTATCTTTACCGGAATTTTTGCGGTTTATGTGATAACCTGCATTTTGCCCCAGGCCCATGTGGATGTTTCAGAGATATCCATGTCCCAAAGCTCGATCATTTATTATGAAAATGACCAGGGAGAATGGGAAGAACTGGAAACGCTGCATGGCGGAAAAAACAGTATTTGGGCGGATTACGACACCATGCCGAAGTATTTGTCCATGGCAGCAATTGCCATTGAGGATCGGCGCTTTTATCAGCACAATGGTGTGGACTGGCTGCGTACCGGTGCGGCTGTGCTCAATCTGTTCACCCATTATTCGGACAATACCTTCGGCGGTTCCACATTGACTCAGCAGACCATCAAAAATGTCACCGGTGATAAAGAGGGAACCGTCAAGCGGAAGATTACCGAAATTTTCCGTGCGTTGGATTTTGAAAAGACCCATTCCAAGGAAGATATTTTGGAATTATATCTCAACAATATTTATTTGGGCCATGGCTGCTACGGCGTTAAGACGGCAGCGCAGACTTATTTTGGAAAAGATGTTTCTGAACTGACTTTGGCGGAGTGTGCCGATTTAATTGGCATTACCAATAACCCGTCTTTGTATGACCCTTATAATACGGAGCAGACCCTGCAGAACAATTTGGAGCGCAAGGACACCATCCTCTATGAGATGTACGATCAGGGGATGATCACGCAGGAAGAATATGATGAGGCGATGGCACAGGAGCTGGTGTTTACTGACGGCAGTGATGATGAAGATGACTCTCAGTATTATTCCTGGTTTGTCGATCAGCTGATCAACGACCTGATTGCGGATCTTCAGGTGGAAAAGGGATACACTGAAGAAGTTGCAACCCAAATGGTGTATTATGGCGGCCTGAATATTTACTGCACGCAGGATCCGGATGTGCAGGCCTGCGTGGATGAAGTTTATAATGACCGCTCCAATCTGCCATATTCGTCCCAGGGGTATGATATGCAGTCTGCCATTACCATCATCGACCCCTACACAGGGAATATTGTAGCCATGGCCGGCGGCATGGGAGAAAAACAGGGCAGCCGCCTGTTCAACTATGCAACGGCAAAGCGTCAGTGCGGCAGTGCAATCAAACCGATTTCCGTCTATGCGCCGGCACTGGACAGCGGCGTAATTACGCCGGCCTCGATTGTGGATGATGCGCCGGTTCGTTCCAATGGGGGGAGAGCTTGGCCTGTGAACTCCTACGGATATTATAAAGGGTTGAGTACCATTTCGGAGTCAATTACCCATTCTTCCAACGCAGTGGCTGTGCGTGTGGTGGAAATGCTGGGTGTGCAGGAATCTTTCGATTATATGACGGAAAAGCTGGGCTTTACCTCGCTGGTATCGGCGGAAGATGATGCATCCCGCAATGATATCAACTCGGCTTCCATGGGGTTGGGCGGCCTGACCCGCGGCGTAAGTACTGTGGAGATGGCTGCAGCCTATGCAACCTTTGCCAATAATGGTGTTTATACTGAACCGCGGACCTATACCCGGGTAACCAACCAGGACGGCGAAGTTGTATTGGATAATGAAGCCGATTCCTGGGTTGCCATGTCGGAGACAACGGCCTATTTCATGAATCAGTATCTGCGCCAGGTGGTAACCTCCGGTACCGGCGGCAGTGCCAATTTCTCTGGTATGACGGTAGCAGGTAAGACCGGTACGACCACTGATAACTACGACCGTTACTTTGTGGGGTATACTCCCTACTATGTGGCGGCAGTGTGGACAGGCTATGAAGTCAATGTGAAAATCAATGCATCCGGAAACCCATCGGCGCAGCTGTTCCGAAAAGTTATGAGCAAGGTGCATGAAAACCTGCCCAACAAGAGTTTTGATACGCCCAGCAGCGGCCTGACCACAGTAACGGTCTGCATGGACTGCGGCAATCTTGCTTCGGATCTTTGTGCTGCAGATGTGCGCGGCAGCCGTGTGCAGCGGGTTCAGGTGGCATCTGGAACAGCGCCGGATCAGACTTGCACATGCCATGTGGCGGTGCAATGGTGCACGGAAGGCGACGCGGTTGCGACAGAGTTCTGCCCGGCGGATATGGTTGTGGAGAAATCTGCAGTAGATTATACACGCAGCGGCGTAGCAGCTTCGGCCGGCTGCCGAGATGCGCAGTATTTCCTCAGTGCCCTGCAAGGAGACGATGCCAAATGCCAGGTGCACACAGAGGCGACGACTACGGATCCGACGGATCCGGATAATCCAACGGATCCGAATGATCCAACAGATCCCAATAATCCGACAGATCCGACGGATCCATCGACTGACCCGGACAATCCAACAGATCCAACGGATCCATCGACCGACCCGGATAACCCAACGGATCCGACAACGCCTGCAGATCCGGACAATTCCGGCAATACGACGACATAGTTTTAAACAGTGCGGCATATGTAAAACAGCCTGCGCAGACAAGGGACGTCTGTGCAGGCTGTTTGGTTTGACTGGTTTACAGTATGCTGTGCTGTTCTCGGATATTGGTGTGTGTGGAAGCTGGTAAAGGTTTCTATGTATAACAGTTTGAAAGAATATCAAAGTAATAATGTAATTTTTCGCCCATCGGCCAGAATGAGGCCGCTCTGACGCATGTTTTTCATTTCGCGCATCATGGCGCTGCGGTCAGAGCAGATGTAGTCGGCCAGTGCGCTGATGGAGAAAGGAAGTTCAAAGGTGTGGCTGTTGTGGCGCGTGGCCTGCAAGGAGAAGTAGCACAGCAGCTTGTCACGGATGGTGCGGCGGCTGAGTACTTCGATGCGTTCACTCAGCGCCATGGATTTTTGTGCCATCAGACGGATAATATTTTCCAGCAGCTGAGTGTGGTGCGCACAGGTGTTGCTGCAGGGGCGGGTGATATGGCTGTATTCGAAAAAAAGCGCCTTGGCATCTTTGTCGCAGACAACGGCGATGCTGTCCTCGGAAAGACCGGAGAATGCCAGCGCCTCGCCGAACATTTCGCCGGGAGAGAGGGTTTCCAGGATGGTTCGGACACCGTATACATCGATGCGGATCAAAGAAGCGCTGCCGCTCTCTAAAATACCGACCAATGTGGAACCCTGATTGTATTCGCAAATGGTTTGACCGGCAGTGTACCGCCGCTCATATGCATCAAAGCATTCCATCATCTGGCGGCATTCCGTTTCGCTGATATCGTGAAAAACCTTGCTGTTTGGATAGTCCATGATCCAGATCCTCCTGCTACAAAAATCTTGATCGAAACGCGATCTGTTGCGTATGCAACAGGAAATTTCGCTGGGGCTATGATATACTAAAACTACAAAATTGTAAAGGGCAATTTATCCAAAAAGGACGATTTTTAGTAAAATGAAACGAGATATCTGAAAAGGGTATGAAATGAAAGGAGTTTTTCAAAATGGCAAAATTTTATCGTTGTGATCATTGCGGCATCATTGTTGGAATTGTACAGGACGGTGGCGGCACACTGATTTGCTGCGGCGAGCCAATGCGCGCATTGGAAGCCAATACTACAGATGCCGCTCAGGAAAAGCATGTCCCTGTGGTGGAGGTCAGTGGTAATCTGGTAACGGTCAGCGTTGGTTCGGTCACGCATCCGATGATGGATGAGCACCACATTGCATGGATTGCACTGGAAACCAACCAGGGAATGCATCGCAAGGAACTTCCCCACACCGGTGAACCCAAGGCAGTTTTTGCTTTGGCAGAGGGAGAAAAGCCTGTGGCAGCCTATGAGTACTGCAACCTTCACGGCTTGTGGAAGAAAGAACTGTAAGTAAATCATCTGATAGTTCAGCCCGGCACAGCAATGCTGTGCCGGGCTTTTTTTAGGAAGGATCAAAAGAGGTGTCCACCTCATAGGAATTGGTGTCCGAGAAGTGCCACCATTCCCCGGAATAGGGGCGAAAACCGCAAGTTGTCATTATATTTTCCAAATAACGTGCGTTGTTGGCAGCTGTTTCAGAAACGTCGCTGTAATCCCGGTCGGCCATCGCGGAAAAGTCATCGAAGTCTGTGGGCATTTCCACAGCACTGCCATCGGCAAAAATGAGTGTGATGTCCACAGTATTGCCGCGGCTGTGGGAGGAAAAACCATTGTTTGGGTCGGCCACATATCGGGGATCCGGACAAATTTCCCACAAGCGGAACTGTGCGGCCGTCGGCCGAAAGGCATCCCAGATTTTCAGGCGATATCCGTCTGCAGAAACCATCTCTGCTGCGGCAGATAACTTTTTTACAGTGCCGTATCGGAGATAGGCATCGGAAAAAGAATAAATGGTGGTACCGGTGAAATTATCCTCTGTAGCATATTTCAGCTCCACGCAGAGGTCGGGAATATAATCCTGTACACGCACAAAGGTATCATCAGAAACTGGGGGATCCGGTATGGAAGGCGTTTTTGTTGTTGATACACTTTCTTCTGCCGGCTCTTCCTGCACAAAAGAATCGACAGAGGAAAATGGAACTTCCTGAGGTGCGCCGCAGGCGCACAAAAGGAATAAACTTCCTGCAACAACAATCCATTTTATCAGCTGCACGATATTTTTCTCCTTTCTTTTTAGGTTACTGTAACGCAAAAAGGGGAAAAATGCAACCTGCTGGCGCAGGATGAAAGGTCCTGTGAATTTATCTAAAAAATAAGCAGATCTGGCGGCATCTTTGTCATATCTGTGGTTGCGGGGCGCGGCGAGCTGTGTTAAAATGAACGTCGTGTAAAATACATTTGCTTTTGAGAGGTGGACAATATGAGCGTCACACCAAAATACTATATTGTGGATGCCAAGGCGCTGCCGGAAGTATTCTTGAAAGTGGCGGAGGCCAAGCGCATGCTGGAAACCGGGGAGGCTGCTACTGTGGGGGAAGCTACCCGGCAGGCAGAGGTGAGCCGCAGCGCATTTTATAAGTATAAGGATATGGTAATGCCCTTTAACAACATGCGTTCCGGTCGCATTTTAACCTTTTATACTTTGCTGAAGGATAAGCCGGGCGTCTTGTCAACGGTTCTGGCAATTTTTGCATCATCCGGGGCCAATATTTTGACCATCAATCAGAGTATTCCCACAAACGGCTGTGCGGCGGTGACGATTTCTGCGGAAACTTCGGATATGACGGAAAGCCTGGAGGATTTGGTGCACCGCGTGTCTTCGGAGGAAGAAATCATCCGCTTTGAAATTCTGGCAGGATAATGGATAAAGAGGAGAACATGCTATGATCAAATTTGCTGTGATGGGCTTTGGCACTGTGGGCGCCGGCGTGGCAGAGATTTTGCAGAAAAATTCAGCGCTGCTGGAAGCGCGTTTGGGTGAGCCCATTGAGTTGAAATATATTCTGGATATCCGCGATTTTCCCGACAGCCCCTTTTCCAATCGCGTGGTACATGATTTTGAAACGATTGTGAATGACGAAGAAGTGGATGTCATTGTGGAGACCATCGGCGGTGCGAAGGTTGCCTATGACTATACAAAACGGGCGCTTTTGGCAGGCAAGCATGTGGTAACTTCCAATAAGGAGCTGGTGGCAATCCACGGTTGTGAACTGCTGAAAATTGCAGAAGAAAAAAATGTCAATTATCTGTTTGAAGCAGCGGTAGGCGGGGGTATTCCTGTGCTGCGCCCCCTGCACCAGTGCCTGGCGGCTAATGAAATTGAAGAAGTATTCGGCATTCTAAACGGCACAACCAATTATATTCTCACGCGCATGGTGCGTGCCGGTGTCACGTTTGAAGCGGCGCTGCGCGAGGCGCAATCTCTGGGTTATGCGGAGCAGGATCCCACAGCGGATGTGGAAGGGCATGACGCTTGCCGAAAAATCTGCATTTTGGCGGATTTGGCGTTTGGGCGCGAGATTTTGCCGGAGGACGTGCCGACGGAGGGAATTTCCGGCGTTACGCTGCGGGATGTGGAACTGGTGGAAAAGGCCGGCTGGCGCGTGAAACTTTTGGGCCGCGCCCTGCGGCAGGAAGATGGCCGTGTCAGCGCCTATGTGGCGCCGCATCTGGTGCGGGCGGAACATCCCATCGCCGGGGTGGAAGACGTGTTCAATGCGATTATGGTGCGCGGCAACGCTGTGGGCGAAGTGATGTTTTACGGTCCTGGCGCCGGCAGCCTGCCCACGGCCAGCGCAGTGGTGGCAGATGTGCTGGATGCAGCCCAGCATCAGGAAAAACGAAAAAAAATCGGCTGGACAGAGCGGAAGGCAGAGCAGATCGCCCCTTGGGATGCGCTTTCTGCACGCCAGTATTTCCGGGTGAAGGATGGGCTGCACCAAGTGGACGAGGTGTTCCCCGGCAGTGAAATTCTTTCGCACCAGGAACATGAGATTGCGTTTATCACGCCGTACATGTCCTGCGGTGAATTGAACCGGCGTGCCAAGTCCCTGCAGCTTTGCGCACGGCTTTGGGTACTGGAATGAACCTTGGCGCGTAGAATGAAACAGCAGAATTTGTAAGAGGAACAGGAGAGAGAACCATGGGCCTGATTGTGCAGAAATTTGGTGGTACCTCGGTTGCCAATGCCGAGCGGATCAACCATGTGGCCGATATTATTGCAAGAACGTATCAGGCAGGCAACAATGTGATTGTTGTGCTGTCTGCTCAGGGTGATACCACGGATGACCTGATTGAAAAAGCCAATGAGATCAATCCCCACGCGTCCCATCGGGAAATGGATATGCTTTTGGCAACGGGAGAGCAGATCTCCATTGCACTGTGTGCCATGGCATTGGAAAAACGCGGACTTCCGGTAATTTCTCTGGTTGCCTGGCAGGTTGGCATTCAGACAAACAATACCTACAGCGATGCGCGCATCCGTAAAATATCCAAGGAGCGGATTCAATCGGAGCTGGGGAAGAAAAACATTGTGATTGTGGCAGGGTTCCAGGGCGTCAATGCATACGGAGATGTCACAACACTGGGGCGCGGAGGTTCGGATACCAGCGCAGTGGCGCTGGCGGCGGCGTTCCATGCGGATTTGTGCCAGATTTACACGGATGTCGACGGCGTATATACGGCTGATCCCCGCATTGTACCCCATGCGAAAAAGCTGCCGGAAATTACATATGCAGATATGCTGGAACTGGCCTCGCAGGGAGCGCAGGTGCTGCATAACCGCAGTGTGGAACTGGCCAAAAAATATCATGTCAATATGGAGGTTGTCTCCAGTCTGGAGAACGTGCCCGGCACGAAAGTCAAGGAGGTTGTCAAAGTGGAAAAAACGAACATCGGCGGCGTGGCCAAAATGGATAATTTCGCAAGATTTTCTCTGGTGGGGCTGGAAGATCGTCCCGGCGTTGCGTTTAAGGTGTTTTCTCTGCTGAGCAGAAGCAGTGTCAATGTGGACATTATTCTGCAATCTGTCGGCCGCAGCGGCAGTAAAGATATCAGCTTTACCTGCCCTATGAGCAGTATCGAGGATGCAAAAAATGTACTTGAGGAGAATCGGGATGCCATTGGCTACGACAGCATTGAAATAGACGACAATGTGGCGAAAATCAGCCTGGTGGGCGCCGGCATGATGACTCATGTGGGCGTGGCTTCGGATATGTTTGAGGCGCTTTATGATGCCGGCATCAACATTCAGATGATTGCAACTTCGGAAATCCGCATCTCTGTTTTGGTCAATAAGGACGAAGCAAACCGCGCGATTAAGGTTGTGCATGACAAATTCTTTGGCAATGAAGATTAAAGGATAAGACTTTGCTTTTTCGGGTCGGCGTGTTATACTGTAGTTGACAGAAATAACACGCCGGCTTTTCGTTTGCCGGATGGTTGGAGAGGAGGAATCCGGGACATGATTTATCGCTGCAACGATGCAGCATGCGGCTATTTATGCGAAGGAACAGCGCTGCCGGCGTGCTGCCCCCAATGCGGAGGAGCACTTTCGGAAGTTCCGGTTTCCGCCCTGAACGGAGACGATTGGGCGGCCCTTGGAAACTTTTGGATGGAACAGGGAGATCAGGGAAAACAGCGCATGGTGGAGTGCTTCCGCAAGGCCGCCTATCTGGGCAGTGCCTGGGGCGCCTGTAATCTCGGCATTTGCATGGAGCAGGGAAACGGCGTGGAAGCCAACCAGGAAGAGGCTTTCTGGCTGTATCAGCAGGCGGTGGAAATGGGCAGTCTCAATGCGCTGTGCTGCCTGGGTGTTTGTTATGAACTCGGCATCGGCACGGCAACGGATATCCGCGCCGCTGTGCGATGCTATCAGAGCGCTGCGGAGCATGGGTCTGCCCGGGGGCAGCTCCTGTTATCCAGAGCGTATCATGAGGGCATCGGCGTGGCGGAGGATCGCCGCCGGGCGGCTTACTGGCTGCGTGCCTCGGCTTATCAGCGCTATGATGAGGCCATGCACAGGCTGGGCGTGTGCTATGAATATGGCGATGGTGTTGAACAGAATTGGGAGCATGCTGCCCGCTGGTTTTATGAAGCTGCCTGCGCCGGTGTGAGCGCTGCAATGACGGATTATGGCTATTGCTGTGAAAATGGATACGGTGTGGAGCAGAATTGGACTGAAGCCGCTGCATGGTACCGCAGGGCTGCAGAATGCGGACATGTCGTGGGGATGACCAACCTGGGCTGGTGCTATGAAAGCGGCCATGGTGTGGCGCAGGACTGGACAGAAGCGGTCAAATGGTATCGCAGCGCCGCTGAGCAGGAGGACCGCCGGGCAATTGGCAACCTGGCCTGGTGCTATGACAATGGCAAAGGCGTGGAGGAAGACCATGCAGAAGCTGCCCGCTGGTATCTGCGCGGCGCGCAGCTGGGCAGTTTACGCTGCATGTTCTGCACAGCTTGGAATTATGAGTATGGCGACGGTGTGGAGAAGGATCTGACTGCAGCTGTGGAATGGTATGAAAAAGCGGCTCAGGCCGGGGAGCATCGAGCCATGTGCCGGCTGGGCTGGCTTTATGAAAGCGGCCAGGGCGTGGAGCAGAGCTGGGAGAAGGCGTATGAATGGTACCGCAAATCAGCCGAAGCCGGAAATGACCGGGCCATGGGCAATCTGGCGTTTTGCTATGAGTTTGGATATGGCGTCTCCCGTGATCTTGCGTTGGCTGTGCAGTGGTATCGCAAGGGCGCAGAGGCAGGGAATGCACGCTGCATGTTCTGCATGGGCTGGAATTATGCCGAGGGAAACGGCGTGGAGCGGGATGTGCAGCAGGCGCTTGCATGGTATCAGAAAGCGGCGGAAAAGGGCTATGCCAAGGCCATGTATAATTTAGGCTGGCACTATTATAACGGCGTCGGCGTAGCGCAGGATGATCAGCAGGCGGTGTATTGGTATCAGAAAGCCGCCGACGCAGGACACAGCGATGCCATGAACAATTTGGGCGAATGCTACGCGCACGGGCGGGGTGTCGCCCGTGATTTGGACCGGGCGATGGCGCTGTATCAGAAAGCTGCTGAATGTGGAAACATCGTTGCGGAATTTAATCTGGGCTGGCACCTTGAGCAGATGGGACGGATGGATGAAGCCTATCGCTATTACCGCATCGCTGCCGATGGCGGCGAAGAGAGTGCCTGGTGGGCGCTGGGACGATTTTATGAAGCGGGAGATGTGGTGGAGCGCGACGAAAAGGAAGCGTTTCGGTGCTATGAAAAGGGCCGGGATCTTGGATCGGTCAAATGCGCTATGCGGATTGGACGCTGTAAATTGCTGGGTATTGGTACCCGCAAGGCGAAAAAGCATGGCTTGGAGCTGTGCCGCAGTGCGCTGGAGCAGGCGCGCACCAGCGATGAGAAAGAAGATTATGGCTATGAGGCGGAGGTCGCTCTGCTGGAAAAAACCATTTTGGAAAATGAATAACAGCGCACAAAAAAGCGGAACGCCATGCAGGCGTTCCGCTTTTTTTCGGCGTTTGTAACCTTTTGCCCCGTTTGTTCGTGTAATTTATAGAAAGGGGATGAAACAGCGATGGATCAGCAGGAAGCAGAGCGGTTAATCGCGCTCCATGCAGATGCGGTATACCGCATGGCCTATGTAAAAACCGGAAAGCGGGAGGATGCAGAAGACGTCACCCAGGAAACTTTTTTGCGCATGCTGCGCTGCGGGAAGACATTTCGGGACGAGGAACACCGGAGGGCCTGGCTGCTGCGGGTTGCCAACAACTATGCCGTGGATTTGCTTCGCGCGCCATGGCATAAGCGCTGCGGCAGCCTGGAAGAGGCGCAGGCTGCCGCACCGGTATCGGAACCGGAACTGAGCGAGGTGCTGGATGCGGCAGGTAATATCCTGCCTTTGGCGGCGGAAGGGACAGACGTTTATCTGGATATTGCCATTGACCGGAGCACGGGGCTTCGTTATCTCACATATTATTATCCCAATGCAGAAATTGATGTGCCGGCCCTGGCTGAACAGGTGTGCTTTTACTGTGCAGATGCCTATGAACTCCACGAGGAAGAGGCGGTGTACATTCCGCTGATGCAGCAGGCAAAGCCATAATCGGTGTGCTTTACGCAAAGAGACGCAGTGTTTGCTGCGTCTCTTTTGGTTCTTTCCAATGCAGCTTTTGCATAGGGTAGCAGGGAAAGGGAGGGATTGTATGGATCGTTCTGCAGGGCGGTGCGCGGTCATTTTTTTCATTGCTGTGGCCCTGGGCGTACTGCTGCGCTGTGCTTATCAGATGTGGCCGGAGAGTGTTTTGATGCTGCTTGCTCCGCGCAATGACAGCGTTTGGGAACTATCAAAAATTGCGTTGTGGCCGGGAATTGCAGCTGCGCTTCTCGGGCATCTCGGCTGCAGGGATAAGGGGAGCCTGTGCGCCTATCTCATGGTGCCGGCGGCCATGCCGGTGGCGCTGCTGTTTATCTATTGGTTTTTGCATTTGGTCTGCGGAATTGCCAATGGCTTGACAGATACGGCCATCTGGGTCTGTCTGCTGGCACTGGGGGATGCTATGGCCTTGTCCATTCGGAAAACTGCTTTTGCAAAACAGGCGCTTTTTATGGTCTGTATGATTTTGTTCGTGTGGATTTTTGCTTATACGCTGTTTTCGTTGCGCACCATTGATTTGCCGATTTTTACGCAAATGACGCCGCAGGCAGTCATGGCCGTAATTGATTGGTGAGAAAAACGGCGCCGGTACAGCCGGCGCCGTTTTTTTAATCTGAAAAGTGTACCATGGTGCGTTTTTGATCGCGGGCGATGGCTTTGCTGTAGCGTTCTTCCTCGCTGAAAATGCAGCCGCAGTATTTCTGCATATAAAATCCCAGAGCCTTTGCCTTTTCATGGCCGTCCCAGAAGCCAGGGCGAAAATCCCGGTAAAGGAAAGGAATGCCGTATTTTTTTGCCGCGCTTTCTCCCAGCGTGCGGATCAGATCGTGGTCCTGATAAGGGGAGATCAGCAGTGTGGTGGAAAAGCTGTCAAAGCCGTTTTCTGCTGCATAGCGGGCGGTGCGGTCCAGCCGGCAGGCATAGCAGTAGCGGCAGCGATGGTCGATGTCGTTTGCCACGGCGCGTACAAAGGGGCGCAGACCGTAGTCCTCGTCCACGATCAAAGCCATATGGATGGTGGGCGCATAATCTATCAGCGTATCGCGCCGTGCTTTATATTCCTGGTATGGATGGATAGTGGGATTGTACCAGTATGCAGTGGGCTCAATGGCCTCACCGCGCAGGTCTTCAATGCAGCGCACGGAGCAGGGCGCGCAGCAGCAGTGCAGAAGTGTGTTCGGCATAAACAGTCGTCTCCTGTCAGTATATGGACTGAGAATTGTGAGCCTGCCGTATTGCGGAAGGCGGTCCAAGTAGTTTGTCTTATCCTATCACAGGGAAAAGCCTGGTGCAAGGGGCGAATTTGCGTTGACGCATCCATGCAGTCTGTAGTATAATTATACGATATCATGATATATAGCGATGAAGGAGAAAAAATATGTGGATTGCGGATCATTGGAAAGATTATGAGTTGCTGGACTGCGGCGACGGTGAGAAGCTGGAGCGCTGGAACCGGCAGATTTTAGTGCGACCGGATCCGCAGGCCATTTGGGAAGCGCCCCGGCGCAACAGCGCATGGAACCATCCCGATGCCCGCTATGTGCGTTCCAACACAGGCGGCGGTCATTGGGAACGGAAAAAGCTGCCGGAGCAATGGAGTGTGCATTATGGTGCGCTGACCTTTCAGGTCAAGCCTATGAATTTTAAGCATACCGGGCTGTTTCCGGAGCAGGCGGTGAATTGGGAGTTTGCTATGAATCAGATCCGCCGGGCGGGCCGGCCGGTCCGGGTACTGAATCTGTTCGCCTATACAGGAGCTGCCACGATCGCCTGTGCAGCGGCCGGCGCCAGCGTCTGCCATGTGGACGCGGCAAAAGGCATGGTTTCCTGGGCGCGGGAGAATGCAAGAGCTTCCGGCCTGGAAAATGCGCCGATTCGCTGGATTGTGGATGACTGCGCAAAATTTGTCGAGCGGGAAATTCGGCGGGGACGGCGTTACGACGCGATTATCATGGATCCCCCTTCCTATGGCCGGGGCCCTTCCGGTGAGGTGTGGAAGCTGGAACAGAACCTCTTTCCTTTTGTTAAGCTGTGCACAGGTGTGTTGTCGGAGGAGCCGCTGTTTATTGTCCTCAATTCCTATACCACAGGACTGGCGCCTTCGGTGCTTGGGTATATTCTCAATCTGCTGGTGTGCGGACGCTATGGCGGCCACACCGAGTGCGATGAACTGGGCCTGCCGGTGACGGAAACGGGTATGGCCCTGCCCTGCGGCGCCACTGGACGCTGGATTTCGGACAATCATTAACATGGGCGGGGGTCTGTGCTGTCATGGAGATGCTGAGAACAGAAAATCTCTCCTTTTCCTATCAGGCTGGAGAAGGGGAAGAATGTGTTCCTGTTTTAAAAAATATCAATTTAACTATTGAGCGGGGCAGCATTGTGGCGATTTTGGGCCATAACGGCAGTGGGAAATCCACCTTGGCCAAGCAGTTCAATGCGGTTTATCTGCCCAGCGGCGGCAAAGTGTGGGTAGAAGGCTATGATACGGCGGACTCCGCTGTGCTGCTGGAGATTCGCCGCCGGGTGGGTATGGTTTTTCAAAACCCGGATAATCAAATTGTCGCCAATGTGGTGGAAGAAGATGTGGCCTTTGCCCCGGAGAATTTAGGTGTGCCCACAGAAGAAATTCGCCGCCGGGTGGATGATGCACTGGCCGCGGTGGGCATGTCGGAATATGTCCGTCATGCGCCGCATTTGCTTTCCGGCGGACAGAAGCAGCGCATTGCCATTGCCGGTGTAATCGCCATGGAACCTGAGTGTATTGTGCTGGATGAGGCGACCGCCATGCTGGATCCGAAGGGGCGGCGGGATGTGCTGGAAACGGTGCAGCGCCTGAACCGGGAAAAGGGCATCACCATTGTGATGATTACCCATCATATGGACGAAGCGGAGCTGGCCCATCGCCTGATTGTGATGAATGAAGGCAGCGTTTATCTCGATGGGCCGCCGCGACAAATTTTCACAAAAGTGGAGGCGCTGCGGCAAATTGGGCTGACAGTGCCGGAAACGGTCAAACTTTTGGACGCATTGCGGCAAGATGGGATCGATGTGCCTTTGGACGCGATTTCTGTAGAGGAATGCGCCGATGCCATCTGTAAGGCATTGCAGAATTAAAAATTTTTCCGAAGGGAAAAGACATACGTGGAACCGATTTTAAGAGTAGAAAATCTGACGCATACCTACAGCGCTGGAACGCCTTTCCAGCGCAATGCGATTGAACATATTGACTTTGCAGTATACCCCGGGGAGTACATTGGCGTCATCGGACATACCGGGTCCGGGAAGTCCACCTTTATTCAACATCTCAACGGGCTGCTGAAACCGACGGAGGGAAAAATCTATTTTTCCGGGCAGGATATCTGGAGTTCGCCGAAGGTCACGCATGAAACACGCTTTCATGTGGGATTGGTGTTTCAGTATCCGGAGTATCAGCTTTTTGAAGAGACGGTTTATAAAGATATTTCCTTTGGCCCGATGAATATGGGCCTTTCTGAAGAGGAGGTTGACCGCCGTGTGCGCGAGGCGGCGGGCTTTGTCGGCATTCAGGATGCACTGCTGGAAAAATCCCCCTTTGAGCTTTCCGGCGGTCAGAAGCGGCGGGTGGCCATTGCCGGCGTTTTGGCTATGGAGCCGGAAGTGCTGATTTTGGACGAGCCTACGGCGGGGCTGGATCCTGCCGGATGTGAAAGCATTTTATCAGAGATTGGGCAGTATCACCGGGCAAAACACAATACAATTCTTCTGGTCAGCCACAGTATGGAAGAGATTGCCCGCAATGCCGGGCGGATTGTAGTGCTGGACAATTGCCGCATTTTAATGGATGGTACGCCGCGGGAGATTTTTTCCCGTGCAGAAGAACTGACGCGCATCGGCCTCGGTGTGCCGGAGGTGACGCGTATCGCCATGGCGCTGCGCGCTCGCGGCCTGCCGGTGGACAGCGCAGTTTATACCCAGGAGGAGCTGAAAGAGCAGCTGCTGCACCTGAAAGGGGGCAATGCGGCATGCTGAAAGACATTACTCTGGGCCAGTATTTCCCGGGGAATACCCTGGCCCATCGTCTGGACCCGCGCACGAAGCTGATGATGGTCATCATCTATATTGTGGCGCTTTTCTGTGCAAAATCCTTTGTATCCTATGGGATTCTGGCGCTGTTTTTAGTGGTGAGCGTCAAAATCTCCAAGGTTGGTTTTCGGGCAATGATCCGCGGCATGAAGCCGCTGATTGTCATTTTAATTTTTACAGCAGTTTTGAATATGTTTTATACCCCGGGGCGGGAAATTGCGTCTTTTTGGATTTTTCGTGTGACAGTGGAGGGTATCTGGGCGGCTGCTTTTATGGTGCTGCGCATTGCCATGCTGATTATGGGCACCTTTTTGATGACCTATACCACAAGCCCCATTGCACTGACAGATGCGATTGAAAACCTCCTCGGTCCTCTGAAGAAGCTGCATGTGCCGGTGCATGAACTGGCGATGATGATGTCTATCGCCCTGCGCTTTATTCCCACGCTGATTGAAGAGACCGATAAGATCATGTCCGCGCAAAAGGCCAGGGGGGCAGATTTTGAAACGGGAAATCTGTTTCGCCGGGCCAAAGCCATGGTGCCCATTCTGGTGCCGCTGTTTATCAGCGCCATCCGCCGGGCAGACGAGCTGGCCACGGCCATGGAATGCCGATGCTATCACGGCGGAGAGGGACGCACAAAACTGCATGTTCTGCGCTATCAGCGCAGGGACTTTTTGTGCATTCTTCTGACCACAGTGATTACGGCGGCGGTGGTCATCATTGGCCGTCTGGGCTATTGATGAAACATGAGGAGTATCCATGCGAAGAAATATTGCTTTGAAGCTTATGTATAACGGCACAGCCTATCATGGCTGGCAGGTGCAAAAACGAGATGTTACCGTGGCGGGAACGTTGGAAAAGGCTATTTCCGGCCTGGCTGGGGAGCGTATTCATCTCATTGGCGCCGGGCGCACGGATGCGGGGGTGCATGCAGAGCATTACATTGCCAATTTCCGCACGCAGATGTCTATTCCGTGCGACAGGCTGCCGCTGGCAATCAATGTGCGGCTGCCGGAAGATATTGCCGTGCAGGCCGCTTATGAAGTGGATGATGCCTTTAACGCCATTGGTTCCTGCTTGAAGAAAGAATATACCTACCGGATTTATAATTCCCGTATCAGCAATCCTTTTTATGTGCATCGGGCCTATTTTTACCCGAAGGTGCTGGATGAGGCGGTGATGGATCGCGCAGCCCGCATGTTTGAAGGAACCCATGATTTTGCAGCGGTGCGCAGTGTGGGAACGGATGTGAAGAGCACGGTCCGCACGATTTATTACTGCTATGTGACCCGCAGCGGGGATCTCCTGGAGTTGAAAGTCTGTGCCAACGGTTTTCTTTACAATATGGTGCGGGCGATTACCGGTACAGTGCTATACGCAGCGGAAGGAAAGCTGCGCCCGGAAGATATTCCCGGTATTTTGGACAGCGGAAACCGCACGCTGGCCGGTCCCACGGTGCCGCCGGGCGGATTGTATCTGACGAAACTTTGGTATGAGGATGAACGTCTGAATGGATGAAAACAAGCGTAAACTGAATCGTGGGAACAAGGGGCGCATTATTGATCTGCAGCCGGTGCTGGAAGAAAAGGAGCGCGCCGAGCGTGCCGAAGAAAAGCGGCGCGCAAAGGCTGAGCGCCCGCCGCTAAAAAAGCGAATTTTGTCGCTTTTGCTGGTGCTCATCATTGTTTTGGCGGCGGTCGTATTGACGGTTTATTGGGACCGCATCAATTTTGATGCGATTCGCCGGGGCGTTTCTTATATCGGAACGGAGCAGGATGCAGCGGGGCAGACTGCCGCATTTGAATATGAAAAGCGCACGGAAGGAACGTTTTCTTCTTTTGGGAAATATTTGCTGTATGTTTCCAACCAGGAGGCTGTAGTGTATGATTACAGCGGCAATATCCTGTTTCAGACGGATGTGCAGCTGGAAGCGCCTGCCTTGGATGTAGGCGGCGGTGCCGCAGTGGCCTATGATATCGGCGGCAGCAATCTTGTGGTGTTTGACGAGCGAAAGGAGAAGCTGCGCCTGCCGCTGGAAGATGGTCTTGGCATTTATTCTGCCACGTTGAATCAATCCGGCTGGCTGGCGGTGACCAGTCAAAAGCAAAATCAAAAGGGCTGCGTCACAGTATACAATCAAAATATGGATAAAGTTTTTGAATACGATGCTTCTACCCGTTTTGTAGTCAATGCCTATGTCAGTGAGGACTGCCGATACATGATTGCTCATACCTTGGGGCAGGAAGAGGGAACGTTTGTTTCCCAGATGGTTGTTTACCGACTGGACAGCGAGGAGCAGTATGCGGAGTTTGCCATTGAGGATGCCATGGTGCTTTCTATTGGATCCATTAACAATCAGACGCTGTGTATTGCGGATAATCAGGCTGTGATTGCCTCTTCGGGCGGTCAGGTCAATGCTACCTATGATTACGCACAGTCCTATCTGCGTGAATACTCCGATGAGGGGGACGGATTTGCGGTGCTGGCGCTGAATCGCTACCGGGCAGGTACCAACGGCAGGCTGGTTACTTTGGGTGCTGATGGAACAGCCATTGGAGAGCTTGAAATTTCCGATGAAATTTTGGACCTTTCCGCTGCCGGCCGGTATATTGCTGTGCTCTACGCTGATCGATTGGTGATTTACAATCGGGATTTAACCGAGTATGCTGTTTTTGACCAGCCGGCAATGGCTGAATCTGCGCGGATGCGCAGTGACGGATCGGTATGGCTGATTTCATCAAGGGAAATTTCTTTGCTGATTCCATGAATTTTTTGTAACGTTTTTGTTCCGAGGTATCATTTTATGCAAATGGCTGTTATAATAGATTTGATTTTGGCGGCGGTGCTGATCATCTGCATGGTGCTTGGTTGGCGACGTGGTGCTTTCAAAAGTGTGATCGGCATGGTGATTGTTGTTGCTGCGCTGTTGGGAGCAGGTTTTGTTGCAAGCCAGGGAGCACCGGCGGCAGCCAAAGCGATTGCGCCGATGATTTCTCAGCAGATTGAAGCACGTTTTGACCAGGCAGCACAGGATTTGACACCTGCTGAGACAGAAAATATTGGTGAAGAGGAGGCCGCGGGCCTGTTTTCTGCTGCTGGACTTTATCAGAAAACGGCAGAAGATCTGGCACAAAATGCAGTGGATCAAGCCAAAGAAACGGGAGTTTCTCTGGTAGAAGCTGCTGCGGAAAGTATGCTGCAGCCTGTGGCGGCAGCTGTGCTGTTTTTGCTCAGCTTTTTTGTGCTGCTGGTGGTGCTGAAACTGATTTCTAAAGTTCTGGGGCTGCTGACGGCGGTTCCAGGCCTGCATTTGATGGATGCACTGGGCGGCGGCCTGTTTGGCCTGCTGCAGGGATGTATTATTTTGTTTGCACTTGTTTGGGCTGTGCAGTTTTGGAGCGGTATTCCTGCGCAAGTGCTGGATCAGACTATTTTGTTTCGTTTTTTTGCCACGCTGAATCCCATTGCAATGGTGTCCGGCTTGTAAAATCATAGGAGGTCAATATGCAACCAACCCTTTGTTCTAAATGTAAAAAATATGTGGCAGTGGTGTATATTTCCAAAATGGAAAATGGCAAACCTGTCAATGAAGGCCTGTGCCTGCGCTGTGCGAAGGCATTGGGGCTGCCCCAGGTGGATGAAATGATGAAGCGCATGGGAATTTCCGATGATGAATTGGAGAAAATCAACGAGGAAATGATGCAGGCTTTTGGCGGTGTGGAAAATCTGGAAAACCTGTCTCCCATGAATTTGGAGGATCAGGACAATGACGAAGAAGAGAATGATGAGGGCAAAACTGCCACATTTCCGTTTTTGAACCGGCTGTTTGGCGGCGACCCTGCCCGCAGTGAAGAATCTGGCGGTGCGGAAGAGGTAAAGCCCCATGCGCCCCGAAAAAACGGGAAGCGCAAATTCCTGGAGAATTACTGTATCAATCTGACTGCTCGGGCAAAAGCAGGAGAATTGGACACAATGGTGGGCCGCGAAACAGAAATTGAGCGGGTTATCCAAATTTTAAACCGCCGGCAGAAGAATAATCCCTGTCTGATTGGTGAACCCGGCGTGGGTAAGACGGCCATTGCAGAGGGACTGGCCCAGCGGATTGTCAACGGAGAAGTGCCCTATAAACTGCGGGATAAGGAAGTATATCTTCTGGATTTGACGGCGCTTGTGGCGGGCACGCAGTTTCGCGGCCAGTTTGAAAGCCGCATGAAGGGCCTGATTGAAGAAATCAAGAAAACCGGAAATATTATTCTGGTCATCGACGAAATCCACAATATTGCGGCTGCAGGCGACGCTGAAGGCAGCATGAATGCGGCCAATATTCTCAAGCCTGCTCTGTCCCGGGGAGAGATTCAGGTCATTGGTGCCACGACTTTCACCGAATACCGCAAGCACATTGAAAAAGATGCTGCACTGGAGCGGCGGTTCCAGCCTGTTACAGTCAACGAGCCCACCATCGAGGACACGATGAAAATTCTCAAAGGAATTGCCCATTATTATGAGCAGTATCATGGAGTTCAAATTCCGGATGGTGTGCTCCGTCAGGCGGTGCTGCTGTCGGAGCGCTATATTACCGACCGCTTTTTGCCGGATAAAGCCATTGATTTGATTGATGAAGCGTGCTCCGATGTGAATTTGAAAGATCAGAATATCAACCGGCGCATGGAAATCGAAAAGGAATTGGCGGACTATGCCAAGGAAAAGGAGCTGCTGGTAGAAGATACCAGTGAGGAATCTTATGCCCGACAGGCGGAAATCAAGAGCCGGGAAATTCAGTTGAACAACGAACTGGATACCATTAAAGCAGCAGGAGACCCAACGCTGTCCATTGAAAATTTGGCGCGGGTCATTGAGCTTTGGACAAAAATCCCGGCCAGCAAGATTAAAGAAGAAGAGTTCAAAAACCTTTCTCAGCTGGAAGACCATTTGAAAGCGCACATCATCGGGCAGGATGAAGCTGTGAGCGCGGTGGCTGCAGCCATTCGCCGCAACCGGGTGGGCATTTCGCCCAAACACAAGCCGGTCAGTTTTATTTTTGTGGGTTCTACAGGCGTGGGCAAAACGGAATTGGTCAAACGAATGGCAGAAGAGCTGTTCCATACGCCGGAGGCATTGATCCGTCTGGACATGTCGGAGTTTATGGAAAAGCACAGCGTTTCCCGGCTGATTGGTTCGCCTCCCGGTTATGTGGGCTATGATGAAGCTGGTCAGCTGACAGAAAAAATCCGTCGTAAGCCTTATGCGGTAGTGTTGTTTGATGAGATTGAAAAAGCACATCCGGATGTTTTGAATGTACTGCTGCAGATTTTGGACGATGGCCGGATTACAGACGCCCATGGACGCCACGTGAATTTTGAGCATACGGTAATTGTCATGACTTCCAATGCCGGCTCCAACACAAAAGAAGCTTCTGTGGGCTTTAACCGCACCATCAGTGAGTTGGATCGCGACCGTGCCATGAAAGCGCTGAATCAGTTTTTGCGGCCTGAGTTTATCAACCGTGTGGACGAGATCATCTGCTTTAACCACCTGACCGAGGAAAACTTCAAGGGTATTGCCCGCATTATGCTCGGCGAGCTTGTGGATTCGCTGAAGGAAAAGGGATTGGAGTTTGCTTATGATGATAAAGTGGTGGACTATGTCACCCATAAGTCCTACTCCTTGACATACGGTGCGCGCAACCTGCGGCGTACAATTCAGAAGGAGATTGAAGATCCGCTGGCCGGCAGAATCATCGGGGAATATGAACATCCCTTTACAAAGATCAGCGCAACAGTGGAAGAGGACAGAATTGTTTTGTATACGCTGTAATAAAGAGAAAGGCGGGGAAGAGGATGCTGTTTCGCAAGGATATTGAGCCGCGCTGCGCTTATTGTGCAAAGGCATGCCGCATCAGCGAAGATGAAATGCTGTGCAAAAAAAAAGGTGTTGTATCGCCGGAATATCACTGTCGTGCGTTTCGGTATGATCCGTTGCTGCGTGAGCCGCCTCAACCCGTCAAGCTCAATACAGCGAAGCTTTCAGAAGAAGATTTCAAACTTTGAAAAAAGAGGAATGCCTCCGGAGCCATTGATAGGCTCCGGAGGCATTTTAAAGTTTTTGGGATTTTATCTTTTTTCTGCACGCAGTTCCTGCACGAAAGCTTCGATCCGGTCAAAAGCAAGACGCAGATCATCCAGAGAATATGCGTAGGAAATGCGCAAAAACCCTTCGCCGCATGCACCGAAAGCGCTTCCGGGAACAGCGGCCACCTGCTTGCGCTTCAATAATTCCAGCACAAACGCTTCGCTGGTCATGCCGAATTCCTGAATATTGGGAAACATGTAGAAAGCACCCTTTGGCTCAAAACAGGGAATTCCCATTTCAGAGAAGCGGCGCATCAGATATTTGCGGCGGCGGTCATAAGATGCGCGCATCATCTGAGTTTCTGCGTCGCCGCTGGTCATCGCATAAATAGCGGCGTACTGACTGATAGTGGGGGAGGACATAATGCAGTACTGATGGATTTTGACCATTTGCTGCATGATGGCCTGCGGCGCCATGGCATAGCCGAGCCGCCAGCCTGTCATGGCAAAGGCTTTGGAAAAGCCATTGACATAAATGCAGCGTTCTTTCATACCGGGCAGGGATGCAATGGAAAAATGATCTTTTCCGCCATAGGTCAATTCTGCATAAATTTCATCGGTAATCACTAAAAGATCGTGCTCCAAAATGATGGGCACCAGCTTTTCCAAATCCTCTTTTTCCATAATGGCCCCCGTGGGATTGTTGGGGTAGGAAATAAACAGTGCCTTGGTTTTTGGCGTGATGGCAGCTTTCAGCTCTTCCGGCTGCAGCCGGAATTCATGCTCTTCCTTCAGGGGAATGGTCACCGGCACACCGCCGGCCATTCTCACACAAGGTTCATAAGATACAAAACAGGGCTGAGGGATGATCACTTCATCCCCGTCTTCTACTGTTGCGCGGAAAGCAAGGTCGATGGCTTCGCTTCCGCCGACGGAAATAAAGCATTCCGCAGCAGGATCATATTCCACACCGATTTTGCGTTGAGTATAATCACATACTGCTTTGCGCAGCTCGGCCAAGCCTGCGTTGGCTGTGTAGAAAGTTTTTCCGGCTTTGATGGCCTTGATTGCCTCTTCGCGGATCGGCCAGGGTGTGTCAAAATCCGGTTCACCCACGCCGAGGGAGATTGCCTCCGGCATCTCGGTTACAATATCAAAGAATTTTCGGATGCCGGATGGGGGCATATCCACAATTTTTTTTGCAAGAAAATTCCTCATGGCGTAACCACCATTCTTCTGTCTTTTTTCGGCATCACATAAGGAAAGCCCTGTTCCTTATATTTGATCAATGTAAAATAGGTGGTAGTGCTCTGTACCTCTTCCAGCGCTGCCAGCTTTTCAGAGACAAACATGGAAATTGCCTTGAGGTTTTTTTCCCGCAGCATGACGAGGAAATCATAAGCGCCGGACATCAGATACAGGGATTCTACCTCGGGATACTGATAAATCACTTCTGCAATTTTGTTGTATCCATCGCCGCCCTGAGGGGTTACCCGCAGTTCTACCAGCGCTGTCACGGAATCAGGATCCACTTTGTCCCAGTTGATTAAAGTATGATAACCGCAAATGATCTGTTCGTTTTCCAGTTCTGCCAAAGCCTCGCGCACAGCGGCAGCATCACAGGCCAGCATGGCAGCCAATTCTTCGGCGCTCAGCTTGCTGTCATGCTCGATTAAGGAAAGCAGCTTCATTTGAAATTCTCTATTCATAACAGACCTCCGATCATTGCAGGCTTCCGGAACGGAAGCGGGCTGCAAAAAGATAAATTCTATTGTAATCGTCTCTTTTTCCTTTGTCAATGGCAGCAGCCCGCGCATAGGGTAGGTATAGAGAAATCTGATCGGGAGGAATCAACCATGATGAAAAAAACACGCTTTTTTCTGGGAGCCAACAGCGCCGATGGGTTTTACAGTCTTTATGACCAGCTGGGCAGACCGGAAGAAACTTATGATTTTATTGTCCTGAAAGGCGGGCCAGGTGTTGGAAAATCCACAATGATGAAAGAAATCGGCCGCAGGGCGGAAAAACAGGGTCTGGATGTGGAATATATTCATTGCAGCGGTGACCCGCGTTCGCTGGATGCTGTGATTATTCAGCAGCTTCAGGTCGCTGTTGCCGATGGGACGGCGCCCCATGTGATTGAGCCTGCCTATCCGGCAGCGGTAGACCGGTATGTCAATTTGGGCTGTTTTTACGATGTCGAACGGCTGAAAGAACGCCGCAGGGAAGTGATTGCCTGTACCCTGGGCTACCAAAAGGAATATGCCCGGGCATACTCCTGCCTGCGGGCCAGCCGATCCGTTTTGGCGGAGACAGAGGAAAGTGTTGCGCCGCTGCTGGATAAAGAAAAATTGCGCCGCAGGCTCAAAAATATTTGGCTGCGGGAACGGGGAAAACGAAAAAAACGGATGGGGATGGAGAAACTGCGTTTTCTTGGCGGACTGACACCGGCTGGGCGCTGCTGGTGTGAGGAAAGTCTGCGTATCCTGTGCAGCCATATTTATGAATTGAAGGACCGCTGCCATCTTGCGGCGCCGGCGCTGCTGGAATTAAAGGCGATGATACAAGCGGATGGCTATGATGTCCTGCTTTGCATGGACCCGGACTACCCGAAACGGATAGAGCACTTGCTGGTTCCGGAGCTGGAGCTTGGTTTTGTCACTACCGGGCGCACGTTTGCACTAACAGAAACACCTTATCGCTGCCTGCATTTGGAACGCATGCTGAATCAGGAGCAGTATCGTCTGATGCGGGCGAAACTGCGGCTGAAAGAGCGGCTGGCGGAAGCATTGGAGGAAGAGGGGGCGGAGCATCTGCGCGCGGCAGGGGAAAAGCATGATGAGCTGGAGCTGATTTATAAACCGTTTGTGGACTTCGATGGCGTTGCGGCAGTCACAGAGGCGGAAAGCCGCAGGATTTTTGCACAGATTTAAAATATGAGCCTATGAAATAACATGCTCCGGCACTTGAAACATAGTGCCGGAGCATGGATGATGATTCAACTGTGAATGCGGCTGCTTTTTAAGCGAGGAAATCTTTCAGTTTTTTGCTGCGGCTGGGATGACGCAGCTTACGCAGGGCTTTGGCCTCAATCTGACGGATGCGTTCGCGTGTTACATTGAACTCCTTGCCGACTTCTTCCAGCGTGCGGCTGCGGCCATCCTCTATGCCGAAGCGCAGTTTCAGCACTTTTTCTTCCCTGGGTGTCAGCGTGGAAAGCACGTCTACCAACTGCTCTTTCAGCAGGGTAAAGGAAGCGGCTTCGCTGGGTTCGGAAGCATCCTCGTCGGGGATGAAGTCGCCCAAATGAGAATCTTCTTCTTCGCCGATGGGGGTTTCCAAAGAAACCGGTTCCTGTGCGATTTTCAAAATTTCCCGCACCTTGTCCACCGGCATTCCCATTTCTTCGGCGATTTCCTCGGGGGATGGATCATGACCCAGCTGCTGGAGCAGCTGGCGGGAAACACGAATTACTTTATTGATAGTTTCCACCATATGGACAGGGATGCGAATGGTACGGGCTTGGTCTGCAATGGCACGGGTGATTGCCTGGCGAATCCACCAAGTGGCATAGGTGGAGAATTTATACCCTTTTGTATAATCGAACTTCTCTACGGCCTTAATCAGGCCAAGATTGCCTTCCTGAATCAAGTCCAAAAACTGCATGCCGCGGCCTACATAGCGCTTTGCGATGGATACCACAAGGCGCAGGTTGGCTTCTGCCAGCTTCTGTTTGGCACTCTCATCCCCTTCGGCCATTTTCTGTGCCAGCTCGATTTCCTCATCAGGATTGAGCAAAGGTACTTTGCCGATTTCTTTCAAGTACATACGCACCGGGTCGTCAATACTGAAATTATCCACCAGCGTATTGGGGTCAACCAGTTCTTCCTCTTCGATTTCGCTGATTTCGTCCATGGGAGGTTCTGCATCGTCCAGCGGCTCAGGAGGATAGTCATCGCCGGCGGTGTCGATCCCAAGAAGTTCCAGGGAATCGTAAATGCTGTCCATCTGGTCGCCTTCCAGATCCATGTCATCCAATACTTCCGAAAGCTCAGCGGAATCGAGTTTTCCCTTTTTCTTGCCTTTGGCCAGCAGATCGCGCAGCTTTTCGTTGGCCTGAATAATGGCTGCTGCGGGAAGGGACGCAATCATTTTTTCATCCAGCTTACCTGTAAATTTCGGTTTGCTCTCTTGCTCATCATTTTCTTTTTCCGCTGTATCGGATTTAAAGCAGGCAACAGCGTCGCTTTCGCTTTCTTTGCCTTTTTTTGTGCTTTTTTTCGGCGAAACCTTTTCCGTTTCCGCGGCTTTTTTTGCGGCCTTTTTGGCAGTGGAAGTTTCTTTTTTCACTGTTGTTTCTGCAGCGGTCATTTCTGCTGCGGTGCGTTCTTTTTCAGAAGATTTTTTTGTATTAGCCATTCAGCTTTCCTCCATATTGTTTTTTCTCTTTGTTTTTTTCTATGGCTGCGGTCAGGGGATCCACAGAGGAATCGTTGCTGCGCCTGCCGGCTTCCTCTTTAATAATATGTATGTAATCCTGCAAGGCTTGCCCGCGGTTTGCCCGTGCTTCAGGCTGCTGCAGAATGCTGGCAATGTGGTTCATTTCCTCTCCGCTCAGTGTTTCTGCCAAGGCAGATATCCCAAAATTCAGTCCTTCCTGAGCACAATGCAGAAGCTGTTGATATGCTTTTGCCAGAAGCGGTGAAGAAAACTGCTCCGGTTGGATGGGAGGATCAGGAAGAAAAAGAGCACTGTCCAATGTTAATAAACGAATAATGCCTTCTTCAGCCCGGGCGGAACGGAGATTTTCATAACGGGCAGCACGTTCTTTTGGCTGCAGTTCCAGAGCGGGGTTCAGGTCTTTGCGCAGCTGTTTTGCCCGTGCGCTTTTGCGGCGGGTGTAATAGGTGCGTTTTGCTTCCGACAGTATGGCCTGAGAACTGATGCCGCACAGCGCAGCTGCGCGGTTTGCATAAATTTCGCGCTCTGCGGGGTTGTCCAGCGTGGCAAGCAGTGCACTGATTTCTTTGGAATATTCCACTTTTTGCGCATCTGTGCTCAGGTCATATTTCCCGCCAATCACTGTCATGCGGTATTCTACGCTGTTTTCACTTCCGTTCAGTAATCGCTCAAAGGCCTCTGGTCCCTGAAATTTGATAAAATCGTCGGCATCCTGCTTCAGACTTTTGCCATCCACGATACGGTTGGGAAGCTGCAGTACCCGCACATTAAATTCTGAATGGTTCAACAGCTGCAGTGCGCGTTCTGTGGCCAGTTTGCCGGCGTTGTCGTTGTCGTAGCAAATGATAATTTCGTTTGTGTAGCGCGACAGCAAACGAATTTGCTCCACCGTCAGCGCGGTGCCCATGGAGGCTACCGCATTGTCAAAACCTGCCTGGTGGAGCGTGACGACGTCGAGATTGCCTTCGCATAAAATGATATTGGGGCGTTTTGACTTTTTTGCAAGGTTCAGCGCATATAAAGCGCGGCGCTTGCTGTATGTAATGGTTTCGGATGTGTTCATATATTTGGGTTCAGAGCCGTCGAGCACGCGGCTTCCGAAGCCAATAACATCACCACGGACGTCAATGACTGGGAGCATCAGGCGGTTGCGGAATTTGTCATAGATCCGGCCGCCCTTTCCCTGCACGGCAAGCCCTGCAGCCAAAAGTTCAGCCTTGGTGTAGCCGCGCTCTGTCATGGCGGAAATCAGCGCGTCCCATGTATCTATGGAAGCGCCCATACCAAAGCGAACTGCTGTTCTGCGGGTGATTTTCCGCCGGTTTAAATAATCCTGCACTGCCTGGCCGGCGTGGGACTGCAGTGTTTGGTAGTAGAAGCGCGCGGCATCCTTGTTCAAAGACAGAACCCGCTGCCGAAGATGAGAAGCTTCGCGGTTGCCCTGCTCTTCCGGCACTTCCAAATTGGCGCGTTTGGCCAGAAAGCGCACAGCGTCCGGAAAGGAAAGGTTTTCTTCCTCCATGATAAAATTAATCACGCCGCCGCCTTTGCCGCAGCCGAAACAATGGTAAATCTGTTTGTCGGGAGACACAGAGAAGGAGCCCGTTTTTTCGCTGTGAAAGGGACACAGGCCAAAAAGATTACTGCCTTTTTTAGTCAAATGGACGTAATCCGAAACCACATCGACAATGTCGCTGCGGGCAACCAATTCGTCCAAGAAACTGGCTGGAAATGACATGTTTCCCCTCCTTGCGAAAAGTTTTACCGGAATAGAGTATTTTTATTCTGCTGCGCCGCGGCAGAATGACAGGGAAAGCCTGTCTGAAGTAATCATTTCTATATACGCAAAAGCTCCCATTTTTTCCTCTTTTTTTTGCAAAAAAGCTTTGGAATCAGAAAAAATAGGCGATTTGACAGTGATTTCGCTCTAAGTTATAATAAAAACTATCTATTTCGCTGAAGCTGTGCTGCTGGAGAGAGGTGTGGAAAGATGGCGCTTTGGGTGCTGTATACGCAGTGGAATGCAGAGCAGAGAAATGCTTTGCGGGAATGCTGCTGTATGGAAGCTTTTTTGCCGCCGGAGCGAAAAGCGCGGCTGCATACAACGGATCCTGAGCGCCTTTTTCAGGCTGCAGCGGCCTATGCTCTGCTGAGATTCGGGGTAAAACACCTGCTGGGAATTCCAGAGTTTCCGGTGCTTACGTATGGGACATGGGGAAAGCCTGCTTTTCAAGAAGTTCCGGCGCTGCAGTTCAGTTTGAGCCATACAGAAGGACTGGCGCTGTGCGCCCTGAGTGATGCATCGGTAGGGGTGGATGGAGAACAGCTGCGCCCGGTTTCCGCGGAGCGGGCGCGCCGACTTCTGCTCAGCCGGGAACCTGCAGATTTTTTTGCCGGTTGGGTTGAACGGGAGAGCCGTGTCAAGTGTCGCGGTGTTTCTGCGATAGCTTGCCGCAAACCTGTGAAAGCGCGGGCCGGGGAGCACTATTATGCATTGCCGGTGGGAGAGAATTATGCGGCCGGGTTATGCACTTTGTCTCCGGAGAAAGTGCATATGAGAAAAATTTTGCCGGCCCTTCTGCTGGATGGAAAAAATCGCTCCTAAGAGCGATTTTTTTGTTGCCGCTGAAATCATAGCATGCTATACTATAATATCCATTGCAGTTTTTAAAAAATATTTTTGATGCTGAGTTGTTGTGTTTCCTTTAATTGCTGCAGCTGAAGTGTCAGTTGCTCGGCTGTGGTGCAGTATTGAGCGAGATCCTGCTGCTGGGCATATTCCTGCATTTGAGCAAAGAGCGTTTCTGCTTCATCGATTTCTGCGTGATTGACTGTGATATGGAGATAAGTGTTGTGGGAATGCCATAGTTCTCCGGCTTGAACCAAGGCGTCTTCTGCTTCTGACCACTGCCCGTTTTCGGCGGCGGCTTGAGAGATGGCCAGCTGCTGGCCGATGGTGTCGCTGAGCGCGGAAACGGTGCGGCAGTTCATGGCGCTGGCAATGAACAGGGAAGCGAGAGTCAGGCAGGCAATCAAAAGCGGCTTGATAGATGTCACTCCTTTCTGAGAAAATAAGGGCGGTGTTTTTCGTCGACAGTCATCAGAAAGACTGCGCGGATGGAAGGTATACGGTGTGCTTTCAGCTGCTGCTGCAGCCAGGCATGATCCAGCCCGAGATGTGCAAGATTCTTTTTCAGAAGACGTCCGTCGCTGATCAGAACAGTGGGAAGGCCGATATCTTCGGTGGCCTTTTGGGGCCGGGCAGTTTGAGGCGTGAGCGGCTGGTGTTGGGGATAAAGGATGACAGAAAGCTGTCCATTGGTTTCCAGGATTGCATAGCGCACCGTTTTTAAATCAAGGATACTCTGTTGGCGCAGGTCTTCAATCAATTCATCCACGGTCAAGCGTGTGCGGCGCATTTCCTTCTGCAGAATCTGCCCGTTTTGAATGACAAGAGTCGGGCTTCCGCAAACCAGCCTGCGAAAACGCAGACTTTTCAGATTGAGCACCGAAACGATCATGGAAAGTGACAATAATGCAAGAATTGGAACAATGCCGTTGAGCAGTGGGATGCCGAAATCCTGCATCGGCACAGCGGCCAAGTCGGCAATCAGCAGGGCAAGCACCAATTCGGAGGGTTCCAACTCGCCGATTTGCCGTTTGCCCATCAGGCGCAGGCCAATTGTCAGCAAACAATAAAGAATAATAGTACGGATCAGCGCGGTTAGCATGCAATGCACCTCCAGGTTCAGTATTTGCTGCCGCAGTGATCTTTATGCTGAATTGCAGCATTGTATTTTAAAGTCGAAAAGGAGATCCTGAATCTATGTGTGGTATTGTTGGATTTGTTGGAAGAGAAGAGGCTGCTCCCATTTTGCTGGATGGTTTGGCACGGCTGGAATACCGCGGATATGACAGTGCGGGAATTGCAGTCTATTCTCCGGAGGATGGATTGCGGGTAGAAAAAGCGAAAGGCCGGCTGCAGGTGCTTTTTGATAAGATCCACGGCGGCGCCGATGTGAAGGGACATTTGGGCCTGGGGCACACCCGTTGGGCAACCCATGGGGAGCCTTCAGATGTCAATGCCCATCCGCAGCTCAGCGAGAGCGGCCGCTTCGCGGTGATTCATAACGGCATTATTGAAAATTATGTGGAAATCAAAGAATTTTTGCAGGAGCACGGTGTGACTTTTGTGTCAGAAACCGATACGGAAGTAGTGGCGCATCTTCTGGATTATTATTATAAAGATGATATGATGGACGCTGTCGTCAAGGTGCTGCATCGAATCAATGGCGCTTATGCTTTTGGCATTGTCTGTGCGGACTGCCCGGATCGGCTGATTGCAGCCCGTAAAGACAGTCCGCTGATCATCGGATATGGCGATGGATTTAATTTCCTGGCCTCTGATGTGACGGCTGTAATCAAATATACCCGGGAAGTTTCCTATCTGGATGACGGAGATATCGCTGTTCTGACAGCGGACAGTGTGGAAATTTACGATTCTCTGCTGCAGCGGGTGGAGAAGGCGCATCACCAGGTAGACTGGGAAGTTTCTGCGGCTGAAAAAGGCGGATATGAGCATTTTATGGCCAAGGAAATCATGGAGCAGCCCGAGGCGTTCAGAAAAACCATTTCGCCCCGGATTCAGGACGGAAATGTGGTGTTGGACGATTTGAAAATTGACCGCGCTGCGCTGGAAGCCATGGACAAGATTTATATTATTGCCTGCGGTTCTTCTTATCATGTGGGGGTCGTGGCAAAGTATACGCTGGAAAAAATGCTCAGAAAACCGGTGGAAGTGGCACTGGCTTCAGAATTCCGGTATTGTGATCCCATTGTGTCGAATCAGACGCTGTGCATTGTCATCAGCCAAAGCGGCGAGACCATTGATACGCTGGCTGCCATGCGGGAGGCAAAACGCCTGGGCGCGCGCCTGCTTTCCATTGTCAATGTTGTGGGGTCCACCATCGCACGGGAGAGCGACGATGTGCTTTATACCTGGGCTGGTCCGGAAATCGCCGTGGCTACCACAAAGGCATATTCCACGCAGCTTGCGGTTATCTATTTGATTGCCCTCTATTTTGCCAAGCAGCTGAATACGATCAGCATGGAAGAGTACGATGCAATTGTTGCGGAACTGCAGGTGCTCCCGGACAAAATGCAGCAGGTATTGGAACAGAAGGAAAACATTCAGTATTATGCATCCCGTTACTTTAACCACGAATCGATTTTCTTTATTGGCCGCAATATTGATTATGCGGTTGGAATGGAAGGGTCGTTAAAACTCAAGGAGATTTCCTATATCCATTCTGAAGCCTATGCAGCGGGTGAACTGAAGCACGGCACAATTTCGCTGATTGAGCCAGGTGCCCTGGTGGTGGCGCTGGCGGGCCATGCGGCACTCTTTGAAAAACTGATGAGCAATGTAGTGGAGGTCAAAAGCCGCGGCGCCGATGTGCTGGGTGTGACAGTTGCATCGCTGGGCAAGGCCATGGAAAAAACGGTGGATGCTGCCGTTATGGTGCCGGATACGCTTCCAATGCTCCTGCCGTCATTGGAGGTGCTGCCCATGCAGCTGTTTGCTTATTACATTGCTCTGATGCGCGGCTGCGATATTGATAAGCCGCGGAATCTGGCAAAGAGTGTGACGGTGGAATAATAAAATTCCGTGATCGAACGTGATTTACAAAGAGAAGCCTCGCTCCCGAAAAAATCCGGGGCGAGGCTTCTTTGCTGAGCGTATAAAGGTGCTCCAGGGAAACCAGAGCGTTTTATTTCGTAGGATATCCGTTGAGGGGGATTGTGCTGAGCAGAACAGTTCCGCCGGTAATTTCTACCGTTCCGTAGGTTGGATAGCGGGAATCGCCGATGCTGCCGGGGTTGAGCATCGCCACGCCATTTCTTGTTTCAGAGAAAATCCTGTGGGTATGGCCGAAGAGAAAAATGTCTGCTTTCTGTTCTAAAGCGGTATACATTGCGCTTAGCAACCCTTCTTTTACATGTAGTGTATGGCCGTGGCACATGAAAATCCGTTTGTCTGCAAGGCACAGGATTTTTTCCGGTGGTTCCAGCGCAGCGAAGTCGCAGTTTCCCGACACCTGAGCAAAAGGAATTTCCGGAAACCGGCTGTGCAGCGCGTCTCCGTCGCGAACAACATCACCCAAGTGAAGAATCCAGTCCGGATGTGTGCGCTCAACGGCCAGTACCATATTGTCTACATTGCCGTGGGAATCAGAAAGAACCAGAAGTTTCATGTCATATGCTCCTTTCTGCGGTGCAGATTGCTCATTATAATAAAGTATCATAACACATGAAAAGAAACGGAGCAAGAATAAGAGAAGCGCCGGCAGCCATTGGCTGCCGGCGCTTGGTTGGTTGTGATGAGAGAAAGATTATTTCTTGTTCTGATTGTTCTGGCCTTGCTGCTGATTCTGGTTGTTCTGATTCTGCTGCTTGTTCTCGTTGTTGTTGCTTTTCATGGTGTGCACCTCCTTCCAGGGGATTGAGTACGCTCCTATTGTGGCCGGATCTCTGGATTTTATACACAGGCGAAGAAATTTCTGTGTATAAAATTCTGGAAAATAAGAACAATATAATTAGAATTCGCCAAGCCGCTGGCTGAAAAAGCGGCATATTGCAATAAGGAGGCCATCATGGAACTTGGGAGCAGCAAAACAAAGGAAAATCTGATGCGGGCGTTTGCGGGGGAAAGTATGGCGCGCAACCGCTATACATTTTCTGCCGCAGCGGCAAAAAAAGACGGTTATCCCGTTTTGGAGCTGCTGTTTCACTATACAGCGGGGCAGGAAAAAGAGCATGCGGAAATTTTTTATGAATATCTGCGAGGATGTGGCTGCAGCAGTGTTGATATTACCTCTGAATATCCGGTGGGGGAGAAAGAAGATACAAAATCTCTGCTGGAATATGCCGTGCATAACGAAGAAGAGGAGCATGGGCTGATTTATCCGGAATTTGCGAAAATTGCACACGAAGAAGGGTTCCAGGAGATTGCCGGGAAATTTGGGCTGATTGCGAAAATTGAGCAAACCCACGCGTAGCGCTTCGCTTTGTTTTTGGAGTATCTTCAAAAAGATCAGCTTTATATCAGTGAGCAGGAAACGGGATGGGTGTGCCTGAACTGCGGTTTTATGACAACCAGCACTGTGGCACCGAAGGAGTGCCCTGTCTGCGGCCATCCGCAGGGATGGTTTTGCCGGTTGGAGTTGGCGCCCTATCAGAAATGAGAAAAGGAGCGGGGGAAGATATCCCCGCTCTTTTTCAAATTTTTCAAAAAAAGATTGACAAATAGGAGAAGATCAGGTAAAATACCATCCGTAAAACAAAGAAGAACGGCGGCATCCGCTCTCACCTCCAGCGGCAAGCAAAGAGGTTAACAGACATGCAAAGAGCACAGTGTGTGCGTTTTGCGGGAGAATTGCGGGTGCCATGGGCATCCGCGTTTTATTTATTTTGTGGGAGGTGCTTCGGTATTAGCAACATGGCTCATCAGATCAATGAAGAAATCCGCGACAGGGAAGTGCGCCTGATCGGCGCGCAGGGCGAGCAGCTTGGCATTATGTCTGCGGACGAGGCGCTGAAAATTGCGGAGGAGCAGGGCTTTGACCTGGTTAAAATTTCTCCGTCGGCAGTGCCGCCCGTTTGCAAGCTGCTGGATTATGGTAAGTTCCGCTTCGAACAGGCAAAAAAAGAAAAGGAAGCCCGGAAAAACCAGCATGTGGTGGAAATCAAGGAAATCCGCATGTCGCCCAGCATTGACGTGGGAGATTTCAATGTAAAATTGAAAAATGCACTGAAGTTTATTGCCGATGGAAACCGGGTCAAGGTGGCGGTGCGCTTCCGCGGCCGTGAAATGGCCCACACGGAAATCGGTGAAAACCTGCTCAAGCGCTTTGCTGAGGAGTGCGCTGATGTTGCCGTTGTGGATAAGCAGCCGAAGCTGGAAGGACGCCACATGGCGATGTTTATTGCGCCAAAGCCCAGCAATCAGAAAAAGTAATATAAGCAGCTCAGGCTGCGCATCAATGGAAGGAGAACCAACTATGCCTAAGATGAAGACTCACAGCGCTTCCAAAAAGAGATTCAACCTGACCAAAACAGGTAAAGTGAAGTGCGCCAAGGCGAATAAGAGCCACATCCTGACCAAGAAAGATACCAAGCGTACCCGTCGCCTGCGCGCCGGCGGCTTTGTGGACAAGACCATGGCAGCCACAGTCCGCAAAATGATCCCTTACAAATAAGAAATACTGCGATTAAGCTCAATTTATAGGAGGCAAACGAGATGGCAAGAGTAAAAGGCGCGATGATGACGCGCAAAAGAAGAAATAAGACGCTGAAGCTCGCCAAGGGCTACTGGGGTTCCAAGTCCAAGCATTTCAAGATGGCACAGCAGGCTGTGTTTAAGTCCCTGACTTATGCATATACTGGCCGCCGCCTGAAGAAGCGCGATTTCCGCAGACTGTGGATTACCCGTATCAGTGCTGCATGCAAGCTGAACGGTATGAATTATTCCAGCTTTATGAATGGTTTGAAGAAAGCTGGCGTGGAGATCAACCGCAAGATGCTGGCAGAACTGGCAGTGAACGATAAAGCTGCTTTTGCACAGCTGACAGAGCTGGCTAAAGCCCAGCACTAAATGTAAAAACATTCCGAAAACACCGCTTTTATAAAGCGGTGTTTTTATTTGGCATAATATAATTTTTATAATTAGATAAAATAATAATAAATATATTGACATGGTATTTGAAATGATATAATATAATAACAAAGAAAGGAGTGCGAAATATATGACACAAGTTGCAATGCAAAAAACGGTTGTAGCGCGCCCTGAGAAGAGGGAGAAAGCGCGGCATCTTAAATTTGATTTGTATGATGGACTGCGTTTTTGGTCAGCGGTAACCCATGGGGTTGGAGCGGTTGCCGGTGGGGTCGGCGGCATTGTTTTGCTGGTGCTGGCAATTGCCAAAGGCGCCGATGCATTGAGCATTGTGTCGCTGTCTATCTTTACAGCTTCTATGGTATCTCTGTATTTGGCGAGTTGTTTGTATCATTGTGTCAATACTTCGCCTCATGGACGCCTGTTTTTGAGAAACCTGGATCATTCTATGATCTTTGTATTGATTGCGGGAACCTACACGCCGGTATGCCTGTCTGTTTTGGGCGGAGCATTGGGGTGGACGCTTTTTGGCGTGATTTGGGGGCTTGCTGCGCTTGGCGTTGTGGTAACCTTGTGCTGGCTGAATGCACCGCGTACACTGACTACATTATTTTATGTGGGTATGGGATGGATTGCCGTCCTGGCTTTGAAAGATTTGGCGGCAGTTTTATCACCGGCTGCCTTTGCATGGATGCTGGCAGGAGGGGTAGCCTATACCATTGGCGGTGTTCTGTATGCGTTGAAATGGCCTCTGAGGGATCATGCTTCTTTTGGCTGCCATGAAATTTTTCACCTTTTTGTGTTGTTGGGCAGTGCATGCTTTTTGGCGATGATGGGCGTTGTTTTCCTGGGGGCGTAACATTGATGAAAAAGCAGCACCTTGCAGAATTCTGCAAGGTGCTGCTTTTTTGTATTTGTTAAGGGGCGGCTGAATCCTGGGGTGCGGGAGCAGGGACGGCATCGGGGTCGGTCCAGGTTTCCATGGTAGCGACACAGCGGTTGATTGGTGTACCCAGTTCATAAAATTTTGCTTCATAATCAGTCATAATGCCGCAGGGGCTGTTTTCGTGCAGATTATGTGATATTTCTGAAAGAGAAAAACCGGCGGCGGGGAATTCCTCCAATGAAAAAGCGAACAGAGGAGCATTATCCGTTTTGAGATGGACTTGACCATTTGGTTTGAGAACCTGTCGGTAGAGCTTCAGAAAATTGTAGTGCGTTAAGCGGCGCTTGGCGTGGCGTTTGGTTGGCCACGGGTCACAGAAGTTAATATAGATTCGGTCAACTTCGCCGGGGGAGAAAATGTCAGGGAGCTGTGCAGCGTCACAGGAGATAAAACGTACGTTTTGCAGTTCCATGGCGCAGACCCGCTCCATGGCCATGACCATGGCATCTGGTACGCGTTCAATGGCGACAAAGGAAATACACGGGTTTTGCTGTGCTGTTTCAGCGGTAAAACGGCCTTTGCCGCACCCGAGTTCCACATGCAGTTCGCCGCCGGACTGAAACAGTGTGCGCCACTGGCCGCGCTGGGCAAAAGGATCTGTTATTAAAACAGCGCTGCAGCGTTCCATGCGGGGAACCAGATTTTTCTTTTTTCTCATGCGCATAGGGATAACCTCCGTGAGTTGTATCAAATATCATGTTGCATTGTAACATACCGAATGCAATCCTGCAAATGCTATTGTGGACGGCCTGTCAACATTGATTTCAGCTTGCGTGAAAGAATGCATTTGTGATAGGATGGTGCCTGAATGACAAGGGGGGAGATGAATGGTTCGTACCATGCGGGCGGATGATTTGGATGCGGTAATGCGGATTTGGCTGGAAGCAAATCTGCGGGCACATGATTTTATCAAAGCAAGCTATTGGCGGGAGCATTGCGCCGACGTGCGGGATGCCATTGCGCAGGCCGAGGTCCGGGTCTATGTACAGGAACAGCGTGTTCTGGGGTTTATTGGGCTGCATGATACACTGATCGAGGGGTTGTTTGTGCAGCCGGACCAATGTGGAATGGGAATCGGAAAAGCACTCTTGGATGCGGCCAAAAAAGAAAACGGGCATTTGATGCTCCATGTTTACGAAAAAAATCAAAGGGCGCTCCGGTTCTATTCCAGGGAAGGATTTCGGATACAATCGCGGCGGGTGGATTCTGATACGGGAGAATCTGAATTTGTTATGAGCTGGAATTCCTGTGCACTTTGAAATTTGTACTTTACAAACCGGGAAGTTTCGAAGTAAAATATTTACCTGTGTAAAGTATCAAAGTAAAGGGGAGAGATCAGATGATAGCAACCATTGTCAATGTAATTTTAATTTTAATTGGAAGCACTATAGGACTGGCAGTGGGGGGACATTTGCCGGAGCGCCTTTCCAAGACCATTACAGCGGGGCTGGCGCTGTGCGTGGCAATGATTGGCATTATCAATGCTGTTCAGACGGCGGATATTTTGTGTGTTATTTTGTGCATCACGGCGGGAGGACTGCTGGGAGAATGGCTGAATATTGAAAAACATATGGACAGGGCAGGAGAAAAGCTGAAGCATATTTTAATGGTGCGGTTTGGAAGCCAAAGGAATATGGGACGCTTTACGGAGGGCTTTGTTGCGGCCACACTGCTGTTCTGTGTAGGGTCCATGGCGGTGATGGGCAGCCTGGAAGCCGGCATCAATCAAAATTACAGCATCCTTATTTCCAAGGGGGTTATTGACGGTGTTTCAGCGATTACTTTTGCGGCAACCATGGGTATCGGTGTGTTTTTCTCAGTGATTCCGCTGCTGATCTATCAGGGAGGGATTACCTTGCTGGCAGGTGCGGTAGCGCCCTATCTGAGCGATGCCGCCGTAGTGGAAATGTCAGCTGTAGGGGGCGTGATGTTGTTGGGCCTGGCAGTCAATATGCTGAACTTGCGCCAGGAGCGAATCCGGGTGGGAAATATGCTGCCGGCGCTCTTCCTCCCGCTGCTCTATTTGCCGCTTGCACAGTGGTTCGGGCAGTGGCTGGGATAAGTGTTGCTTTACATAATGTTATGCGCTGTGGCATTCCACAAGATATAGTGCTTTTTTTTGGTCAGAACGCCAAAAACTACCGGAAATTTTGTGCGGTCAAAATGCATAAAGGTCTTGATATTTATTTAACAAAGACGTATAATTTAACTGCAGGGTGGGGACAAGTGCGCCCCCAGTCTGTCCTGTTGCGTGTCAATGGGTAAACTATAGGGCGGAGGGAATAGTTTCTGCTCCTTTTGCCCTTTGAATGATGAGGAGGAAGAACCATGGCAGTTGATTTGGAAAAAAAGGGTCACATTGGCGTGATCACCATGAATCGTCCGGAAGCTCTGAATGCGCTGAACACTCCCATGCTTCAGGAACTTGAGAAGGTCATCGACCAGGTCGAAGCAGACGATGATATTTATGTCTGCGTTTTGACGGGCGCTGGCCGCTCTTTTGTTGCTGGGGCAGATATCGGCGAAATGAGCGAATATGGTTCCGTAGAAGGCAAGAAATTCAGTGACTACGGAAACAGCGTGTTCCTGAAGATTGAGAATATGACCAAGCCGGTCATTGCAGCAATCAATGGTTTTGCGCTGGGCGGCGGCTGCGAGTTGTCAATGTCCTGCGACATTCGCCTGGCCAGCGAAAAGGCAAAGTTCGGCCAGCCTGAAGTGGGCCTGGGCATCACCCCCGGCTTTGGCGGAACGCAGAGAATGGCCCGCATTTGCGGCGTTTCCAATGCCATGACCATGATTCTGACGGCAAAAACCATCAAGGCAGAAGAAGCTAAGGCAATGGGTTTGGTTTCCGAGGTTTATCCGGCTGAGGAATTGATGGACAAGGCCATGGAGCTGGCAGAAACCATTGCTTCCAAGGCACAGATTGCGATTCGCCAGAGCAAGCGCTGCATCCGTCAGGGCATGCAGACGGATATTCATACAGCCACTGCTTATGAAGCGGAAGCTTTCGGTGTTTGCTGTGCTACTGAGGATCAGAAGGGCGCGATGAAAGCGTTTATGGAAAAAACACTGGACAGCTATACTTATCTTAATAAGTAACAGAACCAGTATTTTTTAATAGAAAATTATTTAAGGAGGCTACATATTATGAAAAAAGTATGCGTTATGGGTGCTGGCACCATGGGTTTGGATGTGGCGCAGGTCTTTGCCACCAAGGGCTTTGAAGTAACTGTCCGTGATATCAGCGACGAAATCCTGGACGCTGCTAAGGCAAAGCTGGTCAAGGGCCTGGACAAGAAGGTCGCCAAGGGCAAGATGACTGAGGAAGCCAAAGAGGCAATCCTGGGCAATATGTCCTTTACCACCGAGCTGAAGGATCTGGCTGACATGGATCTGGTCGTGGAAGCGATTCTGGAGAACATGCAGATCAAGAAGAGCGTTTTCGGCGAGCTGGACGCTATCTGCAAGCCCGAGACGATTTTCGCATCCAACACTTCTTCTCTGTCCATCACCGAGATCGCTACGGCGACCAAGCGTCAGGACAAGTTCATCGGTATGCACTTCTTCAATCCCGCTACGGCTATGAAGCTGATCGAGGTTATTCGCGGTGCACATACCTCCGATGAAACCTTTGAAGTTATTAAGAATCTGTCTGTCGAAATTGGCAAGACCCCTGTTGAAGTGGCTGAGGCTCCCGGTTTTGTTGTCAACAAGATCCTGGTTCCTCTGTGCAACGAGGGCGTTTGTGTCTATGCTGAAGGCATTGCTTCCGCTGAAGGCATCGACACCGCTATGAAGCTGGGTGCCAACCATCCCATGGGTCCCCTGGAGTTGGGCGATCTGATTGGCTGGGATATCGTTCTGAATGTTATGGACGTTCTGTTCAACGAGACCCACGACTCCAAGTATAGAGCTCATCCTCTCATGAGAAAGATGGTCCGCGGCGGTCTGCTCGGCAGAAAGAGCGGCAAGGGCTTCTATGATTACACCAAGTAATTAATTCAGGAGGAGTTTAAATTATGGATTTTGTCATGGATAGAGAACATCAGCTGCTCCGCAAAATGTATCGTGAGTTTGCTGAAAACGAGGTCAAGCCCATTGCGGCAGAGATTGATGAAGAAGAGCGCTTCCCCGAAGAAACGATTAAGAAGATGGCAAAGCTGGGCATGATGGGCCTGTATTTCCCCAAGGAATACGGTGGCGCCGGCGCAGATATTCTGGCATATGCCATGGCTGTTGAAGAAATGGCCAAGGTTTGCACTACCACTTCCGTTGCGCTTTCTGCACATGTTTCTCTGTGCACGGCTCCCATTTTCGAAAACGGCACTGAGGAGCAGAAGAAAAAGTATCTGCCCAAGCTGTGCTCCGGCGAGTGGCTGGGTGCTTTCGGCCTGACCGAGCCCGGTGCTGGTACGGATGCTCAGGGCCAGCAGACAATTGCTGTGCTGGATGAGTCCGGTGAGAACTACATCCTGAACGGCTCCAAGATCTTCATCACCAATGCTGGTTATGCTGATGTTTTCATCGTGATTGCTGTGACCGGCACCATTATCAATAAGCGCGGCCGCAAGGAAAAGGAAATTTCCGCTTTCATTGTGGAGCGCACCGATCCCGGCTTCTCCGTTGGTAAGCATGAGAAGAAGATGGGTATCCGCGGTTCTTCTACCTGCGAGCTGATCTTCGAGGACTGCATTATCCCCAAGGATCGTATGCTGGGCAAGAAGGGCAAGGGCTTCCAGCTGGCTATGAAGACCCTGGACGGCGGCCGTATTGGTATCGCTGCACAGGCTGTCGGTATTGCCGAGGGTGCCATTGATGAAACCGTAAAGTACACCAAGGAGCGTATGCAGTTCGGTAAGCGTATCTCCCAGTTCCAGAACACCCAGTTCCAGCTGGCCGACATGCAGGCCAGAACGCAGGCTGCCCAGTATCTGGTTTATGCTGCTGCCTGCAAGAAGCAGAACCATGAGCCCTATTCCATGGATGCTGCTATGGCAAAGCTGTTTGCGGCTGAAACTGCCAGCGATGTGACCCGCCGCTGCCTGCAGCTGTTTGGCGGCTATGGCTACACGCGTGAGTATCCCATTGAGCGCATGATGCGTGATGCTAAGATCACTGAGATCTATGAGGGTACTTCCGAAGTCCAGCGCATGGTCATTTCTTCGCACATGGGCGTTAAGTAATTGAGGAGGTAAAGGTTAAAATGAAAATTTTTGTTTGTGTCAAGCAGGTTCCGGATACCTCCGGCAAGGTTGCCGTGGATGAGAATGGTATCCTGATCCGTTCTTCCATGCCCACCATCATCAACCCCGATGATATGAACGCCATGGAGGCTGCTCTGCAGCTGAAGGATGAAACCGGCTGCAAGGTTATTGCCGTGACCATGGGCCCCGCGCCCGCTGAAGGCATGCTGCGTGAGCTGATCGCTATGGGCGCCGATGAGGGTATTCTGATTTCCGCCCGTGAATTCGGCGGCAGTGATACTTTCGCTACTTCTCAGATCATTGCTGCAGCAATTAACCATATCGGCCTGGAAAAGGATGACATGATTTTCTGCGGCCGTCAGGCAATCGATGGCGATACCGCTCAGGTTGGCCCCCAGATTGCTGAAAAGCTGAACCTGCCTCAGGTTACTTATGCAGCAGAAATCAAGAAGGAAGGCAATGAAGTCACTGTCAAGCGTATGCTGGAAGATGGTTATATGACCATCAAGATGCAGACGCCCTGCCTGGTGACCTGCATCAAGGAGTTGAATGCTCCCCGTTATATGTCCGTGCCCGGCATTTTTGAGTGCTACAGCAAGCCCTTGACCATTCTGGACTTTGATGCACTGAAGGACGAGCCCCTGATTGAGCTGGATACCATCGGCCTGAAGGGATCTCCCACGAATATCTTCAAGTCCTTTACTCCTCCCCAGAAGGGTGTCGGTGTCATGCTGGAGGGTGCCGACAAGGCAACCGCAGCAGATCTTGCTGACAGACTGCTGAAGAAGCATGTCATCTGATTGAAAGGAGAAATAAATTATGGCTTTTAATAGTGCAGCTATCGAAGAATTCAAGGATATCTGGGTATTCTGCGAGCAGCGTGATGGTAAACTGATGAACACCGACTTTGAACTGATCTCCGAAGGCCGCAAGCTGGCCGATGAGCGCGGTTCCAAGCTGGTTGGCATTCTGCTGGGCGACAATGTTCAGGGAATTGCCAAGGAGCTGGGCGGTTACGGCGCAGATAAGGTCATTGTCTGCGAGGATCCCCTGCTGAAGGTCTATACGACTGATGCTTACACCAAGGTTATCTGCGATGTGGCTATGGAGAAGAAGCCCGAAGTCATTCTGATCGGCGCTTCCAACATCGGCCGTGACCTGGGTCCCCGTTGTGCAGCCCGCATGCATACCGGTCTGACTGCAGACTGCACCCACTTGGATATTGATATGGATGGTTACCTGAAATATCTGAAGGAAGGCTCCACCATTGATGTTGACAGCGTGAAGTGGAACATGGAAGATATCAACCTGAAGATGACCCGTCCTGCATTTGGCGGCCATCTGATGGCAACCATTATCTGCCCCCGTTTCCGTCCCTGCATGTCCACGGTGCGTCCCGGCGTTATGAAGAAGGCTCCCTTTGATCAGGCTAAGGCAGATGCCTGCGAGATTGAAGTGATTAAGCCTGTTGTGTCCGAGTCCGACATCCAGGCCAAGGTTGTGGAAGTGGTTAAGGAAGCGAAGGAACTGGTCGATCTGATCGGTGCTGACGTGATCGTTTCCGTTGGCCGTGGTATCAACAAGGATGTTGAGAAGGGCATTGAGCTGGCTAAGCAGCTGGCTGATGCACTGGGCGGCGGCGTTGTCGGTTCCTCCCGTGCATTGGTTGATGCTGGCCTGATCAGCGCTGACCATCAGGTTGGTCAGACTGGTAAGACCGTTCATCCCAAGGTGTATGTGGCTCTGGGTATTTCCGGTGCAATTCAGCATAAGGCTGGTATGCAGGATTCCGAGTTGATTATTGCGGTGAATAAGAATGAGACTGCGCCCATCTTTGATGTGGCCGACTACGGTATCTGCGGCGACCTGTTCAAGGTTGTTCCCATGATGATCGAAGCAATCAACGCAGCTAAGGCTTCCAAGTAAGCAATCACATAAAATCTGTGTGGATTTTTATCAGCCCTCTGCATCTGCAGAGGGCTGATTTTTATCGGCTTAAAGAATGGCAGCACTTGTATGAGAGTGCGCCTGTGATACGTCATTCTATATAGAGAATTCCCATCGGAAAATGAATACAATTGTGTATAATCGAGGTTTTTTTGAAAGAAGTTGCATTTTTTATACGCTGGCATTATAATAAATCCACTATCATTTTGTTGAAAAAGACAGGGGTGTTGGTGTGAAAAAAACATTTGTGACAAAGGCGCAGTTGGAAAAAATTGTAAAGAAATATCCGACGCCGTTTCATTTGTATGATGAGAAAGGAATTCGGGAAAACTGCCGGCGGCTTTACAAAGCATTTTCTTGGAATAAAGGGTTTCGGGAGTACTTTGCAGTGAAAGCAACACCCACGCCTAAAATTTTGCAGATATTGAAAGAAGAAGGCTGCGGCGTGGACTGTGCCAGCGAAGTGGAGCTGATGCTGGCACATAAATGTGGTTTTCAGGGAGAGGAAATCATGTTTTCCTCAAATGAAACAACCGCCTCGGAATATACCTTGGCCCGTAAACTGGGCGCAATCATCAATTTGGATGATATTACACACATCAACTTTTTAGATCGCCTGGTCGGCATCCCGCCGATGATTTGTTGCCGGTATAATCCGGGCGGCCATTTTGCCTTGGGCAACACCATCATGGATCATCCCTGCGATGCTAAATATGGGATGACACCGGAGCAGATCAAGGAAAGCTATATCCGTCTGCAAAAGCTTGGCGCTAAAGAATTTGGCATGCATGCTTTTTTGGTCAGCGGCGCTATGACCAATAAATATTATCCTGCTTTGGCAGAAATTATGTTTAAAAAAGCAGTTCAGCTTCACAAGGAAACAGGTGTTCATTTTAAATTTATCAATCTGTCCGGCGGCATTGGTATTCCCTATGAGCCAGAGCAGAAGGCGAATAATATTGCGGTGATTGGCGAAGGCGTGCGCAGGGCTTTCGAAAAGATCCTGGTACCCGCCGGGATGGGCGATGTGGCCATTTATACAGAGCTTGGCCGCTTTATGCTGGGACCCTACGGCTGCCTTGTCACAACGGCTATTCATGAAAAGCACACTTATAAGGAATATATCGGGGTGGATGCCTGTGCGGCGAACTTGATGCGCCCGGCCATGTATGGTGCCTATCACCACATTACTGTGATGGGCAAGGAGCGCCGCCCACAAGATCATATGTATGATATTGTGGGTTCCCTGTGCGAAAATAATGACAAATTTGCCATTGACCGCATGATGCCGCGCATTGATATTGGGGATCTGTTGGTTATCCACGACACCGGCGCCCATGGTTTTTCCATGGGGTACAACTATAATGGTAAACTGCGCAGTGCGGAGGTGCTGCTCCGGGAGGACGGGAGCACGGAACTGATCCGCCGGGCGGAAACACCGGAGGATTATTTCGCTACCATGATTTTTGAAGGAGATAAAAAGTAATGGCCAAAATTCAAATGAAAACGCCGCTGGTGGAGCTGGACGGCGACGAGATGACGCGGATTCTGTGGAAAGAGATCAAGGAAAAGCTCCTGGAACCTTATATAGATTTGAAAACGGAATATTATGATTTGGGATTGGAAGCCCGGGAGAAAACAAAAGATCAGGTTACGGTGGATGCGGCCAACGCCATTGCAAAATACGGCGTTGGTGTCAAATGTGCAACCATCACGCCGAATGCGCAGCGGGTGGAGGAATACCATCTGAGCCAGATGTGGAAAAGTCCGAATGGCACGCTGCGGGCTATTTTGGACGGCACTGTGTTTCGTACACCGATTGTGGTGAATAACATCCATCCGCTGGTGCGCAGCTGGCAGCAGCCGATCACCATTGCGCGCCATGCATATGGGGATATTTACAAAGCGACGGAATACCGGGTGCCGGAAGAGGGGAAGGCGGAACTGGTGTTCACAAACGCTCAGGGCCGGGAAACGTTCCGGGAAACGGTGTACGAGTTTGAATGCCCCGGTGTTCTGCAGGGAAGCTATAATAAGGATAGTTCGATTTTCTCCTTTGCCCATGCCTGTTTCCAATATGCGCTGAATTTGAAGCAGGATCTTTGGTTTTCTGCGAAGGATACCATTTCCAAGCAATATGACCATCGTTTTAAAGACATTTTTGAAGAATTGTATGAAACGGTTTATCGGGAACAGTTTGAGGCTGCTGGTATTCAGTATAAATATATGCTGATTGACAGCGCTGTTGCAGCTTTGATGAAATGCCCCGGCGGAATTTTGTGGGCCTGCAAAAACTACGACGGCGATGTGATGAGCGATATGGTGTCTTCCGCTTTTGGAAGCCTTGCCATGATGACCAGCGTGCTGGTATCTCCGGATGGAAAATATGAGTATGAAGCAGCGCACGGCACAGTGCAGGATCAGTACTATATGCATTTGCGGGGGGAAAAGACCTCCACAAATCCCATTGCGACGATTTTTGCCTGGAGCGGCGCTCTGCGCCGGAGGGGAGAGCTGGACCAACTGCCGGAACTGTGTGCGTTTGCAGACAATCTGGAACGGGCTTGCCTGGATACGGTGGAATCCGGTATTATGACCGGAGATCTGGCTCCGCTGTGCGATACGCCGGTGGAAGCGGTGGATACGGACACGTTTATGGAAGCTGTCCGTACGCAGCTGGATACAAAAATGCAATCCAAATAAAAAGAAGCACCGGGAACTTATCGTCCCCGGTGCTTCTCCTTTTTCTTTTGCTGCTTTTTCTGAAAGCGAAACACATCGTGCCGTTTTTGCCGGTCGTGCTGCTCTGCCTTGCGCAGGGTTTTCCTTTCCTGTTGCTGCAATTTCAGTGCCTGTTGGCTTTTGGTGGAGGCGCCGCTTTGCAGAAGCAGCCGCTGTGCGGCACGCTGGCGGCGCTTTGGATTTTTATGCAGTGGTTTTTCACTATCCGGTACTGCCGGGCCAAATGCCAGGGCTGCATACCGTGTTTGCAGAAAGCAATAAAGCTCCTGCTCCTTTGGTTCGGCACCAAAGGTCACTTTGCATACGCGCAGTTTGCCGGACTCCCAGCGCTGAAATAATCCCACCCAGAAAGGATCCTCGAAATACACCTGCAGCATGGATCGTTGTTCGTTCATAAAAAGCCCTCCTGAAAGAAAAATGCCGCAAAGAACGGACGACCAAGGAGGAGGGTTACTGACGGCGATCTGCCGCGGCCGGACTACCAACCGGCCGGTGTTTTTATCTTTGCCTAAATAATTATACCACGAGGGCTGACAGCTGTAAAGAAAGCAGGCACCGCAGGAGCATACATAGTATATGCTCCCTGTAGTGCCTGCCTTTTGTATCAGATGCCAAGGATGTTTCGGAAATACAGTATTGTTTATAATGTGTGATAATACAAAAGAATATCCTCATATGTACCCTGCGCATTTAAAAAGCCGCCGGGGACGGTGCCCAGTTGAACAAATCCGAGCTTTTCATATAGATGCCGGGCAGCGGCATTGCTTTTCACTACAGCGTTGAATTGTAAAATGCGAAAGCCGTGCTCCTTAGCTTGGTAGAGACAGTCTCTGACAAGCGCTTCGCCAATACGGAGACCGCGCTTTGCCGGGCGTACCGCAAAGCTGGCATTTGCCAGATGACCACAGCGTCCGATATTGTTGGGGTGGAGGATATACAAACCGATGATTTCATCTGTAGCATCGTCTTCTGCTACAGCGCAGTGGGTTTGTTCTGCATAAAATTCCGTTCCGGTTTGTGGATCCAGTAAATCGAGCTGCGGAAAAGCCATGCCCTGCGCGACTATTTCGTTCCATATGTCGTTCATAGCAGGGATATCCTCTGCAGTATAGGGGCGTATTTTGACAGCCATACAGCATGCCTCCTTTATCAGCCTATACTATAGCAGCTTTTTAGGAGAAGTCAATGCGTCTGGATGCTTTGGGGACATGACAGACACTCTTATATCGCAATATATAAAGAAAAAAGAGACTGCTTATTCCTCAGTCTCTTTTTTCTCTCCTGCTGTTTTTTGCCTGAGTTTCATTTGATCTGTTTGACAGAGATTTTCGGTAAATGATGCCGCACGAACTTTATTACAAAAAGCGTAAGCATCCACAATTTCCTGAATACTTTTCCGTTGCTCATTCGTAAGATTGGTAACATCGATCATAACTTGTTTATCATTCTTTCTTCCCAAAAGAACGTCTGTACTCACGCCCAAAATATCTGCAATTTTAATAAGAACGTCATAGGAAGGAAGCCGGGAACCGTTTTCGTAAGCAGAGATAGATGCCCCGGTTATGCCAAGTCTGTATGCGAAATCTGTTTGAGACATTTTTAAGGATGTACGATATTCTTTGATTGTATTCCCTAAATTTTTCATTTCAACACACCTTACTCATGGATCCTCACAAGTATTGTACTGAATAGGTAAAAACTTGTGGTTGATAAAAACAAAACTTATAGTTAAATTTTGCGATAAAATGTGTTATATTATTCAAAGGGAATCTAAACAAAATGGGGCTCAAGCAGCGGAAAAGAATGCTTTAGCAATTTTGATGACTTGGACAGAGGCTAAAATATCAAAACAAATTGGGAGAGATGTAATATGAAAAGAAGAATTGTGTTCTTTATGACGTTTCTGATGGCGTTTTCCCTATGTGCCTGCGAAACCGGCGCAAAAAAAGAAGCCGCAGAAGCCTCAGTGCTTTTGTCGAACACAGCGTGGGCAGGCATCGCAGGTGAGGTTCTTGGTGACAATATATACCATGTTCTGGTGTTTACAAATGGTGGGAATAGTTCTGGAGAGGTTGAATATGCAATCCAAATAGGGGATACCACGACTTTTGATGTAAGAGGGAAATATACCATATCTGCAGATGGTATCATAAAGACAAGTTATGAAGAACAAATCAAAGATGGCACATGGGGTGCCATTGATGAGGGAAGAGTAGATCAGGACCAATTTCAATATGTGATGAGTGACGGGAAAATTACGGAATTGTACCGTGTGAATGATGATGGGGAGCTGACGGACAGATTTTATCAATTAGAGTGAAAAATGCCGGATAACAGGGAAACCATATTGGTTAAGAAAAGAAAAACCGTCAAAGTCATAAGACTTTGACGGTTTTTGGTCGGAGTGTCGGGATTCGAACCCGAGGCCTCTTGGACCCGAACCAAGCGCGATACCAAACTTCGCCACACCCCGGCGCGCTTTTCTTATTATAAAGAGCCTGGGGAATTCTGTCAAGCATTTCTTTGGCAGCAGGGAAACTTTTTCTGTTGGCATATTTGTCCATTGAACTGCATAAACTGCAGCAAACCTTATAGAAGGAGTGAAAGGCGTGGCAGAATATGGTTATACCCCAGTTGCTGAGGAATATCGCGGCAGCCGGTCGCGTTTATATACATCGGGACGGGAAAAAACGGCAAAGGGAAAAGAATCATTCAGCAGAAATGAGATTTTGCGTTGGGGCCGGCTGCTGCTTTGCGCGGCTGTTTTTCTGGCGCTGGTGGTAACCAAGGTACAGATGCCGGAACGTTTTGAAAGTCTGCGCGCTGTGTTTTCCGATCAGATGGAACAGAGTGTGGATTATCGGGAGGTGTTCAGTGTTGTGGGGCGGGCAGTCAGCGGAGAAACATCGGTTTCCCAAGCCGTTAATGACGTTTATATGGAGGTATTCCATCCAAATCAGGAGCAGGGGCAGGCCGTGGAAACAGCGGCGGCCATCTCCGGTATAGAATTCAGCCAGCAAGAGCCGGTTAACGTCTTGCTGGCTTTTTCGCAGCATTGGAATCAATGTGGAGATTGGCTCTACCAGCAGGGAAGCCGCGATACACTGCAGACTGCCGGGGAGACGGCGGTAGAAACGACACCTGTGCAGAGCGGTACACCGAATACAGCGGAACAGGAGGTGCTCCCGGCGGAAACATCTGCAGACAGTGAGACTGTTTATGATGCGGAGACTCTGCCGGAAGGCGTTTCTATGGAGCAGCAGGTGCTGAATCTTTCGTATACGACGCCGGTGAGCGGGTGGCTTTCTTCGCCCTTTGGCTATCGGGAGCATCCGATTGAAGGCGAAGAGAAGTTTCATCGCGGCTTGGATATCGCTGCGGCAGAGGGGAGCGATATTGTTGCTTTTGCGGATGGCGTTGTAAAAGCGACTGGCGAAAGCAGTTCCCTGGGAAAATATATCATGGTCAGCCATGATGGAAATCTCACTACGATTTACGGACATTGCAGCAAAATTACAGCCAGCGGCGGAGAAAGTGTCAAAAAGGGGAACAAAATTGCAGAAGTGGGGCATACCGGCATGGCTACCGGTTCGCATCTGCATTTTGCCATGCAGCAGGGAGAGATGTATTTGAATCCGATTTATTATGTTTCGTTGGAAAAAGCGCCGGAATAAGCGGCGGATCCGTCTTTCGGTCAGTCCGGCATTGGTTGTGCTGCTCTTTCTTTTTGCATTGATCGACCGACAGAAGCTGCTGCTTCAGATCCTGCTGGCGGCGGGCCTGCATGAGTGCGGCCATTTTTTTGCGCTGCGCCTATTTGGTGGGGAAATCGATGCTTTGCGTCTGACAGCTTTTGGGGCGGAGATGCGTATCCGTCACAGTGAACGCCTTTCTTACAGCCGGGAGCTGGCAGCGGTACTGGCTGGACCGGCGGTCAATCTGCTTTGTGCGCTCTTGCTGGGCCGTATGGCGGTGGCTTTGGACTGGGAACGGGGCTATATGCTTTCGGGTATTCATATGCTTCTGGCTTTGTTCAACCTTTTGCCCATGCGTGCCCTGGACGGCGGCCGGGCGTTGTATCTATTTTTGTCCTGGTGTATAGAACCTGTCACAGCGGAGCGTATGATGCATATAGTCAGCGGTGTCGTTTTATGCGGCATGCTGTTTCTGGGAGCGGCGTTGCAGGGGGCTGTGGGGCTGCAGCTGCCCCTGCTGATGCTGGAGCTCTGGTTTGTTGTCTGCTGGTGTATGGAAACGGGTATTGTCAAACCGCTGCGAACAGGGTAAAATAATCCCGATAGTGATAAAAAGATCAAGAGTAATGGGAGCGTTTGCCTGTGAATCAGAAATTGGAACGTATTTTACCCCGGGTGCAGAAACCGGCTCGTTATGTGGGTGGGGAATACAATCAGGTGATAAAAGATAAAAATACAGTGGATCTTCGTTTCGCCTTTTGTTTTCCGGATACCTATGAAATCGGCATGTCCAATTTGGGCATGCGTATTCTCTATGGCATTATGAATGCGATGGACGGCGTGTGGTGTGAGCGGGTATTTGCCCCATGGCCGGATATGGAAGAGGAGATGCGCCGGGCGCAGATGCCGCTGTATGCCCTGGAATCCGGCGACGCGGTGAAAGAATTTGATATAATCGGATTTTCGCTGGGGTATGAAATGGCATTCAGCAATGTACTGAACATGCTCGATTTGGCAGGCGTTCCGTTGCATGCAAATGAGCGGACAGAACTTTCGCCGCTGGTAATGGCCGGCGGCACAGCCTGCTTCAATGCTGAGCCCTTGGCGGACTTCATCGATTTGTTTTCCCTGGGTGAGGGGGAAGATGTTACGGTGGAACTTTTGGAGCTTTACCGCCGGGCAAAAACAGAAAAATGGAACAAACAGCGTTTTCTGCGCGCTGCGGCAGAAATAGAAGGTATTTATGTACCGAGCCTTTATGAAATTTCCTATCATGCGGACGGGACGATTGCGGCGATTGTGCCGAAAGACGGTGTGCGGGCTGTTGTGCGCAAGCGGATTGTGCAAGATATGGATAAAGCCTATTTCCCGACGAAGACCATTGTTCCGTCCACAGAGGTTGTCAACGATCGCGTTACTCTGGAGCTGTTTCGCGGCTGTATCCGCGGCTGTCGGTTTTGCCAGGCGGGATATGTGTACCGGCCGGTGCGCAACCGCTCAAAAGAACTGCTGGCGCAATACGGCGTGGAAGCGCTGCAGGATTCCGGTTATCAGGAGATGACACTTTCGTCTCTGAGTACCAGTGATTACAAGCCGCTGAATGATTTGTGCGACAGCTTGATGGAATATTGCGATGCCCATAAAATTCATCTGTCGCTGCCATCGCTGCGGGCAGATAACTTTTCCATGGAGCTGCAGCAGCGCCTGGCCAAGGGACGCAAGGTGGGCTTGACTTTTGCGCCGGAAGCAGGCAGCCAACGTCTGCGGGATGTGATCAATAAAAATTTGACGGAAGAAGACTTGCTCCACTCCTGCAAAATTGCATTTGAGGGTGGCTGGAGTGCGGTCAAGCTCTATTTTATGCTGGGATTGCCCACGGAAACAGATGAGGATATTATAGAAATTGCCCGTATTGCGGATCATGTGGTGCATACCTGGCGCGAATACGCACCGGACAAGCGCCGGGGCGTCAGTGTAACGGTATCTACTTCCTGGTTTGTGCCCAAGCCCCACACTGCTTTTCAGTGGGAAGCACAGATCAGCAAAGAGGAATATGAACGGCGTGTTCAGCTGCTGCGGCAAAGCATCCGGGCAAAGGCGGTCTCCTATAAATGGCATGACTCTGATACCAGTTTTCTGGAGGCAGTGCTCTCCCGGGGCGACCGGCGTATGGGGCGCGTTTTGGAGGCGGCCTGGCGCCGCGGTGCAAAAATGGATGCATGGCAGGATTATTACAATTTGGATCTCTGGCTTGCGGCATTTGAAGCGTGCGGGCTGGAACCGGCGTTTTACGCCAATCGCGTGCGCAGCCGGGACGAGATATTGCCTTGGTCCATGATTTCTTCCGGTGTTTCGCAGGATTTTCTGTGGCGTGAGCGCCAGCGCGCCTATCAGGGTGTGACGACGCCGGATTGCCGGCAGATGTGCACCGGATGCGGCGCCAATTGTCTGATTGGGGGAGGGGAATGCGATGTCTAAACTGCGGCTGCTGTTTGAAAAGCAGGGAACGGCCTGCTACATTTCCCATCTGGATTTGATGAGAACGTTTCAGCGCCTTTTTTTACGGGGCGGCATGTTTATTAAGCACTCCAAGGGGTTCCATCCCCATCCGGTGATGTCTATTGTGCTTCCGCTGCCTGTGGGACAGAGCAGCTGCTGCGAACTTTTGGACTTTGAGACTGAAAGCGCGGTGGATCTTGCGGCACTGCCGGCTTTGCTGAATGCCGGCTGCCCGGAGGGACTGCAGGTTCTGCAGGCTTATGAGGCAGTGCGCCCGGTGCGGGAACTGGCTTTTGTGGCAGCGGAGGTTTCGCTCTTTTATGACAATGGGACACCAAAAGATGCGGCGGAGCAGCTGCAGTTGTTATTTTCGCGCAATGTGCTGACGATTCAAAAGCGCACGAAGCGCAAAGAACTGGCTGATGTGGACATCATACCTTTGATTCGACAGATTTCTTTTTTGACGCTGCCGGATCGTGTTTTGGTGCAGGCGGTGGTGTCGGCCCAGAATCCGGGCTTGAATCCTGCGCTGTTGGCTGTGGCGGTAGAGAAAGAATGTCTGGCGTTGACACCGGATTTTGTCTCGGTGCGCCGTACCGATGTGCTGGATGCAGATGGTATGCCGTTCCGTTGAGACGGTGTTTTGAGCATTTTAAAAATTTTAGATGGAAATTGAAAATAATGCTTGCATTTCAGCATATGCTGTGATAAAATACTCCAGTCTAAAAGGGCGGTCCTCTGTCGTAGTGCGTTCAGAAAGGAAGGCACAGGCATAAAATGCGGCACGAACGCCTATATTTGAGGAGGAACGATCCATGGATTTGATGAAAGCACTGAGAGATTCTCAGGTCAAGGCAGATCATCCCGAAGTTGCAATCGGTGATTATGTCAAGGTTCACGTTAAGGTAAAAGAAGGCAGCCGCGAAAGAATTCAGGTTTTTGAAGGCACTGTCATTGCGAAAAAGCATGGTGGTATTGAAGAAACCTTCACTGTCCGCCGTGTTTCTTATGGCGTCGGCGTGGAAAAGGTATTCCCGGTGCATTCTCCCATCATTGATAAGGTTGAGGTTGTCCGTCACGGTAAGGTTCGCAGAGCAAAGCTGTATTATCTGCGCAGCCGCGTGGGCAAAGCTGCCAAGATCAAAGAAAGAATTTAAGTCTTTTACATGCAGAAAAGAGGAGCTTAAAGCTCCTCTTTTTCTTTTGCTGAAATTTGCAATCAGCATGCTGCCATTTCTTTACCACAGAAATCAAAAAAGGAAAAGTTCCTCTTTTTTTTAGGAAACATTTCCTGTATAATAATAAATTAGTATTCTATAATCAGAAAAAATGTGGAGGCATTGCAATCGTGCGGCAGAGGGACAATAGAGAGAAAAGCGCAGCAGAGGAAAATCTGGGCAATTTTTGGGCGGTCAGCCTGGATTGGCTGCAGGCATTGGTTGTTTCTGTTATTTTTGTAGCGCTGTGCTTTACCTTTGGTGTGCGTATTGTGGGTGTGGACGGTGAATCTATGGAACCGACGCTGTGCCACAATGACAGGATTTTGGTGCTGTCATCCATTTGGTCAAAGCCCCGCAATGGAGACGTAGTCGTTTTGCGTAAAGATTCGTTTGTTAATACGCCGGTGGTCAAGAGAATTATTGCAACGGAAGGACAGACGATTGATATTGATTATTCCACCGGCGCTGTGTATTTGGACGGTGTATTGCTGGATGAGCCTTATATTAAGGAAAAAACACTGCTGCAGGGCGACATGGAATTCCCTGTTACCGTATCGCCGGGCTGCGTGTTTGTCATGGGAGATAACCGCAATGCCAGCACGGACAGCCGCTGGAGCAGTTTGGGAGAAGTGGATTGCCGGTATATTTTGGGAAAAGCAGTTTTTGTGCTTTTTCCGGGCAGGGATGAAGATGGAAAGATGAGTTTGGCACGGATTGGAGGGGTGAAGTAATATGCAGGATCTGCACTATTTTCCGGGACATATGAAAAAAACGCAGCGCGCCATCGAGGAAAGCATAAAAAAGGTGGATGCGGTGTGTGAAATTCTGGATGCCAGAATTCCCCTGGCGAGCCGTAATCCGGATATTGATACCCTGACAGCGGGAAAGCCTCGCCTGATTGTGCTCAATCATGTCGATCAGGCGGATGGAGCAAAAACAAAGCTGTGGGCTGCCTATTTTCGCGGCTGCGGTTATGCGGTGATGGAAACAGCTGCCAAAAGCGGCGCTGGTGTCAAAAATTTCGTGCCGGTTGTGCGTGCGCTGCTGGCAGAGAAGTTGCAGCGCTATGCGGAAAAGGGCCAGGTGGGAAGAACCATTCGAGTGATGGTTGTCGGCATCCCCAATGTGGGAAAATCGACTTTTATCAACCGGGTGGCGGGAAAAACCAGAGCCAAAGCAGAAAACCGCCCCGGTGTGACGCGCAGCAATCAATGGGTGAATGTGGGCGGCGCATTGGAGCTTTTGGATACGCCGGGCATTTTATGGCCGAAATTTGAAGATCAGCAGGCGGCACTGAAGCTGGCATTTATTGGTGCAATTCGGGATGAAGTGATGGATCTGGAAGAATTGGCCTGTTCTCTGATGGCGTTTTTGGCGGAAGAATATCCAAGCTGTTTGGAAGAGCGCTACCAGATTGTGCCGGAAGAAGGGGAAAATGGATATGATTTGCTGATCCGTGCAGGTCGGCGGCGCGGCTTTCTGATTTCCGGCGGAGAGGTTGATACGGAGCGCATGGCAAAGATTCTGATGGATGAATTCCGCTCTGGGAAATTGGGGCGCTTTACACTGGAGTACCCGCCGCAAAAATTGCCGGAAAAAGGCTTTGATTATGACGCATAATGATTTGTGGGCGGAGGAGCGGCGGCTGTGGACTGCAGGGTATCGTGTTGTTTGCGGTACAGATGAGGCGGGCGCAGGGCCATTGGCCGGCCCAGTGTATGCCGCTGCAGTGATTTTGCCGCCCGAAGCAGAGCTCCCGGGATTGAATGACTCCAAACAGCTGACGGCAAAGAAAAGGGATAGCCTGTTTGATGAGATCTGCGCCAAAGCGCTGGCCTATGCGGTGGCCTCTGTATCGGCGGAAGAAATTGACCGGATTGATATTCTCAATGCCAGGATAAAAGCGATGGATGCGGCGGTCAAAGGCCTGACAATCCTTCCGGATATGACTTTGGTGGACGGCAACAGGGATCACGGGAAACAATACCGGATTGAAAGTCCCCACATGCTCTTGGTGAGAGGAGACAGCCGCAGCGCCAATATTGCGGCGGCCTCGATTCTGGCCAAGGTCAGCAGGGATCGTTATATGGAACGATTGGCGAAGGACTATCCGGTTTACGGATTTGAAAAACACAAAGGATACGGCACAAAACTGCATTATCAGGCGTTGGATGCATACGGCCCCTCTCCGGTGCATCGAAAAACCTTTTTGAAGAAATGGGAGGCGCGCCGCCATGAATCTTAAAAAATTGCGTGGAGACTGGGGCGAAGCGGTGGTGGCGGACTATTTGCGTAACCGCGGGTATGAGATTGCAGCGGTGCAGTTTCGCTGCCGTATGGGAGAGATTGACTTGATTGCCCGGCAGGACGGCATCTTATGTTTTGTGGAGGTAAAGACCCGCACAAAAGCGGAGTATGGCATACCGCGGCAGGCGGTTGGGCCGCGTAAGCAGCAGCGGATGCGGGCGGCGGCAGCCCAATATTTGGCCTTGCATGATTTGGATTGTCCGGTGCGCTTTGATGTGGCGGAGGTTTATGCAGAGGATGTACTGGAAGCGCAGCACGCTAAGATTGCGTATTTGGAAGCGGCTTTTGTGTGATAAGGAGTAGTATGGATGTTGCCTTTTTCTCTTTTTGATGCCCATTGTGATACGCTGAGCCGATGCAGCCGGTTGGACTGTGGACTGCGTGCAAATACCGGGCATACCGATTTGACGCGCGGTATGCAGTTTCGCCATTATGCCCAGGTTTTTGCGGTGTTCCGTGACGGGGCTTCCCCTCCGCTTGATGGCATGTTTGCGGAGTTCACCCGGCAAACAGATTTGTTTTTTCAGCAGATGCGGGAAAACGCTGACTGGGTGATACATTGCCGCAGCCGATCTGATTTGCAGCAAGCCGCAGCGGAGCACAAAGCGGCGGCGCTTCTTTCCGTGGAAGGGGCGGAGCTGCTGGAATGCGACCCTGGAAGAATCGATATTGCGGCGGAACTGGGTGTCTGCATGATCAATTTGACATGGAACCGGGCCAATGCGCTTTCCGGAAGCCATATGGAGGAAGCAGAGCGCGGCCTGAGCCTGCAGGGAAAAGATTTTGTGCGGCGGGCACAGGAAGCGGGAATTCTTGTGGATGTTTCCCATCTTTCGGATGCGGGTTTTTGGGATTTGATAAATATGACCCAACGGCCCGTTGTGGCAAGCCACAGCGACGCCAGGGTGCTTTCACCGCATACGCGGAATCTGACGGATGATATGTTCCGGGCGATCCGGGATACTGGCGGTTTTGTTGGAATCAACTTCTATGTGCCGTTTTTGGGAAGAGATGGCTCGTTGGATGCAGTTTTTGCGCATTTGGAGCATTTTTTGGATTTGGATGGTGAAGAAACTGTTGGATTCGGCGGCGACTGGGACGGCTGCGACCTGCTGCCAGCAGGCGTTGCAGGCATACAGGACATGGAAAAGATTTATCAGCGGATGCTGCAGCGCAATTACAGTCAAAAGCTGATAGACGATATTTTCTACAATAATTTGAAACGCACTATTTTTGAGCAGTAAGGAGAGAAAAACTATGCGTTATTTGAGCACAAGAGATCGTTCGCTGCGTTATACGGCTGCGGAAGCGATCAAGCAGGGGCTGTCTCGCGATGGAGGCCTGTTTTTGCCGGAGGAGTTTCCTTCGATTGAACCGGAGCAGCTCAAGGCGATGGAGACGATGAGTTATCAGCAGCGTGCGGTGGAAGTGATGCGTCTCTTTTTGGAGGATTACAGTGAGGAAGAGCTGCAGGCATTTGCTGAAGCGGCTTATGGATCGGATAAATACGACGATCCTGCTGTGGCACCGGTGCATACCCTGGATGCTGCGACGCATTGCCTAGAGCTGTGGCACGGTCCCACCAGTGCATTCAAGGATATGGCACTGCAGATGCTCCCGCATTTGCTTTCTGCCAGCCTGAAAAAGACCGGGGAAGAAAAGACGGCCTGCATCCTGGTGGCCACCTCCGGCGATACCGGCAAGGCGGCGCTGGAAGGTTTCAAAGATGTGGATCAGACAAAAATTATTGTATTTTATCCCAAAGACGGTGTTTCTGAAATACAAAAGCTGCAAATGGTTACGCAGGAGGGGAAGAATGTCAATGTATGCTCCGTTTTGGGCAATTTTGACGATGCACAGACTGGTGTGAAACGGATTTTCTCCAATGAAGATATCCGGGCGACACTCAACGGGCGCGGCTATTTTCTTTCCTCAGCCAATTCCATCAACTGGGGGCGTGTACTGCCGCAGATTGTCTACTATGTTTCGGTATACTGTGATTTGGCGCGGGACGGCAAATTAAAGGCGGGCGAAGCGCTCAATATCTGCGTGCCCACAGGAAACTTCGGCAATATCCTTTCAGCCTATTATGCGAAGTGCATGGGGGTGCCTGTTGGCAGATTGATTTGTGCTTCCAACAAAAACGATGTGCTGACGGAATTTTTGCGCACGGGCGTATATGACCGGAACCGCCATTTTTACACCACGATGTCGCCCTCTATGGATATTTTGATTTCCAGCAATTTGGAGCGGCTGCTGTATGCTCTGTCCGATGGAAATGATGCTGAAGTATGCAGCTATATGGAGCAGCTGAATACTGTGGGACGTTATCAGGTCAGTGACAGCATTTTCAGCAGAGTCCGTGAGCTGTTCTGGGCGGGCTCCTGCGGTGAGGAAGAAACCCTTGCCACTATCTATCGGTATTATGAAGATCCGGATAAGCGTTATTTAATTGATCCTCATACTGCTGTGGCAGCCAATGTGTTGGAGCAGTATCGTGCAGAAACAGGGGACAATGCGCCAGCGGTTTTTGCCTCTACAGCCAGCCCGTATAAGTTTTGCAACCACGTTTTACGTGCTATTGGTGCGCCATATCAGGGCAGCGGAATGGAATTGATTGCCCGCCTGCAGGAGATTACAGGCGTGCAAGCACCCTGGCGTTTGGCGAAGCTGGGTGAAAAGGGAATCCGCTTTACCGGGAGTACAGAAAAGCAGGATATGGAAATGGTTGTTTTGAATCTGCTGAAATAATCGTTCAATGCAGTTGGGAGGGGTTGCATGGCGCTGTATGCGATTGGAGATCTTCATCTGGGCCTTTCGGTTGAAAAACCGATGGATATTTTCGGCGAAATCTGGAAGGACCATACTGAAAAGATTAAAGCTGGCTTTTCGCAGCTGACAGATGAAGATACTGTCGTTTTGTGCGGCGATTCTTCCTGGGGCATTTCGCTGGAAGAATCCCTGCGGGATTTTCAGTTGCTGGACAGTTTGCCTGGGCAGAAAATCCTGCTCAAAGGGAACCACGATTATTGGTGGGAAACTGCAGCGAAAATGAACGCTTTTTTTGAAAAGCACCGGTTAACTAAGCTGCGATTACTGCACAATAACTGCAGCTTTTATGGCCCTTACGCGTTGTGCGGAACCCGGGGGTGGTTCCGTGACGAGGAAACTGCCGATAACGCCCATAATAAAAAGGTGCTGAACCGGGAGGTGATGCGCCTGGAAACATCGTTCAAGGCGGCAGCGGGGCGGCCCATTCTCTGCTTTTTGCATTATCCGCCCATGTATCAGGGCTATACCTGCCCGGAAATTTTGGAAATGCTGCAGAAGTATTCCGTTGAAGCGTGTTATTATGGTCATCTGCATGGGCCGAGCCACAGAAAAGCAATTGAGGGAATGCACGGCGGAATCGATTTTTCATTGGTGTCAGCGGATTATCTCAGGTTTCAATTGAAAAAAATCTGTGAATAAACAGAAAAAAGTATAGATTTTTGTAAAGGATTCTGGTAAAATAATACACTGCGTGTGATATAGTTTGCACACGGAACGGAGGATAAACGAAATGAATTTGAAAAATGTCGAAAAGCATGAAAAAAATATGGTAACCATCACCGTTGAAGTCGGTAAGGATGAATTTGAGCCTGCAATTGAAAAGGCATACAGAAAACAGGTTAAGCAGCTGAAAGTTCCCGGCTTTCGTCCTGGCCATGCACCCCGCAAGGTGATTGAAGGGATGTATGGCATCGGCGTATTTTTTGATGAAGCAATGAACATTGCTTTCCCCGCTGCTTATCAGGCGGCTTTGGCAGAGGCAAAGCTGGAGCCTGTGGATCATCCCAGCGTGGAAGTGACCGATGTGGATGCAGAGGGCTTCACGTTCAAGGCGACCTTTGCCAACTATCCTGAAGTGAAGCTGGGCGAGTACAAAGGGCTGAGCGCGGTGAAGCCTTCTGCAGTTGTCAGCGATGAGGATGTGGATAAGCGGCTGGAACAGATGCGTGAGCGCAATGCCCGCCTGGTTTCCGTGGAGCGCGAGGCGCAGAACGGCGATACAGCTGTGATCGATTTTGAAGGTAAGAAAGACGGCGTGCCTTTCGACGGAGGCAAGGGTGAAAATTATCCGCTGGAGCTGGGTTCCGGATCCTTTATTCCGGGCTTTGAAGAGCAGGTTGTCGGCATGAAGGTTGATGAGGAGAAGGATATCAATGTCACCTTCCCGGAAGACTATCAGGCAGAGGACCTGGCCGGACAGGAGGTTGTCTTTACAGTCAAGCTGCATGAAGTGAAGGAAAAGGAAATGCCTGCGCTGGATGATGAGTTTGCAAAAGATGTCTCTGAGTTTGATACGCTGGAAGAGCTGAAGGCGGATCTGCGCAAAAAAGAAGAAGAGAGCCGTGAAGCATCTGCTCAAAAGACCTTTGAGAGCAATTTGATGGAGCAGGTTGCAGCAAACATGGAATGCGATGTACCCGAAGCTATGGTGGAAAACCAGGCCCGCCGTGTGGTGGATGATTATAAGATGCAGGTGCAGTCTCAGGGCATGTCCTTTGCGGATTATCTGAGAATGACCGGCGTGAAGGAAGCGGACTTGATTGAGTCTGCGAAAGAGCCCGCTCTGCGCCAGATTCGCAACAGCTTGGCGCTGGAGGCAATTATCAAGGAAGAAGCCATTGAGATTTCTCAGGAAGAAATTGATGCAGAATATCAGAAGATGGCAGATGAGTACAGCATTGATCTGGAGGAAATCAAGAAATATCTGCGGATCCCCGATTTGGAGGATCAGCTCAAGCGCGAAAAGGCACTGAAAGTTGTTGTGGACAGCGCCGTTGCAAAGGATGCCGAGTGATTTTTGCCCTTGTGGTTGAAAGCTGACATCTTTGGCAATACTTAACGGTAGCTATTGGATCAGGAGGCTGTTATTATGAGTTTAGTTCCTTATGTTGTTGAACAGACAAGCCGCGGTGAAAGATCTTATGATATTTTTTCCCGGTTGCTGAATGACCGCATTGTATTCCTTGGGGAAGAGGTTAATGATACCTCTGCAAGTTTGGTAGTGGCACAGCTTTTGTATCTGGAAGCCCAGGATCCGGACAAAGATATCCAGATGTATATCAACTCTCCTGGCGGGAGTGTGACAGCAGGAATGGCGATTTATGACACCATGCAGTATATCAAGTGTGATGTTTCCACAATCTGCATCGGTTTGGCGGCAAGTATGGGCGCGTTTTTGCTGTCCTCCGGTGCAAAAGGAAAGCGCCTGGCTCTGCCCAATGCGGAAATCATGATTCATCAGCCTTCGGGCGGCACAAAGGGCCAGGCATCCGATATCAAAATCCAGGCAGAGTGGATGCTGCACACCAGAGAGAAGCTGAATAAGATTCTGGCGGCAAACACCGGAAAGTCCGTGGAGCAAATTGCTGTTGATACGGAGCGCGATCATTTTATGCCTGCAGAAGAGGCAAAGGCCTATGGCTTAATTGACAAGGTCATCTATAGCCGCTGAGGTGTGAAGGAGTAGCGTTTGAATATGAATGATGAGAAAAAATCCATTCGCTGTTCCTTCTGTGGGAAGCATGAGGATCAGGTGGAACGGATTATTGCAGGACCTGGCGCTTATATCTGCAATGAATGTGTGCAGCTGTGTATGAGTTTGCTCGATGAAGGATTTGACGAGGAAACGAAGGAGCTTCCGGAAACGGTGGCGCAGCTGCCGACACCCAAGGAGATTAAATCCATTCTGGATGATTATGTGATTGGCCAGGACAGTGCGAAGGTTGCTTTGTCGGTTGCAGTGTATAATCACTATAAGCGCATCTATTTTGGCGGAAACAACGATGTGGAGCTGCAAAAGAGCAATATCCTGATGATTGGCCCCACCGGCAGCGGAAAGACGTTGTTTGCCCAGACTTTGGCGCGGATTTTGAAGGTGCCTTTTGCCATTGCGGATGCGACCACACTTACAGAAGCCGGTTATGTGGGAGACGATGTGGAGAATATCCTTCTTCGTCTGCTGCAGGCGGCGGATTACGATGTGGAACGGGCGGAGCATGGTATCATTTATGTGGATGAGATTGATAAAATTGCCCGCAAAAGCGAAAACACTTCCATTACCCGGGATGTTTCCGGTGAAGGAGTGCAGCAGGCACTGCTGAAGATTCTGGAAGGAACGGTTGCGAATGTTCCGCCTCAGGGTGGGCGCAAGCATCCGCATCAGGAGTTTATCCACATCGATACCACCAATATTTTGTTTATCTGCGGCGGTGCGTTTGATGGTTTGGAAAAAATTATTGAAAAACGCACTAATAAACAGGGCATTGGGTTTGGCAACGATGTGCACAGCAAGAAAGAACGTCCCGTGGGTGAGGTCCTGAAAGGCGTACAGCCTCATGACCTGCTTAAATTCGGTATTATTCCGGAACTCGTGGGGCGCCTGCCGGTGATTGCACCGCTGGAATCTTTGGGAAAGGCAGAACTGGTTCGGATTCTGAAAGAGCCCAAAAATGCACTGGTGAAACAATATCAAAGCCTGTTGGATTATGACGATGTGGAACTTGTGTTTGAAGAAGAAGCACTGGAGGCCGTTGCAGATAAAGCCATTGAGCGCAATATTGGCGCCCGCGGCCTGCGCGCGGTTATGGAAGGATTGCTGACGCCGATCATGTATGATATCCCGTCGGATCCCTCCATCGAAAAGGTGGTTATTACGGCTGCCTATGTGCGTGGAGAAGAAGCCGTGGAATTGGTGCGCAATGAGCACCATGCTGGCCGGCGCGCCAAACTGGAGGCTGGAACCAGCGATGACAAGCATGATCAGGATGCGGCGAAAAATGCCTCGGCGTCTTAAATGAACAGAAGCGGCAAGGGGCGTTTTAGCGCCCCTTGTCTTTGCGTTTTGAAAGATTTTGCCTGCTCTGCCATTTGCAACAAAAAAGGAATGATTGCCCGCGATTTTGCGGGTGGAGCACAGAGTTATCTCAAGAGCTGATTGTAATATTTGGGTGGCCTGTGTTGCTGCAAATACACAGGAGGTGTTGATAATTACCATGGAAGAAAAAACATTGGATATGCCGGTGCTGGCGCTGCGCGGACTGACGATTTTTCCAGATATGCTGATGCATTTTGATGTGGAGCGGGATATCTCGGTCAAAGCGCTGGAAGCAGCTATGGAAAATAATCAGGACATTTTTTTGGTGGCTCAGAGAGAAATTGCAACGGAGCTGCCGGGCCAGGAAGAGCTTTACGCCGTTGGCACAATTTCCCATATCCGTCAGATTTTGCGGATTTCAGAAACCAATGTCCGCGTTATGATTGAAGGGAAAAAGCGTGCAAAGTTGAATCGCCTGCTGCAGACACAGCCCTATCTGCTTGGCACAGTGGAGCTGCTGGAGGAACAGGCTGCATCGCAGCACAATACTTTGATGGCAGAAGCACTGCTGCGTCAGTGCTATGCTGTATTCAGCGAATACCACGAAGCAGCGCCGCGAATGACGACAGACGTTTTAACCACAGTGCTTTCCAGCAGGGATCCCGGATATCTTGCCGACTATATTGCACAGAATACAGGCCTTCGCCATCAGGATAAGCAGGAAATCCTGGAAGAACTGCGCCCTCTGGAACGATTGAAAAAACTCAATACCATTTTAGCCAGGGAACTGGAAGTAATGGGGATTGAGCAGGAACTGGAAGGGAAAGTGCGCGAGCGGCTGGCAAAGCTGCAGAAAGATTACATACTGCGTGAACAGTATAAAGTGCTGCAGGAGGAACTGGGTGAAGGGGATCCGGGTTCGGAAGCGGCAGAATACGAAGAGAAAATTTTGGCTTTAAAGCTGCCGAAGGAGACGGAAGAGAAATTACTCAAAGAAGTGGACCGCATGGCCAAGCAGCCTTTTGGCAGTGCGGAAGGCAGTGTTCTGCGCAATTATCTGGATGTTTGCCTGGAACTTCCCTGGAATCAGTATAATGAAGACCGGATGGATGTGGCGGAGGCCAGAAAATTGCTGGACCGAGATCATTTTGGCTTGCAGAAGGTCAAAGAGCGTATTTTGGAATATCTGGCCGTTCGGCAGATCAATCCGGAAGCAAAGGGACAGATTTTATGCCTGGTGGGACCTCCCGGTGTGGGAAAAACATCCATTGCAATTTCTGTGGCGGAAGCGATGAACCGAAAACTGGCTCGTTTGTCTTTGGGCGGCGTACGGGATGAGGCGGAAATCCGTGGCCACCGCAAAACATATGTGGGAGCAATGCCCGGACGGATTGTCAATGCGCTGATTCAGTGCGGCTCCATGAATCCGTTGATGGTTTTGGATGAAGTGGATAAACTGGGCAGCGATTATCGGGGTGATCCCTCTGCGGCGTTGCTGGAAGTGCTTGACAGTGCTCAGAACAATGCTTTCCGGGATCACTATTTGGAAATCCCCTTGGATCTTTCCAAAATTATGTTTATTACCACGGCAAATACCACAGATACCATTCCGCGCCCGTTGCTGGACCGCATGGAAGTAATTGAATTGCCCAGCTATACGGACGAGGAAAAGGTACAGATTGCAAAGCGCTATCTGCTTCCCAGGCAGATGGAGGAAAACGGTATCCAGCGCAGCCAGCTGCGCGTTAGTGATGCGGCGCTGCGCGCTGTAATTTCCGGTTATACCAGAGAGTCCGGTGTGCGTCGGTTGGAGCGGGAAATGGGAGCACTTTGCCGCAAAACTGCTCTCCGCATTGTGGACGGAAGTGCGGAGCATGTGAGCGTTACGCCTAAGAACCTGCAGGAAATTCTGGGGCCTGTGAAAATTCATCCGGAAGTGCGCGGTGCAGGCAAGGACGCCGGCGTGGTTACCGGTTTGGCCTGGACCGCTGTCGGCGGTGAACTTCTGGAAGTGGAAGTCAATCTGATGGATGGCAGCGGAAAACTGGAATGCACTGGTAATTTGGGCGATGTGATGAAGGAGTCTGTCCGCATTGCGGTCTCCTGCCTGCGCAGCAGAGCGAAAAAGCTTGGTATTGATCCTGATTTTTATAAAAAATGGGATATTCATGTTCATTTCCCGGAAGGGGCTGTGCCGAAGGACGGGCCTTCTGCCGGTGTTACAATCACGACCGCTTTGGTATCTGCGCTGACGGAGCAGAAAGTTCGCCGGGATCTTGCTATGACCGGCGAGATTTCGCTCCATGGCAGAGTGCTGCCCATTGGGGGCTTGCGGGAAAAGACCATGGCTGCTTTGCGCAATGGGGTGAAAACTGTGATTATCCCCAAAGGGAATGTCCCGGACTTGGAAGAAATTGATCCCAGTGTGCGGGCACAGCTGCAGTTTGTGCCCGCGGAAACCATTGATGATGTGCTGTCAGAGGCACTTCCGTTGGTGAGTCGGAAAAAAGGAAAAGGCGGCGCCTTATCCGAACCGTTTGCCACTGCGGATGCGAAGGGAAAGAACAAGCGGATGTCGGTCCGCCAGTAAAATGGAGGGGAGTTTTTGAATTTTAATCAGGCTGAATTTGTACTTTCGGCAGCAGATTCGTCTCAGTTTATCCGGGATGGATTGCCGCAAATTGCTTTTGCAGGGCGTTCCAATGTGGGTAAGTCCTCTGTGATCAATCGAATTTTAGGACGCAAAAATCTTGCCCATGTGGGTGCTACACCCGGAAAAACGGCGCAGGTAAACTATTTTTGCATCGATCATCAGGCCTATCTTGTGGATTTGCCGGGGTATGGCTATGCGAAAGTGTCCAAAGCGGAGCGCGACCGCTGGGGCCGCCTGATGGAGCGTTATTTTGCCGCTGGCCTGATTACTTTGGGCGTACAGATTGTGGATGCCCGCCACAAGCCGACGGCGGACGATCTGACTATGGTGCAGTGGTTTTATGAATCCGGCTGCCCTGTTTTGCTTGTGGCAAATAAGTTGGACAAGCTGAAAAAGAGTGAAATTCAGCCGAATCTGGAGCAAATCCGGCAGACCTTGGCTCCGGAAGGTCAAGCGGAAATCATTCCTTTTTCAGCCCAAACCGGCGTTGGGAAAGAGGAATTGACGCGCCGTATACAAGCAATATTGTCTTTATAAAAAAAGGGAGGAATGCATGGCATTTCTCCCTTTTTTTGCGCTGAAGGATTGAAGAGCGCAAAATTTGCAAAGAATCAAAAAAAGTTTCCATTTGCCCCTATGCAAAAAGGTAAAAATAATATAAAATAGATAAGAACTGGTCTGAGACAGGCTGGAGCCTGATAGAAATAAAAATGGAGGGAATGCAAATGCAGACGCCCAAATATCAACGAATTCTGTTGAAAATCAGCGGCGAAGCACTGGCGGGAGATAAACATTTTGGCCTTGATTTTGATGTCATCGGCAAAGTATGCGATGTGGTGAAGGAATGTGTTGCCATGGGTGTCCAGGTTGGCATTGTGATTGGCGGCGGCAATTTCTGGCGCGGTGTGCGCAATGGAACAGGAAAAATGGAGCGCACACGTGCGGACCATATGGGTATGCTGGCTACGGTTATGAATTGCCTTGCGGTGGCGGACGTTTTGGAACAGAAAGGTGTGCCCGTACGGGTGCAGACGGCCATTGAAATGCGTGCAATTGCAGAGCCGTATATTCGTCTGCGTGCGGTGCATCAGTTGGAAAAGGGAAATGTGGTCATTTTTGGCTGTGGTACCGGCAATCCTTATTTTTCCACAGATACGGCTGCTGTTTTGCGTGCGGCGGAAATCAACGCGGATGTTATTATGCTGGCGAAAAATGTGGATGGCGTTTACGATTCTGATCCGGTTAAGAATCCTGAAGCGAAAAAGTATGATCAGATCAGCTATGATGATGTTTTAGCGCAGCATTTGAGCGTGATGGATTCCACGGCGACGTCACTGTCCATGGACAATAAAATTCCGGTGCTGTTGTTTGCGCTGGAAGACCCACAAAATATCATTCGTGCAATTTGCGGTGAAAAAGTGGGCACAATTGTAAAGGAGGACTAAAGCATGAAGGAAGAATATCGAATTTACGAAGAGAAAATGCATAAAACTATTGAATCCCTTCAGGGAGATTTTGCCAGCGTGCGCGCAGGCCGCGCCAATGCGCAGGTGCTGGATAAAATCCGTGTGGAATATTATGGTGCTCCCACGCCAATCAATCAGATCGGTGGTATTACATCGCCGGATTCCAGAACGCTGGTGATTCAGCCGTGGGACAAGGCGGCACTGAAGCTGATTGAAAAAGCGCTTAATGAATCTGATCTCGGTATCCATCCGCAAAACGACGGCAGCTGCATTCGTCTTTCTTTCCCGCAGCTGACAGAGGAACGCCGCCAAGAGCTGACCAAGCAGGTGCGTAAATATGCAGAAAATGGAAAAGTAGCGATTCGCAATATCCGGCGCGATGCAATGGATACTTTCAAAGCGCAGAAAAAGAAGTCTGAGATCACAGATGACGATTTGAAAGTTATGGAAAAAGATATGCAGGATCTGACGGATAAAATGTGCAAGGAAATTGATGTGCTGTTGGATAAAAAGCAGAAAGAATTGATGTCCGTCTAAAGCGGTGGTGTAGAATACATGGCTTTTTTTAAGGCAAAATCAAAGGATAAGGCGGGGACGGTGGACTTGGAGCACCTGCCCCGCCATATCGCTATTATTATGGACGGCAATGGGCGGTGGGCTAAAAAGCGCGGACTGCCCCGTACTGCCGGCCACAAGGTGGGGGCGGAGGTTTTTCGCACTATTGCCACCTATTGCAAGGATTTGGGTGTGGAGTATCTGACAGTTTATGCTTTTTCCACGGAAAACTGGAAGCGGCCAAAAGAAGAAGTAGATACGATCATGGGCCTTTTGAAACGATACTTGCTGGAGGCTATTGATACTATGGCCAAGGATAATATCCGGCTGCGTTTTCTTGGAGATTTGACAAGCCTGCCCAGGGAACTGCAGGATCTGGCGGCGCAGACCAATGCCATTTCAGAAACACTGAACGGTTTCCAGGCAAATGTGTGTGTGAATTATGGAGGGCGCGATGAACTGGTGAATGCAGCCAAAGCTTTTGCGCAGGATTGCGTGGCTGGAAAATACGTGCCTGAGCAGCTGCGGGAGGCACAGTTTGAGCAATATCTGTCGTCAGCAGGGCTGCCGGATCCAGATTTGCTGATTCGTCCCGGCGGGGAGCAGCGTATCTCCAATTTTCTGCTGTGGCAGTGTGCATATGCGGAATTTGTTTTCACAGATACTTTGTGGCCTGATTTTAAGAAGGAAGATCTGGATGCGGCAATTATAGAATTTCAGCGCCGTCATCGCAGATATGGAGGAATTTGATGGCAAAGCGTATTTTAACCGCTGTAATTTGGCTGCCGATTGTGGCGCTGGGATTTGCATTTGCCCCCATTTGGGGAATTGCATTGGCAATCTCAGCGCTTTCGGCTGTTGGAGTATATGAACTGCTGTGGGCAACCGGTTTTGTCAAACAGAAGCGCCTTTGTGCATATAGTATCGTGTTCGCTGCGCTGACACCGTTGTGGACATATTTCGGATCTGATTTTCGGCTGCTGCTGGCGGGTGTATTTCTTTTTGTGAGCATCTGTTTTTTGGATGGGATGCTGCATCCAAAGCAGGTCAAATTTGAAATGGTAAGCAGTGCGTTGTTTGGCGCGCTGGTTGTCCCGTGCTTTTTGTCTGCTTTTTTGCGCTTGGAAATGAATATGGAAACGCGGCTGATTTTTGTGCTCCCGCTGATTTATCCTTTTATCAGTGATGCGGGTGGCTATTTTGTAGGCCGTATTTGCGGCAAGCATAAGCTGGCGCCCAGTCTTTCACCTAAAAAGACGGTGGAAGGCTCTATTGGAGCGATTGTGTTTTCTGTTATCGGCGGATTGCTGTTCGGCGCGCTGGCGCAGTTTGGTTTTGGCATGGAACCCAATTATTGGACGTTGGCTCTTCTGGGGGTTCCGATGAGTGTTGTTTCGCAGTTTGGAGATTTGACCTTTTCTTATATCAAAAGAGAATTTGGCATCAAAGATTATGGAAAACTGTTTATGGGGCACGGGGGTGTGCTGGATCGTTTTGACAGCGTTATTTTTGCAGCGCCGGCGCTGGAGCTGCTTCTTTGCATCATTCCTATTTTTGCATAGAAAGGATTTTATATGACACGGTGCATTTCGATTTTGGGATCTACAGGATCTATCGGAACCCAAGCGTTGGAAGTGGCGGATCAGCTGGGCATTCGCGTGGCAGCATTGGCGGCGCATCACAATGTTGCGTTGATGGAACAGCAGGTGCGGAAGTATCGCCCGCGTTTGGTGACACTTTACGATGAGGCTGCGGCGCAGCAGCTGCGGGAGTGCTTGGCGGATCTTGATATACAGGTGTGCTCCGGTATGCCGGGGCTTTTGGAAGCAGCCACTCTCTCTGAAGCAGATACCGTTTTAACTGCTGTTGTGGGAATGGTGGGGCTTCGCCCTACGTTGGCGGCGATTGAAAAAAAGAAAAAGATTGCGCTTGCCAATAAGGAAACCCTGGTGTGCGCGGGTGAGCTCGTCATGGAAGCGGCCGACCGCTGTGGTGCAGAAATTGTGCCGGTGGACAGTGAGCATTCTGCGATTTTTCAATGCCTGCAGACTTGCCGCAGCCGGGATGAGGTGGAGCGGATCATTTTAACGTGCTCCGGCGGCACATTTTACGGAAAGAAAAAAGCTGAAATTGATAGGGCTTCCAGAGAAGAAGCACTGCACAATCCCAACTGGGATATGGGGGCTAAGGTGACGCTGGACAGTGCAACCTTGATGAATAAAGGACTTGAAGTCATCGAGGCTATGCGGCTATACCGTTTGCCGCTGGAACAGGTGCAGGTTGTGATTCATCGGGAAAGCATCATTCATTCCATGGTGGAGTATCTCGATGGTGCTGTGCTTGCGCAGATGGGCGCGCCGGATATGCGCTTGCCGATTCAGTATGCTATGACGCATCCTTATCGGAAGGCATCTCCCGCGCAGAAGCTTGATTTGCTCACCTGCGGCCCGTTGACTTTTGCAGCGCCGGATCTGGACACATTCCCTTGCCTTCGGCTGGCAATGGAAGCAGCTAGAAAGGGCGGAACGGCCTGCGCTGTGCTGAACGGCGCCAACGAGGCGGCAGATGCCCTGTTTTTACAGGGTCGTATCGTTTTTGGACAGATTCCTATCCTGGTTGCGAGTGCACTGCGAGAGGTGCCGTACATTTCTCACCCGACACTTGAGGAGATTTTGCAGGCGGATGCACAAGCGCGCGCTGCGGTGCAAACGGCGTATGCACAATTGCAATAAGGAGCGGTTGCAAATTTTATGTATATTCTCATAGCCATTCTGATTTTTGGTGTTTTGATTGCCGTGCATGAATTGGGCCACTTTTTAGCAGCAAAAGCATTCGGTGTGCGGGTCAATGAGTTTTCCATTGGTATGGGACCTGCGATTTTGCAAAAAAAGAAAGGGGATACAGAATATTCCCTGCGTATTCTTCCCATTGGAGGCTATTGTGCCATGGAGGGAGAAGAGGAGGATTCCGGAGACCCGAAGGCTTTAAATAACAAAAGTTTATTTGCGCGGCTGATTATTTTTGCAGCGGGCGCTTTCATGAATTTTGTCGCCGGATTTTTGCTTTTGCTGTTGTTGTGCAGTCAGCTGAGCTTTATCTATCAGCCGGTGATTACCGGGTTTGCTGATGGCTTTGCAGCCCAGGGGGAGCATGGCTTGATGCCGGGCGACCGGATTGTCAGCATTGATGGAGAGCGCATCTATCTTTATGAAGATATTTCCATCTTTTTAAATATGGGAAACGGTGAAACCTACGATTTTGTGGTGGAGCGCGATGGGGAAAGGGTTGTGCTTACGGATCTCCCATTATCGCCAAAAGAGTATCCCAATGCAGATGGTACAACGAGTGTGCGCTTTGGCTTGAATTTTGGAGAAACCGCAGAGGCAACGCCTTTGGTAAAGCTGCAATATGCATGGTGGAACGCTGTTGATTTTGTACGACTGGTGTGGTACAGCTTGGAGATGTTGATCACAGGACAGGTTGGATTATCAGATATGTCTGGCCCTGTGGGAATTGTGACTACCATTTCTGATGTTGGTCAGCAATCGACTTCCTGGTATATGGCTTTTTCCAATATCGCTTATTTAACGGCACTGATTGCCATCAATTTGGCGGTGATGAACCTGCTGCCGCTGCCGGCGCTGGATGGCGGCCATATTTTTATCATGTTTGTTACAGCATTGGTCACTAAAATTACGAAAAAGCCCGTGGATCCCAAATATGAGGGATATCTTAATTATGGCGGGTTTGTAGCGCTCATGCTGTTTATGTTGGTGGTAACAATCAGTGATATTTCAAAGCTCTTCTTATAGCGGGGGGATGGATATGACAAAGCAGATTCATGTCGGCACGGTAGCCATTGGCGGCGGTGCGCCGGTGGTGATTCAATCGATGTGCAATACAAATACAGCAGATGTAGAGGCCACAGTGGAGCAGATTTTGGCGCTGGAAAAGGCTGGCTGCGAGGTGGCCCGCGTTGCAGTGCCGGATATGGAAGCTGCTCGGGCGGTGGGCAAAATTCGCAGCCGGATTCATTTGCCGCTGGTGGCGGATATTCATTTTGACTACAAATTGGCGCTTCAATGCGTGGATTCCGGCATCGATAAAATCAGAATCAATCCAGGCAATATCGGCAGTGAAGAGCGTGTCAAAGCGGTAGCAACTGCCTGCCGGAATCAAGGGATTCCGATTCGTATCGGCGTCAATGGCGGAAGCTTGGAAAAATCTCTGCTGCGGAAATACGGTGCAGTAACTGCGGAAGCTCTGGCGGAGAGCGCTTTGGGGCAGGTTCGGCTGCTTAACAAATTTGATTTTGACGATATCTGTATTTCCGTTAAATCTTCCAGTGTTCCGACCACAATGAAGGCATATCAACTGCTGCATGAGCGGTGCAGTTATCCACTGCACTTGGGTGTAACGGAAGCGGGAACGCCTAAAATGGGGATTATGAAATCTGCCATGGGCATTGGCGGATTGCTTTGTATGGGAATTGGAGACACATTTCGCGTCACATTGACTGCAGATCCGGTGGAAGAAATTGCTGTTGCCAAGGATATTTTAAAAGCGGCCGGCCTGCGCAAGGAGGGAGTCAATCTGATTGCATGCCCTACCTGCGGCCGTACGAAAATCGATCTGATTGCGATTGCCGATGAGGTGGAGCGCCGTTTGGCCGGCTGTGATAAACCGATTACAGTGGCGGTAATGGGATGTGTTGTCAATGGCCCGGGAGAAGCCTCTGCAGCAGATGTGGGGATTGCCGGCGGCAACGGCGAAGGTTTGGTCTTCAGCAAGGGGCAGGTACTGCGTAAAGTTTCCCAGGAAAAGTTGGTAGATGCTTTGATGGAAGAAATTGAAAAATTATAAGGTTGTAAATCTGCTCTTTGTGAAGGAGTCTGAAACAGAAAATGAGCAAAGTCATTCCTTTTTTTGAGTTATTTTCCGATTATGTCCCGGCGCGCAGTCTGCGCCTTTTGCTGCTGGAGGTGCTGATTGAAGAAGCTGTTGTTCACCAGGATACTTTTTCCATGGAGCTGAAGCTGCTTTCCCAGGAGAAGCTGCCGGAAGGCGCGCTGGAGAAGGTGCGCCAGGAGCTGTGCCAGCTTTATCATCTGCAGGATGTGCAGATTTCCGTGCGGATTTGTGTGCCGGAGAAAAAAGAAAAAAACGCGCCTGCGGTATCTGCACCGACGAAAAAGCGGGGATATGGTGCTGCTGCGACCACGGCAGATGATACTGTTCTTTTGGGCGGGCATATCACAGCGGAAATTGTGCCCATGAGTAATCTAAGCTTAAAAATGCCGACGTTTGCCATATCAGGACGTGTTTTTGCTGAAGAACTTTATGAAACCCGGCGGGCGGGGGTTTGGTGCCTGACCTTTGATATGACAGATGAGCAGGGTTCTGTGCGCGTGGTGAAGTATCTGAAGGAAAAAGAAGTGGAGGCCATTCGCGGAAAAATCAAGGTGGATATGTATCTCACGGTGCAGGGGCGCATGAAATTGACCAGGGATGGCATGGATTTACAGATGGACCCCTATTGCATTTGTCTCGCGGAGCATCAGGAGCGCATGGACAATGCGCCGCAGAAACGGGTGGAGCTGCATTTACATACACGCATGTCCAATATGGATGCATTGACAGATACAAAGAAAGTGGTTAAAACTGCGATTCGCTGGGGGCACCCTGCCATTGCCATTACGGATCACGGCGTTGTACAGTCCTTTCCGGATGCCGCTTCTGCAGCAGGCGGAAAGATTAAAATTCTGTATGGTGTTGAAGCGTATTTTGTCAATAATCTGGATGACCGTTTGGCGGTACACGGAATAAAGGATTGCGATTTTGACGACGAAATTGTCTGTTTTGATATTGAAACAACGGGATTGAATGTAAAGTATGAAGCCGTTACAGAGATTGGCGCAGTGATATTACGGAATGGGGAAATTGTGGATACTTTCCAGACGTTTGTCAATCCCAACCGCCGTTTGACGCCTGAAATCATCGGTCTCACCGGAATTACCGATGAAATGCTGAAAGATGCGCCGCAGCCGAAAGAAGCGTTGCAGGCCTTTCTCTCGTTTGCCGGAGATCGCCCTCTGGCGGCGCACAATGCGGAATTTGATATCGGATTTATTCGGGAAAATTGCAAAAAAGAAGGCTTGCCCTTTGATCCGACCTATATCGATTCTCTGATTCTGGCACAAAATCTTTTGCAGGATTTGACGCATTTTAAATTGGATGTCGTGGCAGAACGCTTGAAGCTGCCGGCATTCAATCACCATCGCGCCAGTGATGACGGCGCAACGGTCGGCTATATGCTGGTACCTTTTTTCAAAATGCTGCGTGAACGCGGGCTTTCCCGTATCCAGCAAATCAATGAAGAAATGCTCAAGCTGCGTCCCCTGGGCAAAGCTAACCGCCGGCCGCGGCATATGATTATTTTGGCAAAAAATAAATTGGGCATGCACAATTTGTATAAATTGATTTCCCTGTCCAATCTCAAATATTTTAAGCGTCAGCCAATTATCCCCAAAACAGAACTGATCCGCTATCGGGAAGGCTTGATTATTGGCTCTGCCTGCGAGGCGGGCGAGTTGTTTCAGGCGGTTATCGACCATAAAGGTTGGGATGAGCTGAAGCGCATTGCTTCTTTTTATGACTATCTGGAGATCCAGCCGCTGTGCAACAATATGTTTATGCTGCGGCAGGGCAAAGTCAAATCTGTGGAAGAGTTGAAAGAGTTTAATCGCATCGTTGTACGTTTGGGTGAAGAATTGGGCAAACCGGTTGTAGCCACCGGCGATGTGCACTTTTTAGATCCGGAGGATGAGGTCTACCGGCATATTTTGCTGGCCAGCAAAAAATTTGAAGACGCAGACGCGGCTTTGCCGATTTATTTTAAAACAACGGAAGAGATGCTGGAAGAGTGTGCCTATCTCGGCGAAGAAAAAGCCATGGAAGTTGTGGTGACCAATCCCAATCGGATTGCCGATATGGTTGAGGAAATTCAGCTTTTGCCAAAGGGGCAGCTCTTTCCTCCGCGTTTGGAAAATTCCAGAGAAGATCTCTACAATTTGGTATGGGGTAAAGCTCATGAGCTTTACGGGGAAGAACTCCCGCAGCTGGTCAAAGAACGACTGGACACGGAGATGAATTCCATTTTGGGCCGCGGATACGACGTGATTTACATGTCGGCGCAAAAGCTGGTGCAGCGGTCGTTGGAGAATGGATATCTGGTTGGCTCCCGTGGTTCGGTGGGGTCTTCCTTGGTCGCCTATATGTCCGGCATAACGGAGGTGAATTCACTGCCGCCTCATTATCGCTGTCCCAACTGCAAGCACAGTGAATTTATTATGGATGGTTCCTATGGCTGCGGTGCGGATATGCCTGATAAGAATTGTCCGGTGTGCGGCACCAAGTATGTGAAGGACGGATTTCAAATTCCTTTTGAAACATTTTTGGGGTTTGGCGGCGATAAAGTTCCGGATATTGATTTGAATTTTTCGGGCGAGTATCAGGCATTGGCTCACCGCCATGCTATCGAAATGTTTGGCGAAACGCAGGTGTTCCGCGCAGGGACGATTGGTACTCTGGCAGATAAAACGGCCTATGGCTATGTGCGCAAATTTCTGGAGGAACGCGGCATGACTGCCGGCCGTGCGGAAGAGAATCGCTTGACCCAGGGCATTGTCGGTGTCCGCCGGACGACAGGACAGCATCCGGGCGGATTGGTTGTTGTACCGGATGATAAGGAAATTGAGGATTTTTGCCCGGTGCAGCATCCTGCAGATGCCGCGGACAGTGATACGATTACCACGCATTTTGAATATCACTGCATGGAGGATAATCTGCTGAAATTGGACATGCTGGGACACGATGATCCGAGCATTGTGCGTATGTTGGAGGATTTGACCGGTGTGAATGCCCGGGCGATTCCGCTGGATGATCAGGATACGATGAGCATTTTTACATCCTCTGCGGTGCTTGGTTACGAAAATGATCCGATCTTAGGTCCCACCGGCGCTGTGGCTATTCCGGAATTCAACACACGCTTTACCCGTCAGATGCTGGAAGACACGCAGCCGAAAGATTTCAACACGCTGGTTCGTTTGTCCGGCTTTTCCCATGGCACGGATGTGTGGCTGGGCAACGCACGGGATTTGATTGTCGGCGGGACAGCCAGCGTTACGGAAACCGTCGGGTGCCGCGATGATATTATGATTTATTTAATTTCCCAGGGAATGGATGCGAAAATGTCTTTCAAAATTATGGAGGCCGTGCGAAAGGGCAAGGTGAAAAAAGGCGGCTTTCAGGAAGGATGGGTGGAGGCCATGCAGGAGCATGATGTGCCTGCATGGTATATCGATTCCCTTGCCAAAATCGGTTATCTTTTCCCAAAAGCCCATGCGGTTGCATATGTGATGATGGCGTTTCGCATTGCCTGGTTCAAGGTACACAAACCACTGGCATTCTATGCTGCTTTTTTTTCCATCCGAGCCAAAGCCTTTGACGCGGAATATTGCTGTGCGGGACTGGATGCGGTCAAACAGAAGCTGCAGGAAATTATGAACAATAAGGATGCCACAGCTGTGGAGCAGGATTTAGCGACTACGCTGGAGGTTTGTTATGAATTTTATCTGCGCGGCTATCATTTCGATCCGATTAATATTTATGAATCGGATGCTACCCGTTTTGTAATTTGTGAGAGTGGGTTGATTCCGCCCTTTGTCGCGGTGCACGGCTTGGGAGAATCAGCAGCATTGGCTACAGTGGAGCAGCGCAAGGGCAAGCGTTTTGTTTCGGTGGAAGAATTTTCTATCTGCTGCAATAAGCTTTCCAAATCTCATTTGGATAATCTGCGGGCTTTGGGTGCCTTTGCGGGAATGCCGGATACCAGCCAGATTTCATTATTTGGCTGAGCGTGATACACAATGTCTCTATTGACACAAATACTGCGACATGCTAATATATTAGCGTATTAAAGTAAAGCCTTTGGGAGGGCGGAATATGGCGCGATTTATGATGAATACTCCGGAGGGAACGCGGGATCTTCTCTATGGTGAGTGTTGCCTGCGCAGGCAGGTGCAGCAAAAACTGACAGAGGTTTTCAGCCGCTGCGGATACAGCGAAATTGCCACACCAGTGGTAGAGTATTACGATGTGTTCACGCGGGCTGGAAGCACAGTGCAGCAGGAGGGAACGCTGAAAATGATTGACCGGATCGGTCACATTTTGGTGCTGCGGCCGGATTGTACACTTCCGATTGCCCGGGTTGCGGCCACTCATTTGCGCCATGAACCTTTGCCACGCAGATTATTTTATAATGAAACCATTTTCCGTGCTGCGACTGCCAATGCCGGACATATGAGCGAAGTGGACCAATGCGGCATTGAGTTGATTGGTGCATCCGGCCAGCGGGCTGATGCAGAGGTTGTGGCAATTGCATTGGAAGCGCTGCAAAACTGCGGGATTCAGAACTATCGGATCGAGTTGGGGCATGCAGGATTTTTCAAGGCTCTGGCGGATGAACTGCAAACCGATGGAGAACAAGTGGAAACGATCCGTACGCTGATTGAGCAAAAGAGCTTTGCTGCATTGGATGACCTGCTGCAGGAGCGTTTCTCCGCCCGTCCGTCTTATCCGGCTTTGCGCCGCCTTTCCCGCTTGTTTGGTGGGGCGGAAGTGTTGGATGAAGCGCGAAGCTTGACGAAAAATTCCGCTGCCCTGCAGGCGCTGGATGAGCTGTCGACCGTTTATGAAGAGCTGTGCGCTGCCGGGTGGAGCGAGTATGTCGGTTTTGATCTCGGCCTGGTTCATCAAATTGACTATTATACCGGTATGGTTTTCTGCGGCTATGTAGAAGGATTTGGTCATGTGGTTGTGGCCGGCGGACGATATGATGCATTGATGGAAAAATTTGGCCGTCAGGCGCCGGCAACGGGGTTTGCCATTGATGTGGACGGTGTGGCCAGCGCGCTGCCGGAAGCGGAACAGCCTGTGGCGCAGAAGCTTGTCCACTATGCAGCTGGCAGCCTTTCGGCAGCGATGCAGCTGCAGCGCAGCGCTGCGGTGGGAAGCATTGAACTGTCCTGCTGTAAAACAGAAGAAGAAAGCCGCCGTCTCGCCCGGGAAAAAGGCATTGGCACATTGGTTCTGTTGGGCCCGGATGGCGTGCGGGAGGAGCAGGTTTGATGGAGGAGAGACGTATGCACCGCTTACAAATTGCCCTGACCAAGGGGCGGCTCCAGGAGCAATCTGTGGAACTGTTTGAAAAAATCGGTATTGATTGCACACCAATTCATGAACCCGGCCGCCGTTTGATTCACCATTTGCCTGATTATCCCATGGATGCGTTTCTGGCCAAAGCGCCGGATGTGATCACTTATGTGGAGCATGGTGTCTGTGATCTCGGTATTGTGGGAAAAGATACAATCCTGGAAAAAGGTCATTCTTTTTATGAAGTGCTGGATCTGGGGTTTGGGAAATGCAAGTTTGCCCTGGCCGGCCCAAAAGACCGGGACTTTTATGCAGGGTATCACACCCGTACCATTGCCAGCAAGTATCCCAATGTTACCCGTGCCTTTTTTGATAAAAAGGGCATGGATGTCCACATTATCAAAATCGAGGGTTCCGTGGAACTGGCACCCATTGTGGGTCTGGCCGATGCGATTGTGGATATTGTGGAGACCGGTGCGACGCTGAAGGCAAATGGCCTGGAGGTCATTGAAGATGTAGCGCCGGTCAGTGCCCGGCTGATTGTGAATACGGCCAGTATGAAGCTGTATCAGAAAGAAATCAATGCGTTGATTGAACGTTTGGAAAAGGAGCTTGCGACCCATGCTTAAAATGATTATGGCTGACGGCCTTGCCGAAAAGAAACAAATAGAAGATATGCGCGCCCGTGCTGCGCAGACGGGGGAAGAAATCACCGCCACTGCTGCGGCAGTTTTAAAAGATGTACGGGAAAACGGTTATGCAGCTGTCGAAAAATACTCGCTGCGTTTTGACGGCGCGGCGCCGCGGGAGATCGGACCGGAAGAATTGCAGGCAGCTTATGAGGCCTGTCCTGAAGATCTGATTGCTGCCATGGAGGAGGCTGCAGAAAGCATTCGTGATTACAACGAAAAGATTTTAACACAGTCCATGGAATGGAAAAACCCCGTCGGCGGCACAGTGGGCCGTGTCGTGCGCGGCTTGACCCGCGTGGGCATTTATGTGCCCGGCGGCACGGCAGCTTATCCATCCTCTGTATTGATGAATGCGGTGCCGGCAAAAGTGGCTGGTGTGCAGGAAATTGTCATGGTCACACCGCCCACGGAGAATTTGAACCAGGCTGTGCTTGCCGCGGCAAAAATCGCAGGCGTGGATCGTGTGATCGGTGTGGGCGGTATTCAGGCGGTTGCAGCTTTGGCATATGGAGCGGGTTTTATTCCGCGTGTGGATAAAATCTGCGGACCAGGCAATGCCTATGTAGCTGCTGCCAAGCGGCTGGTTTACGGAACCATTGATATTGACATGGTTGCCGGCCCTTCGGAGGTCCTGGTGATTGCCGATGCTGCTGCCAATCCCAAATATGTGGCGGCGGATCTTCTTTCCCAGGCGGAGCACGATGTGCTGGCTTCGGCGGTGCTTTTAACCACCAGCGCAGAATTGGCGCAGCAGGTGGATGCGGAAATCGTACGTCAAACGGCGTACCTGTCCAGAAAAGATATCATCGAACGATCCCTGCATGATTTCGGGGCGGCGATTGTCTGCCCTGATTTGCAGACTTGTGCGGATCTGGCCAATGAAATTGCGCCGGAGCATCTGGAAATCTGCACGGAAAACCCGCGGGAAGTGCTGCCGCTCATTTTGAATGCAGGCGCGGTCTTTTTGGGTGAGCATGCACCGGAGCCGCTGGGCGACTATATGGCCGGACCGAACCATGTGCTTCCGACCTCCGGTACAGCGCGCTTTTTCTCACCGCTGTCCGTGGAGAGTTTTTTGAAAACCATGAGTGTGCTGGAATATTCCCGCGATCAGCTGGCGCAGCAGTGGGAGCACATTGTGGCCTTTGCGCAGGCGGAATCTTTGACGGCGCATGCCAACTCCATTCAGGTTCGTTTTGAGGATGAAAACACATAAAGAGGGGAGCGGGGCGCATTGGAACGGATTGCCAAAATTGAACGGAAAACCAAAGAGACGGAGATCCAGGTCGAACTGCATCTGGACGGCGGCGAAATTATCCTGAATACAGGCATTGGTTTTTTTGATCATATGCTGCATGCCTTTGCGTTTTATGCGGGCATTGGTCTGCAGGTGCATGCAAAAGGCGATTTGCATGTGGACGGGCATCACACTGTAGAGGATGTGGGCATTGTGATCGGCGAAGCCCTCAAAGGTGCTTTTGGAGATAAGCGCGGCATCCGTCGCTTTGCCAGTGCCTGCGTCCCTATGGATGAGGCGTTGGCTTTTGCAGCGCTGGATGTGTCCGGTCGTCCCTTTTTGGTGTTTGATGCTCCAATGCCGCAGGAGCGCTGCGGAGAATATGATACCTGCCTGAGCGTGGAGTTTATGCGCGCCTTGACCAATCATGCAGGATTGACGCTGCATTTGAAGGCGTTATACGGTGAAAATGCGCATCATATCACGGAAGGGCTGTTCAAAGCCTTTGGTTTGGCGCTGAAAGACGCCAAGCAGATGGAGGGCGATGGTGTCAGCTCAACGAAAGGATTGCTGTGATGGGATATACGGCGATTATAGATTATCATGTTGGCAACCTTGCCAGCATTCGACATGCGCTGGATTATATCGGTGCAGAGACACAGGTGACCGCGGAAGAGGCAGTGCTGGAGCGCGCCGAAGGCATTATTCTGCCTGGTGTGGGCGCATTTCCGGATGCTTATCAGGAATTGAAAAAGCGCGGCCTCCCGGAGGTGCTGCGTCGGCAGGCGGGAAAAAAGCCGATTCTGGGCATTTGCCTTGGTATGCAGCTGCTCCTTGGCAGCAGCACAGAGATACGTCCCTGCCGTGGATTGGATTTTGTTCCCGGCCGGGTAGAGCGTATCCAAACAAACTATAAATTACCGCACATCGGCTGGAATGCACTGCATTTCTGCACGCCGTCGCCTTTGTTCTGTGGAATTGAAGAGGGCGCTTATGTGTATTTTGTCCATACCTTTTGTGCGCTGCCTGAGCATCGGGAAAGCATTTATGCGGTGACGGATTACGGCACAGAAGTTGTGGCCGCCGTGGGAAAGGGCAATGTTTACGGCACACAGTTCCACCCGGAAAAAAGCGGTGATGTGGGGCTGGAAATCTTAAAGAACTTTGTGAGGTTGCAGGGATGATTATTGAACCGGCCATTGATTTGAAAAATCAGCAGTGCGTGCGCCTGAAAAAGGGAAACTTTGATACTGTGCACCAGGTGGCGGAGGATCCTATAGCCACAGCGCGCACCTTTCAAGCGGCCGGTGCTCGCTGGATCCATATGGTGGATCTGGACGGTGCCCGCAGTGGGGAGCGCATCAATGCACCGATTGTTGCGGCTGTGGCGCAGCTGCCGGGCATTCGGGTGGAACTGGGCGGCGGGCTGCGCACGATGGAGGATCTGCGCGCTGCAGACAGGAGCGGCGTCTATCGGCTCTGTATCGGCTCTGCCGCGGTGTCTGATCCTGATTTTGTACGCAGTGCTGTTCGTCAATACGGTGAGCGCATCGCGGTCGGGATCGATGCGCTGGAAGGAACGGTCCGGGTTTCCGGCTGGGAGCAGGATTCCGGGCTGGATTGTCTGTCCTTTGCAAAGGAAATGGAGTCCATAGGTGTGCGGACGATTATTTTCACGGATATTTCCACCGATGGTATGTTGTCCGGCCCATCGTTTGCCTGGCTGGAACGTTTGCAGCAGAGTGTTTCCTGCAGGATCATTGCCAGCGGCGGTGTGGCACAGCTGAACGATATTCTGGCCCTGCGGGATATGGGACTGTATGGCGCCATTATTGGCAAGGCGTATTATGCAGGCACCATTGATCTGGTGCAGGCCATCAGAGAGGCGGGGGAACAATGTTAGCCAAGAGAATCATTCCCTGTTTGGACGTCAAAGATGGGCGTGTGGTTAAGGGCGTCAACTTTGTCAATATCCGTGACGCAGGGGATCCGGTGGAGCTCGCGAAATGCTACAGCGATGCCGGTGCAGATGAGATTGTTTTTTTGGATATTACGGCTACCCATGAAGCGCGAAAGACCGTAGCAGATGTGGTGGCACGGACGGCAGAGCAGGTTTTTGTTCCGCTGACTGTGGGCGGCGGAATTCGTACATTGGAGGATTTTCAGCTGCTTTTGCGTTCAGGAGCTGATAAAATTTCTATAAACTCTGCAGCGGTGCGTGATCCCAGCCTGATTTCCCGTGCGGCGGAGCGGTTTGGCAGCCAATGTGTTGTGCTGGCGGCAGATGCAAAGCAGAAACCGGATGGACACTATGAAATTGTTGTGGAAGGCGGCCGGAAATTTACGGGTATCGATCTTTTGGACTGGGTTACAGAAGCGGAAAAACGCGGTGCCGGTGAAATTCTGCTGACGAGTATGGATGCTGACGGTACCAAGGCAGGCTTTGATTTGCCCATGCTGCAGTTGGTGACAAATGCGGTGCATATCCCGGTCATTGCCTCCGGCGGCTGCGGCAAATTGGAGCATTTTGCGCAGGTATTTGAAGAAACGGATGCAGATGCGGCGCTGGCAGCTTCGCTGTTCCATTTTGGGGAGCTGACGATCGGGCAGGTAAAGCAATACCTGCATGAGCAGGATATTCCTGTACGGCTGTGAGGAGAATGTACCTATGACGTTTGATTTGAATCAGTTATTTCAAAAGTCGGATTTGATACCGGTGATTATTCAGGATGCGGAAGACCGGACAGTACTGATGCTGGGCTTTACCAACCGGGAGGCGGTGGAGCTGACTCTGAAAACAAAAACAGCTTGGTTCTGGTCTCGCTCCAGACAGAAGCTTTGGAACAAAGGGGAGAGCAGCGGTCATTTTCTGCATGTGGTTAAAATGATAACTGATTGCGACACGGATACGCTGTTGTATTTGTGCCATCCGGATGGTCCCACTTGTCACACAGGAAGCAGAAGTTGCTTTTTTAATACGATTATGGAGGAAGAGACATGAATTCTTTTGAACAGATGGAGGCGGTCATTGCTCAGCGGCGCAGTCAGCCTCAGGAAGGATCCTATACTTGCTATTTATTCGATAAGGGATTGGATAAAATTTTGAAAAAAGTAGGTGAGGAGTGCGCCGAAACGATCATCGCGGCCAAAAATGGCGATAGAGAGAATCTGGTTGAGGAAATCAATGATGTTTTTTATCATATCATGGTGATGATGAACGAGTGCGGTGTCACGCTGGAGGATGTATGCCGGGAAATGGATCTGCGTGCCCAGAAAATCGGGAATTTGAAGCAGTTTCATGTATCGGATCACAATACCTGAAGCGATCAAATCCAGCGAAGTATATACAGTCCGGCGCATCGTTGCGATGCGCCATTTTTTATAAAAAATCAGCGGCAGAGAAAACTTTTCTCTGCCGCTGATTTATATGTTTTGAAATGCCGGCCTCCGGATTATTTGGCGAGTTTTCCGTTTGCTTTGGCCAGAAAACGTTCGTTGTCGATAATTGCACGCTGATGGGTGCCTTCACCGATCAAGCCGGCTTCATCATAGGCGCGCACTTGGAAGTCTACCATTTTCCCGTTGGCGGAAATGTGGGTCACTTCTGCCTCAGCCCAGACCTTCATTCCGACAGGGGTGGGCGCACTGTGGGTAATTTGGATAGATGTTCCCACAGTACCTTTTCCCTCAGGCAGGGTAGACGCCATCAGCGACAATGCCGCATTTTCCATCAGAGCTACCATATAAGGGGTTCCAAAAACCATCAGATTACCAGAGCCTGCCTTGGCAGCGGTATTTTCTGCAGAAACCACGGTTTCTGCGCGGTGTTTCATTCCGATTTCCAGCATTACTGCGATTCCTCCTTGTTAATTGCCGGCCTGGGTCATGCCAAGACGGAGCCATTCACTGTCGTAAAGCTCAAGAGAGGCCTGATCCAGATTAATAAAAGCGGTGCAGGTGTCCAGATATTCCTGGGAAGGATACAAAATGTCGCTGCTGCGGTATTCTTCATCCAGCATTGCAGTGGCGCCGGACGAAGGAAGCGCATAACCGATTACATCGAAATTCTGGACATAGGAGTTGTTGTCACACATGAAATTGATGAATGCCATGGCATTGTCATAATTCTGACAGGTGGTGGGAACACACATGGCATCCAGGAACAGATTGGCGCCTTCCTCCGGCTGTACCCAGACCAGATCGGGGTTATCTTCCAGCATGATCAGATAGTCACCGGCGTAATAAACGCCTACTGCTGCTTCATTGTTTGCCATTTTGTCAAAAATTTGATCCATCACATAGGCCTGTACCAAGCCGTCTTCTTTCTGCTGTACCAGCAAATCTACTGCAGCAGTAATTTCATCGGGGTTTGTCGTATTGATATCATAGCCCAGTGCCATCAACGCAATGGCGATGCAGTCACGGGAATTGTCAAACATCAATACGCTGTGCGGATCCAGAAGATCTGTGTCAAACAGGTCGGCCCATTTGGTGATGGGACGATCCACCATATTTGGATTATAGATGATACCGGTGGTCCCCCAGGTATAAGGGATGGAATACTCGTTGGTTGGGTCGTAAATCATGTTTTTGTATTGCTCGTCGATATTGGCGTAATTGGGAATTTGAGAAAAATCCAGCTTCATCAGCATGCCCTCGTCGATCAGACGGCTGATCATATAATCAGAGGGCACAATCACATCATAATTGACACTGCCGCTTTTCAGCTTTGTATACATATTTTCGTTGCTGTCATAAGTGCTGTAAAGCACTTTGATGCCGGTTTCTTCTGTAAATTCATCCAAAAGATCCATATCAATATACTCGCCCCAGTTGTAAACACGAACAACGCCGTTCGGCGCACTGCTGCCGCAGCCGGCCAGCATGGTGCACAGCATGGCTGCTGCACAGCTCAAAGCAAAAATACGTTTCACCATTTCTTCAGATTCACTCCTTAATAAAATTTTACGCTGCGCTCATATTTGCTGGGAGGCATCCCGTTTTAATGCATGCAGACGCTTAGCTTCGGCCTGTTCCTGGCGAATGGAGCGCACGTTGATAATAATCAGCAAAATCATGACAATGCCGAATAGGATTGTAGAAATTGCATTGATTTCCGGGCTGATGTGTCGCCGCGCCATGGCATAGATTTCCATGGCCAGGTTTGAAACGTCAGCGCCGGCAGTGAAATAAGAAATAACAAAGTCATCTACCGACATAGTAAAAGCAATAATTGCGCCGTTGATGATGCCGGGACGCAGCTGAGGCAGAACCACTTTGGTAAAAGCCTGCAGGGGCGTGGCCCCCAGATCCTGGGCTGCCTCGGATAAATTTTTATCCAGCTGACGCAGGCAAGGCATCACGGATAAAATGACATAGGGCGTATCAAATGTGATATGCGCCAGAAGAAGGGTAATAAAACCCAGGTGGAAATCAACAGGAAGCCAGAAACCGGTGTTTGCGCCGATCCAGTACGCAAGGTCATTCAATACCTGTGTTGAGAAAACAAACAGCAGCATCAGGGAAACGCCGGTGATAATATCTGCATTGGTCATGGGAATATTGTTGACGCCCATGAAGAATGCGCGGGGCTTTCGCCGCATGGAAAAGAAACCGATTGCGGCCAAGGTACCGAAAATGGTGGCTACAAGCGCTGCCAGGACCGAAACTCCCAGCGTGACAATAAATGCGTTGATGATTGCGTCATTTTGCAGCAGATCTGCATACCAGTGCAATGTAAAGCCCGACCATACTGCGCGGTTTCTGGAGTCGTTGAAAGAAAAGATAATCAGAACCAGGATCGGTGCATACAAGAAAATATAAACGAGCACATTATAGATCCTGGAAATACCAAACGCTCTGCTCATAGCAACACCGCCTCATCTTCACCGTCGCCAAAGCGGTTCATAATACCCATGCATACCACGACGACAATCATCATAATCAGCGAAATGGCGCTGCCAAGATGAGGGTTGTAGGTGCCGCCCAAAAACTGCATATCAATGACGTCACCCAGCAGCCAGTGGAGACCGCCGCCCAATAAGCGGGAAATGGCAAAGGTACTGACGGAAGGGATAAACACCATCATAATGCCGGAAAGCACGCCGGGAAGAGACAGCGGCAAAATCAGCCGCCGGAAGGTCTGACGACGGTTTGCCCCCAAATCCTGAGCCGCTTCGATATAGCGGCGGTCAATTCCGCTCAGCACAGTGAAAATCGGCAGAATCATAAACGGCAGATAGTTGTACACCATACCCAGGACAACAGCAAAACTGGTGTTGATCATGGGAATATAATCCGTCGTTAAAATCCCAATATTGTTCAGATAGTCAATTAAGCCGATGCTGCGGAAAAACTGATTGAGAAAACCGTTGTTTTCCAGAATGGTCATCCAGGCATAGGTGCGCAGCAAGAAATTCATCCACATGGGAAGCATGATCAGCAGGATGGCAACTTTTTGCACGGAGGGCCGCTCATTGGAAAGAATATAGGCGAACGGATAGCCAATCAAAAGGCAGACCAGAGTGGCAATACCAGCCTGCAGAAAAGAATTTTTAAACACCGGGGCGTAAACGCCGAGGTTGGAGAAATTTTCCAGGGTAAGCGCTCCGCTGGAATTGGTAAATGCATAGCCTACAATAAAGAGCAGCGGCACGATGACGAAAATGGCCATCCAGACCACATAAGGGACGGCGGCAATACGGACAAATGCTTTAGAACTCATGTTCTTTGTCCTCCTCGTCCGTCTCTTCTTTTTCGGCAAAGTCAGGGTCGTTAATTTCTTCGTATTCGTCACTGTAGGAACTGTAGTCGCCCACCTGATCGGAATAGACGCTCTTTTTCATCACATGGATATCATCCGGTGGAATGACAATGCCGATTGTGCTGCCCAAAGGATGAAAATCCGTGGTTTGGATCAGCCACTTGAATCCATTGATATCCACAATGATATCGTAATAAATTCCCTTAAAAGTAATTTCGGTGATCATGCCGCTCAGGCGGCCTTCTTCTTTTGGAACAATGTCAATGTCTTCCGGACGGATAACCACATCCACAGCTTCTTTTTTTGCAAAGCCTTTGTCAACGCAGGGGAATTTGCAGCCAAGAAATTCCACCACAAAATCTTCGTGCATGCAGCCGTCCAGAATATTGGACTCACCGATAAAATCTGCAACAAATGCATTTTTCGGCTCATTATATATATCTTCAGGAGTGCCGATCTGTTGAATATGCCCTTTATCCATGACTACCACTGTGTCAGACATGGCCAGGGCTTCTTCCTGATCGTGGGTTACATAAATAAACGTAATTCCCGTTTGCCGCTGAATCCGCTTCAGTTCGTTCTGCATATCCTTTCGCAGGCGCAGATCCAGGGCGCCCAAAGGTTCGTCGAGCAGCAGCACCTTGGGGCGGTTTACCAGGGCGCGGGCAATAGCCACACGCTGCTGCTGGCCGCCGGACAAGGCGTTGGGTTTGCGATGATCAAAGCCCCGTAAGCTGACAATATCCAGCATCTCTTTTACGCGCCGGTCAATTTCATCTTTCGGCGTTTTGGAGATGCGGAGACCAAACGCGATATTTTCATATACGTCCAAATGCGGGAAAAGGGCGTATTTTTGAAATACCGTGTTGATCTGTCGCTTATGGGGCGGTACATTGGTAATTTCCGCGCCGTCAAAATAAACCGAACCGGATGTGGGTGATAAAAAACCGCCGATGATGCGCAACGTGGTGGTTTTTCCGCATCCGCTGGAACCGAGCAGCGTCAGAAATTCACGATTATCAATTGTAAGATTTAAATTATCGAGAACAAGCTCGTCGTCAAACGCCATGCAGCAGTCTACAAGGCGAATTAACTCTTTGGACATTTATCCTCCCCCGTTTCCTGTAAAGTCACTTAAAATGTTGCGCGTTGTATAAACATTTGTGTGTATACGTAACATTCCCACCTTTCTTCAAAACTCTTATAGGACACACAGCGAAGCGCGTCAAAACAAATCGAATCACATAATAAAAGATCCATAGAAAAAAGTCAATGAAAATCAAGAAAAATATTCCTGTAAAAATGGAATATTTTTTACTTCAAAAGTTTTGCCTTTCAAATAGTTTAAAAGGCCGGCATCTGTATTGAAATCACAAATTAATTTGTAGGAATACAGCGCCTGTTTCTCCATACCGTATCTGCGGTTGATTTCTCCAACTCCATATTTCCCATCGCCCAGCAAAGGATGGCCGGCAGCGGCAAATTGTGCGCGGATCTGATGGGTTCTTCCGGTTAAAAGTTCACATTCCACCAGGCTGAGTTCTCCGCGGCTTTGTATGGTTTTATAATAAGTGACTGCGGTTTTGGCGCCGGGCTTTGGGACATTGTAAACGTAGACCTGCTTTTTGGACTCATCTTTCAAAAGATAGTTTTTTAAAGTGCCTGCAGCAGGAGAAGGGCGGCCCAATGTGATGCAGAGGTAATACTTGAGAATTTCCCGGTTGCGGATTTTTTCGTTCATGATGCGCAGGGCCTCAGCTGTTTTTGCAGCGATCACCATGCCGCCTGTGTTGCGGTCAATACGGTTGCACAGGGCCGGGGCGAATGCATTTTCCCAGCGGGGATTCCATTCGCGCTTTTGGTAAAGATATGCCTGAATATGGTTGATCAGAGTGTGGATGTCATCGCTTTCATCAGCATGCACCACTTGTCCCGGGCGTTTGTTTGCGATTAAAATGTTTTCATCTTCATATATAATGTCTACTGTTGGGTTTGCAATTTTTAAAAATGCATTTTCTGCGCTGGGCCGGTCAAAAAATTCATCGTTGATATAAAGCTGCAGCATATCGCCGATTTGCAGACGCACGTCGCGCTTGCTGCCTTTGCCATTGACTTTAATTCGTTTCAGGCGGATATATTTTTGCAGCAGAGCAGGAGGGAGCAGCGGTACAGATTTTGCAACAAAGCGATCCAGACGCTGCCCTGCATCATTTTTCCCGACTTTCAATTCTTTCAAACTGTTTCCCCTCCGCGGACGATCCTGTTGCAGCAGACGCTGCAGTATTGTAATATTATTTTTTATAGTATATCATACGCTATATGGAAATCCTATCGCTGAAATGGCAAAAAAAAGGAAAAAATCCGTGTGAAAATCGATTATTGGAAAAAAACTGTAAAATACATGAAAAAAGGTTTGACATTTGTGGGACTCTCGACTATAATACTACCCGTACCATTGTGAGGTGTAGTATGCGCTTATCAGTTCGTAAAATTATCAATACCCCCGGAGAAAAGATTAGTTTCCAGTTCTCGATGGATCTGTCTTGTGTGGAATTCGGCGGGTGTTGCCCAGTTGCGGAGCCTGTTGTGGTAACGGGAAGTGTCCGTAATATGGCAGGCGTCCTGATTTTGGAAGGAAAGGCAGAAACAACACTCCACACATTCTGTGATCGATGCGGAAAAGCATTGGTTTTGCCCAAGACAGTGACCTTTGAGCATATGCTTGCGCAAGAACTGGAAAATGAGGATGAGGCGGATGATGAAATCATTCTGCTGCAGGATGGAGAAGTGGATGTAGAAGATCTGGCCCGCACGGCATTTATCCTCGGCATGGATACAAAAACGCTTTGCTCGGAAGACTGCAAGGGCCTTTGCCCGATTTGCGGCGCAGATTTAAACCTCGGGTCCTGCACCTGCAAAAAGGAGCCGGATCCCCGCTTGGCGGTGCTTGCAAAATTGCTGCAGCAGGACGAGTAGCAGGATTAGATTATGAAAAAATACGCTGCTCCGTGCAGTTACTTACCAAGGAGGTGTCACGAAAATGGCAGTACCTAAGGGAAAAGTATCCAA